>JAIMBB010000144.1 GCA_023511655.1 Anaerolineae bacterium
GGGAGGCCGCAGCCCAGCCGAGTTTGAGGCTGCCGGCGGAAACTAATCTTTGTGTCCACTAAATCGATACAGGCCCATACATCTCCAGTGATTGCTTAAGGACGAAGAGATGCTCTTCTCGCCAGGTGCCGGTCAGGGCTTTAGCGATCTCGTCTTCGTCTTTGTGGCAGCGATAGTTGCGCAAGGCGGCCAGTTTGTGCGGGTCACGCTCCCCGGCCACGATGGCGCGGATGATGGTCTGACCGGTCTGCCCGGTCACGTCGCTCAGCACCTGGGAGAGTTGCACGTTCATCTGGAGCAGCGCCTTCTGCATGTGGAGGACGTGCGGGGCGCGGTGCTCGAGCAGTTGGGCGCGGTGACGCAGCAGGGTGCGCAGGGCGACCAGGTCGGCTTCGGGACGGAACGAACTCTCCAGCAGACCGTAACTGTGCAGGGTCTGAATCCACTGACAGTCGAGCACGTCCGACTTGCGTCCGGGGATGCGCCGCAGCGAGCGGGCGCTGATGAGATGGCAGCGAAAGCCCTCCGCTTCGAGCGTCTCGAAGAGCGGAATCCAGTAGATGCCGGTGGATTCCATGGCGACGGTCTCGATGTGATGTGCTTTGAGCCAGGCGGCGATGGCCTGCAGGTCAGCGGTGTAATTGCCGAAGGAGCGCACCAGTTGGGTGCTCTGGTCGCCCGGCACGCAGACCATGATCTCGTGTGCGCCGAGGTCCACGCCGGCGGCGTGCGGGTTGACCCGGCTCATCGCGGCAAAAGGACGCGCCTGGCTCAGGCTGGGATTAAGTTGGTTGAGTTTGCTCATCGGGGTTCCTCCTGGAAGAAATCAGGCAGGCCCGGCCGCTTCGGTTGAATAGCTTCCTGAACGGGGTCGCCTGGAGAGCGCCACCAATGGACAAAACATCGCAGCCGGAAACCATGTTGCAGCACGGGAGGCTTACGCCTGCGCCAATGCGAGTTGTACGGCTTGCTTGCCTGCCGACTTTGAGTATAGTGTGAGTCAGATGACCGCGCCGCTGTTTCCCCCAGGAAGAATGATGGCCGCGCCATCATGAGATGTTGCTCACTGTGACCCAATTGAGGGGAAGCTGTTTTGCCGGTGCTCCAAGCGTTGAGATCGGGCACAAAGGTAGCTACATCCAGGTGCCCAGAGCGCTCAGTCGCTCTGGTGTTCGACTGGGCAAGAAAAGGTCACATGAATAAAGAGAAACTGTGGCAACGGAGCAAGCAGAGAATCCATTTTCAGAACGAAGACATGGATTTCTACTTTGCTTGGATTCTGGCTCATCAAAGCGAAGGTGGTTCGGCATTGGGTGAGTGTCTCTATGCCGCCTCTCAGGTCAAAGATGGCGACCCCGAGAGTTGGTATACGGCGTGGGCAGAAATTGCCTGTCGCGTCGAATCTCAGGCAACCCACGCACTGGAAGACGGGCACCGGGTAAGTGCGCGCGAAGCATACTTGCGCGCCTTCACGTACCACCAAATGGCCGCCATCTTCGTCCGCCCGCGAGACCAACGACTGCGTGAGACCTGGCAAAAGGCGCAATGGTGCTTCCGGCAAGCGGCAGCTCAATTTAGCCCGCCCATCGAACCAGTCCAGATTCCGTTCGAAGGCAAATCTCTGCCCGGTTACTTCTTGCACGGGAATGATGGGATCAGGAAAGCGCCGACGCTGATCATGATAGGCGGCGGCGAGACCTGCGCGGAAGAACTTTACTTCTGGGTGGGCCCGGCAGGAGTGCGCCGAGGGTACCATGTTCTCATGGTGGACTTGCCGGGTCAGGGAGGGACGCCATTTGATGGCTTGTTCTTCCGAACCGATTCTGAAGCGCCAATCAAAGCCGTCGTAGATTACGCCCTTGCCCGACCAGAGGTAGACGCAGACCGGTTGGGGTTGTTTGGCATCAGCGGCGGCGGATACATGGTGTCCCGCGCCATCACATTTGAGAAGCGCATCAAAGCCTGCGCCGCCAGCGCGCCGATCATTGATGTGCACCGCCTGGCGACTGCAGAAATACCGCCGGCGCTTCTAAAAGCCCCCGCCTTCGTCGGAGACACGCTTATCAAACTGGCAGGTCTTCAAAGCCCGCTGCCCGTGATTGCGATGGAGAAGTTCTGCTGGCAGGCCGGGGTGAGCAAAGCTTCCGAAGCGTTGGAAATGGCGCGGCACGCGAGAGTTGAAAGGATTGGTGAGATTGCCTGTCCGGTATTGTGCATGGTTGGCGAAGGGGAGTCGGAAGAACAAATGGCGCAGGTCCATGAGTTTTACAACGCACTCAAATGTCCCAAAGAACTTCGTATTTTCACTGCAGCCGACGGCGCAGATGCTCACTGCCAGGTCAACAACCTGAACCTCATGCAACAAGTTGTGTTTGATTGGCTGGATAAAGTCCTCGAGTGTGAGAGAGCGGGCTAACGCGGCCGGTGGGCGGCTCGATTCTGAGAGTTCGTCTCAGCGGTCCCCAATCTGAACGGGTCGCGCGGGTCGAGCAGCAGCGTCGCCTCGGCAGTGACGAAGGCTTCGCCGGTGATGGTGGGGATCACGCGACCGTCGTCGCCGAGTTCGATGCTGCCTTCGAACACGCTGCCGATGATGCTCTCCTGCTGCCATATCTGGCCCAGCGCGAGTTTGCCGTCGGCGTACAGGCAGGCCAGCTTGGCGCTGGTGCCGGTGCCGCATGGCGAGCGGTCGTAGGCGTCCCCGGGACACAGCACGAAATTCCTGCTGTCGGCGCGTTCGCTCGGGCCGAAGAGTTCGATGTGGTCAATCTCTGCGCCGTCCGCGCCGGTGATGCCGCTGCGCTGCAAGGCGTCTTTCACCTGACCGGCATAGCGCGTCAGCGCCTCGATATTGCTCGGGTGCAGCATCTGGTTGTGATCATGCACGAGGAAGAACCAGTTGCCGCCCCAAGCCACGTCGCCGGTGACGTGGCCGATGCCCTCCACGTTCACGCTTACTGCCCTGGCGTAGCGATAGCTGGGCACGTTGCGCACGGAGACGCGGGTAGGGTAGGCAGCGAGTCCTCTCTCCCCGCCGGGGAGGGGGTGCAGCATTGCCTCGACGGCGCCCACCGGCGTCTCGACCCGATGCATGCCTGGCGCGATGCGGCCCAGGTAGGCCAGCGAGGCAATCAGCCCGATCGTGCCGTGGCCGCACATACCCAGGTAGCCGACGTTGTTGAAGAAGACCACGCCTGCCGTGCACGAAGGATCGCTGGGCGTGCACAGCAACGCCCCAACCATCACATCGTTGCCGCGCGGTTCATTGACCACGGCGCGGCGCAACCAGTCGTGCTGCTCGCGCAGCATGCGCAATTGCTCGGCGACGCCGCCGCTCAGGTTCGGCCCGCCGTCAATCACCAGCCGCGTCGGCTCGCCGCCGGTGTGGCTGTCAACGATACGGAGGCGTTGCATGGAGGGGTATTGCGTATGTGGCAACATCACCAAATCGCGCGCAGGAATTTCACCTTCTCCACGACTTGATACTCGCCGCCGCCTTCGTGCCGGTTGAATTCGTAGATGCGGATGGCCTTCTCACCGGCCCAGTAGTTGTAGGCCGCAAACACGGTCGAAGGTGGACAGATGTCGTCCATCAAACCGACCGAGAACAGCGCCCTGGCCCGCGCGCGGACGGCGAAGTTAACGCCATCGAAGTAGCTCAGGGTGGTGAAAACCTGATCTACCTTGTCGCGATGCGTGATCAGATAGCGCTGCAGCTCGATGTAAGGACTGCTGTCGATGAGCGTGGCGGCGCGGCGGAAGTGACACAGGAACGGCACATCGGGCATGGCCACCTTGACGGCCGGCGAGAGAGCTGCAGCGGCAATGGTGATGCCGCCGCCCTGGCTGCCGCCGGTGACTGCGATGCGCTCTGCATCCACGGCTTCAAACGTCTGAGCAGCCTCGATGGCTCGGCAGGCATCGGTGAACACGCGCCGATAGTAGTATGTCTCTGGTTTCAAGATGCCGCGGGTCATGAAACCCGGATGATGGGGGTTGCTGCCCTCCGGTTCTGGGTCGGGTGTGTCGCCGTGGCTCCAGGTGCTGCCCTGGCCGCGCGTATCCATGACCAGGTGGGCGTAGCCCGCCGCGCTCCACAACAGCCAATTCGTAGGATACCCGCGCCCACCGCCGTAGCCGATGAACTCCACTACGCACGGCAGCTTGCCGTCGCGATGCCTGGGCAGGATCAGCCAACCCTTGATCGGCTGACCGCCGTAGCCGTTGAAGGTGACGTCGAACGTCTCCACGTTGCACAGGCCGAAGTCCGCCGGCTCGAACCTGGCATCGAGCGGATGGGCGCGCGCCTCGTCCAGCGTGCGCTGCCAGAATGCATCGAAGTCCGGGCGCTCGTTGCGATCGGGCAGATACGTTTTGAGTTGATCCAGGGGGAGGTCGAAGAAAGCCATGGTTAGTTGTAGATTACGAATTGCGGCTGCCCAGTTGAAACCGTGGGCGACCGAGCGCTCCAGGCACTCGGATGTAGCCGATTGAGCAGGTTCAAAGTATATCTTCAGCAAGCGCGCCATGATTGGTATTCAACGACACCAACCGACACCAACCGACACTAGAGAGAATAGGCGCACCACACCATGAGCTGGTATTCGTCAGGGACGAACTATATAATCCAGGCCACTTCTTTGGTGAGCACGGCGGGGAGGTGGCGACGTGCTTTAGCAGCGGGGTGGGTCAGAAAGGCTTCGATCTCGGGCCGGCTCATGTCACTGGGGTGGCGTTTGCCGTGGAAGAGAATGAAGCGTTTTATCCAGCGGACATAGCTTTGCTCGGTGCGGTAGGAGTAATGCTTGAGTCGGATGGCCTCGCGCACCTGGTCGAGCAGTTTTCTGGGGCGAGGTAATTTGGAAGATGAGTGCGTTGAATCAGCCATACTCCGAATCTATCCCGAAGGCCATGCAGAGCACCTACGCGGCCATTACAGAATTGACTGATACATTCTGCCGCCAATACTTGAGTGACGAATATGCTGGGCTTTGCCGTGCGGCAGCGGCGGCACTGGCTCGCAAACGTCCTTCACCGTTACTGCGTGGCCGGCTGGAAATATGGGCGTGTGCCATCGTCTATGCGCTGGGCACCATCAACTTTCTCTTTGATCGCTCCCAAAAGCCCTACATGAGCGCAGCGGATATATGCGCCGTATTCGGTGTCAGTAAGAGCAGTGGTGCAAACAAAGCCAAGCAAGTCCGCGATATGCTGGGTATGTCCCAGTTTGATGCGACGTGGTTTTTGCCCAGTCGAATTGCTGAGAGCTCAATTGCCTGGCTGATTGAAGTGAATGGTCTGATTGTGGATGCTCGCTATCTACCGCGCGAGCTACAAGCAATCGCCTATCGGAAGGGATTAATCCCGTATATTCCAGCAGATCAGTAGGGGACACGGGCCACCCAACACTGCGTCCTGACAAACCCTCCTTCCGGTTAGGTCAGCCTAAGGCTACGGCCTGCGCCACGGCGGGGTCATGCGGAAGAAGGTCGAAGCCCAACCTGGCCGCCTTCTCTTTCAAGTAAGCGAGTTCACGTTTCTGTTGCTTCTTCTCATACGCCTCGGCGCCAATATCGTGATATTGGACTCGGTTCTTGAGCATGTAATACACCGTCCAGGCAATCTTGTAGGCAGTGGCGACCAGGGCTTGCATCGGCCCCAACTGCGCTTGCTTGCGCCCCGGCACATGTTTGAGATGCCACGAGTTGACCAGGTACACCTTCAAGCCCCGTGCTTCCAGCATCTCGAACAGCGGGATCCAGTACACGCCTGTGCTTTCCATCGCCACCGTGTCTATTCCACAGGCCACCAACCAGTCGGCCAGGGCTTGCAAATCGGGGGGTGAAGGTGTCGAACTGCTTCACGGTCTCCTCATCCCGGCCGGCTGGCACGCACGCCCAAATCTCGCGCGCGCCAATGTCCAGCCCCGCCGCGTTCGGATGCACGACGGCTAAGTTGTCCGGTAGGCAGCATGGAAGATTGGTAGGCAGGTGTCCTCCGTTCGCAGGTCGGCCACTCGGGTTAAGCACTCTTAACGCGAAGCGCCTATACTAGCCTGCTGTATGGTTGACCGCCAACCGGACATCGTGCTGCTCGTGCTCGATACGCGCCGGGTGGATCGCTTCGCCTGCCTGGGTTATCCGACGCGAACCTCTCCCAACCTCGACGCATTCGCATCCGAATGCGCCCGCTTCCGAAGGGCCTTCGCACCGGCCCAGTGGAGCATCCCGGCGCACGCCTCACTGTTCACCGGCGAATATCCCTCCGTGCATGGCATGTTCCAGACCACCAGCCTGCTGCCCACCTCTCTGCCGACCCTGGCGGAGCGACTGGGCGAGGGAGGATATTTCACCGCCGCTTTTTGTAACAACCCGCTCGTCGGCGTGGTGAACAACGGATTGCGGCGCGGGTTCCGCAGCTTTCTGAACTACGTCGGCCTGATCACCACGCATCCCAATCAAGCCAGCCTGCGTTCCAGCCTGCTGGACAAATACCGGCAGTGGTTCAAGCGCAAATTTGCCGAGTTCGTCTCCAGCGTGCAGGGCGTCGTTGCGAATTCCGAAAAGCTGACCGAGCTTTCATTCACTCCGCTGTTCTTCCCGGTATGGCAGGCGGCGTTGGGGTTGAAAGGCAACTCGCGCCGCTCGCTCGACGACGCAGCCCGGCTACTCATCGAACGTCGGGGGCTCTCTTCGCGGCAGCCGATTTTCTGCTTCATCAACTTGATGGATACGCATATGCCGTATCACGCGCCGCGTCGGTTCGTTGAGCAGTTCGCCCCGCAGTTCTTCGGCGATCGCGATCTGCAGAGCTATCTGCGGCGCTTCAACAGCGATGCCTTCGGTTGGCTGGCGCCCCTGGAAGACGAAATCGCGCCGGCGCACAAAGCGTTGCTGGACGGCATGTACGATGCGCAGGCAGCCTGGCAAGACGAGCTGGTCGGGGCGTTCTTCGACAGGCTGCGCATTGGCGGTGCGCTGGACCGCACCTTGTTCATCATCACGGCCGACCACGGCGAACACCTCGGCGAACGGCAACTGGTCGGGCACACCATCTCGCTCTACAACG
This sequence comes from Anaerolineae bacterium, assembly GCA_023511655.1. Classification (GTDB taxonomy): domain Bacteria; phylum Chloroflexota; class Anaerolineae; order J036; family Brachytrichaceae; genus JAAFGM01. The sequence continues at coordinate 7,069 of JAIMBB010000144.1, forward strand.
AGCTGATTCACGTGCCGCTGCTCATCCGCGATCCGCACGGGCGGTTCGCGCTGGGAAACGTAGACCACGTTGTCTCGTCGCGGCGATTGTTCCACACTGCGCTGGCCGCGGCCGGCGTCGCTTCGGCTGCCGAGCGCGCACTCGCGTTGACCAACATCGGCGATGCCGACCCCGAACAGGGCGAGGCCTTCTCCGAGGCCATCTTGCCGTTGAACGTGCAGCACATGCTCATGCGCCGCAAACCGGAGCTGGCTCGTCGGCGCGGCACAGACCAGCGACGCGTTGCCGTGTGCCGTGGTCGCTACAAGCTCATTCAGACCGGCGCCGATCGCTTCGAGTTGTATGACCTGGCAAACGATCCGGGCGAGATAACTGACCTGAGCGATGCGTTGCCCGCCCAAGTCCGGGCCATGCGCGAGCGACTGCGGGCGTTTGCCACGCAGCAATCGGGACGGCAAGCTATGGAACAAACCGCAGTCAGCGATGATCCGCTGGTGCTGAATCGTTTGCGCGACCTGGGTTATCTGGAGTAAAGCTCATGTATCCACCGGTTGGCCCTGTGCTCATCGAAATCGGCCCATTAGCCTTGCGCTGGTATGGCGTGCTGATGGTGACGGCGTTCATCATCGCCGCCGTAATCGCCGCGCGCTACGTCGAGCGCAAAGGACAGAGCGGCAACGCCGTGTGGGACGGATTGTTGTGGGTGATGTTGGGCGCCATCGTCGGCGCGCGGCTGTACTACGTGTTCATTCAGTCGCCACGCGGGCCGAACGGCCTGGAGCGCTATCTGGCCAATCCGCTCGAAATCCTGAATGTGATGGGCGGCGGATTGCACATCTTCGGTGGTTTCATCGGCGGCGCGATTGCCGTCTTCCTCTATGCCCGCCGTCGCAAGCTGCCGCTCCTGATCTACCTCGACGGCGCTGCGTTGGGCATGCCGCTCGCTCAGGCGATCGCTCGATTAGGCAACTTCATTAATCAGGAACTCTACGGCCCGCCGACGACTTTGCCGTGGGGCTTGAGGATTGATCCACCCAATCGCATCCCGCCCTTCGATGACCTCGTGCGATACCCGGAGAGCACGCGCTTTCATCCGTTGTTCTTATACGAGGCGATCTGGAACCTGGTTGGCTTCGGATTGTTGTATTCCCTCTCGCGCCGATTCGAGAAGCAACTACGCGACGGTGATCTGATCCTCATGTACGCCGTCTGGTATCCGCTGGGGCGTTTCTTCCTGGAATTCTTGCGCACCGACTCGTGGTTCTTTCCCGGCACGCCGTTCAATGTGGTGCACGGCCTGTCGTTCATGGTGATCTGCGCAGCAGCCGCGGCGCTGGTAATGCGTCATCGCCGGCGGCGTCCGTTTGGACCTGAGCGTGGGGCGCCTGGCCGTGCTGTGACGCAATAGGGGATGTCATAGGGACATCCCCAAGTGAATTTCAACCGGACGCCAACGAAGAGTCTCTCACGGGTGAGCTGTTGTGACTGCAGAATTTGGCGTCACTTCGCCGTCGCGGCTCGTGCTCGCCGGGCGTCCACCAACGACTTCACGCACAGGGCGAAGAACGCGCCGCTGATCACGAACATCGCCACGTTCGACCAGAAGGCGATGCCCAGTTCGCCGCCGGCGGTCAGGCCGGGGATGATGCGAGTGAGCGGCGCCAGCGTCCCCAGCAGGCCAACGACCGACGCGATGTGCAAGGCGGTCTTTTCGTTGCCGCGGGTTGCCCACCAGCCCATGCCGGCCAGCACCAGACCAACCAGCGCCGGGATCAGCGCGGTGAAGCTGGACGCGCCGCCCAGCAAGTATCCGCCCAGGCCAACGACGATCAACGCAATACCGAAACCGATGGTTGTTCGAGCCATTTCGCAGTTACCTCCTCAATCTCCAGCCGTCGTTCCCGTCCCTGGTGCATACAATCCGACAGCGACCGAAATGCACCTCAGACAGATTCTCAACGTGCGCCGACAGCCTACCGCTAGAAATTGCCAGCGTGCAGGGTATGATACTGAGTCAGTTAAGCGTTGCATTAACGCCTAGCAGTTTTCGTCCAGGCACCTATAATTTCTCTTAGATCTAGCCTTGATCTCTCCCCATGCTACGGCTTCTCGCTTTCCTGAAACCACATCGGAAGCTCGTCGCCGCCCTGATCCTCGTCAACTTTTTGTTATCCGCCATGTTGATTGTCACGCCGCTGGTGATCAAAGCAGTGGTGGACGATGTGATCGGGGCGCGGCGACTTGAGTTGTTGTTGCTCTATCTCGCCCTGTTGCTGTTCGTCACCGGCGTGCGCGCCGCGGCGACCTACTTCTACTCGTATGGCCAGAACCAGCTCGGCCAACTGGTGATGACCGATGTGCGGACGGCGCTGTATCGCAAGCTGCTCGTCTTGCCCTACAGCTTCTACGACAAAGAGCAGACCGGCCGGCTGATGAGCCGGGTGAGCAGCGACGTGGAGAGCACGCGCCTGTTCCTCTCGCAAATCCTGATCGAGTCGCTCAACCACGTCACGACGATCGTGTTGGCGACGGTAGCACTGTTCGAACAGAGCCTCCTGCTGGCGCTGCTCGCCGCCGGCCCGATGATCCTGTCGGGGCTGGGCATGTACCTGGCCCATCGTCGCCTGAGCGAGCCGTGGTCCCGGCAGCACGAGCTCGTCGCCAAAATGTCGGCCACCTTGCAGGATAGCCTGGCCGGCGTGAAGGTGGTCAAAGCCTTCGCTCAGGAGGCTCAGGAGGAAGGCAAGTTCATGGCCGCTGTGGCCAAGGTGCGGGCCGGCAGCCTCAACATCAACGATCTGTGGAACCGCCGCTGGGCGGTGATCGGCAGCATCGGCCGCTTCATGCAACTGCTGATGATCGGCGTCGGTGGTTACATGGTGATGGGCGGCGACCTCAGCCTGGGCGCGCTGGTGGCGGCCATCAGCCTGAGCATGTTGCTGCTCGGCGCGGTCAACGCGCTGGGCACGCAGCTCAACGCATTCAGCCAGACGGCGACGGCGGCCGTGCGCATCTTCGAATTGCTGGACGAGCCGGTCGCGATCAAAAGCCCGGCCCAGCCGCAGCCCTTGCCCAGGCCGCTCAAGGGCGAGGTGGTGTTCGACCACGTCAGCTTTAGCTATCCCACCTCGAAGGCGCGGACGTTGCAGGATGTAACCCTGCGCATTCCCGCCGGCTCGTCGCTGGCGGTGGTCGGCGCAACGGGCAGCGGCAAGAGCACGCTCGTCCACCTGATCGGACGCTTCTACGACCCGACATCCGGGCGGGTGTTGGTGGATGGACACGA
>JAIMBB010000145.1 GCA_023511655.1 Anaerolineae bacterium
GGGGGGGGGCGCGGTTTTGCCGGCCCCCCACCCGTATCCCCCAGTTTCGGTATAATGCGCGCCGCTTTGCAGCCCGAAGCTCGTGGCCCTCGCCGAGCGCGAATATCGCATATTCCGTCAGCTCCGGCCAACGATGTCACATCCGTGAGTAGGTCAGCGTGACCGATGGGCGGCTGAATCGCAAATCGAAGGAGACTGAACAATGGCAGACAAAATCATACTGAACGCGGAAGTCCGCAGTGCCGTCGGCAGCGGCGTGAATGCGCTGCGACGCGCAGGCAAGGTGCCCGCTATCGTCTACGGCCACAACGTGCCGAACGTGCCCGTCCAACTCGACGCGCGCGAGGTGTCCAATATCCTGCGCAGGGCAGGGCGCAATACGCTCATCACCCTCAACATCGCCGGCAAAGATGCCCCTCAGATGGTGCTCGCCCGCGAGGTGCAGCGCGACCCGATTCGCCGCACCATCCAGCACATTGATTTCTACGCCGTCTCGATGACCGAGAAGATCTCGGCCAACATCAACGTGGTGTGCGTAGGTGAACCGGAGGATGTGAAGAGCGGTATCGGCGTGCTGCTGCAGGAGCGCGATACGCTCGAGATCGAATGTTTGCCCAGTGACCTGATCGAATCGGTGACGATTGATGTCAGCGGGATGAAGGTGGACGACGTGGTGCGCGTCAAAGACATCATCGTGCCGCCGGGCATCACGCTGCTGGACGATCCGGAGGACGAGGTCGTGCGCGTGACGCGCTTCGTCGAAGCCAAGGAGGAAGAAGCCGCACCGGCCGAACCTGCTGAGGTCGAGGTGATCGAGAAGGGCAAGAAGGAAGAGGAGGGCGAAGGGGAGTAATTGCGCGACGCCAGGCATACGGCTCCGGTCGTTTGCAATCGCCGATAAAGAGTGGGGCGCGCGAAGCACTCGCGTGCCCCGTTTCCGTTCAGCCATCGGTTAAACTGCATACATGAACGTCCATCGGGGTCGGATTTGGCTGCACGCCGCAGCCATTGCGATTTGCATCGCGGGCGTAGCGGTTGTCTTGCCTACCTGCGGCCGGCCTCAGGCGCCCGAGCCGATGCCGCTTGAATTCCCTCTGCAATCACCGATTCAGCCCACGCCGACGGCGGTCACGGAGGTGCCGACTGCTCCTCCCCCTCCCTCTCAACCGACCCCGCCGGCCGGCCCGCCCCCCATCGCGCCCACTACGGCGACGCCGCTTTTTGTGCCCACTGTCGAGCGAACGCCGCTGTTTTTGCCCACCGCGTTCGGCACGCCTGACATCCGCAGCACATCCGACGCGGTGATCGCCACGCTCACGGCGCAGGCATTGCCGCCGACGGCGCCGCTGGTCACGCGCCGACCGGTGGGTTCCGGCCCTGATCAGGCCGCGCAGGTGCCGCGCACGCCCACACCGCTGCCCGATCCGTCCGGCATCTCGTTGATCTCTTTGTCGGATAGGGTGTATGCTGGTGGAGCAGTGGCGTTGACGATTCGCACGCAACCGAATGCGGTGTGCACGCTGCAGATCGTGCGGGTGCAGGCCGATGGCAGTCAGCGGAGCGTCCCCGTCTCGAACGGGGCGACGCGCCGGGCCGGCAGCGATGGCGTTGCAGCCTGGATCTGGTCGGTAGACGCCGACGAAGCGGCAGGGCCGGCGACGCTGCTGGTCAGTTGCGACGCGGTAGGCATGGTGCAGTATCAGATCGAGGTGATGAAATGACGAATGACGAACGGCGGGCGACGGGCGACGGGCGACTCGGCGCGTATGAGGTGTTGCGCCCGACCCTCGACACGTCCAGGATCCGCGCCGACTTCCCCATCCTGGCAGAACAGGTCAACGGCAGAAGCGTGGTCTTCCTCGACAGCGCGGCTTCCTCGCAGAAACCGGTCCAGGTGCTGCAAGCGATGGACGACGTCTACCGGCATGCATATGCCAACGTGCATCGCGGCGTCTACACCTTCAGCGAAGCAGCTACCGAGCGATACGAGCAGGCTCGCGTCAAAATTGCCCGCTTCATCGGCGCGCCGGCCGCCGAGAACATCGTCTTCACCCGCAATGCGACCGAAGCCTTGAACCTACTGGCCTATTCGTATGGCCGGCATTTCCTGCAGCCAGGCGACGAGATTCTGATCACGGAGCTGGAGCATCACGCCAATTTTGTGCCCTGGCAGGTGTTGGCTCAGGAGCGCGGCCTCCGGCTAAAGTTCATCCCCATCTCGCCGGAGGGCCGGCTGGCGTTGGATAAGCTGGACGAGCTGCTCACCCCGCGCACGCGTTTGCTGAGCTTCGCCCATGTGTCCAACGTGCTGGGCGCGATCACCGACCCGCGCCCGATCATCCAGCGCGCTCACGCCATCGGAGCCAGGGTAATCGTGGATGGCTCTCAGTCCGTGCCACATATGCCGGTGAACGTCGTCGAGCTGGACTGCGACTTCCTGGTCTTCTCCGGGCACAAGATGCTCGGCCCAACCGGCATCGGCGTGCTCTACGGCAAGCGCGATCTGCTCGATGCCATGCCCCCCTTTCTCACCGGTGGCGACATGATCAGTGCCGTCGGGTTTGACGGTCCGCGCTGGAACGACGTGCCGCTCAAGTTCGAAGCCGGAACCCCGGCGTTCGTCGAGGCGATCGGCCTGGGAGCGGCGGTGGACTATTTGAGCGCGTTGGACATGAGCGCCGTCCGCGCCCACGAACGCGAGCTGACAGCCTACGCCTTGGAACGGATGAGCGAGGTGCCCGGCGCCAAGATCATCGGGCCGACCGACCCAGACGTGCGCGGCGGCGTGGTCACGTTCACGCTGGATCGTGTGCATCCGCACGACCTGGCGTCTTTGCTGGATCGCGAGGGCGTGGCCATTCGCGCCGGTCATCACTGTGCGCAACCGCTGCACATCCGGCTGGGCCTGAGCGCTACTGCGCGCGCCAGCTTCTACATCTACACTGAACCGCATGAGGTAGATGCATTGATCGAAGCGATCTACAAAGCCAGGCACGCGCTGAAACGCTGAGCGGTTGCGCTCGCGCGTCGCGCATTTTCTTTGTGCCGCCCGCAGATGACACGTGAGTTGCAATGCAGGATCTGTATCGCGAACACATCCTCGACCACTACGAGAACCCGCGCCACCACGGCACGCTTGAGCATGCGGACTTCACCCACGAGGAAAGCAATCCGCTGTGCGGCGATCGCATTCGCATAGACGTGAAGTTGGGCAGCGAAGGCGACCGATATCGCATCGCCGAGGCAGCATTCACCGGCGATGGCTGCATCATCAGCCAGGCAGCCGCCTCGATGCTGCTGGAAGATGTGATGGGCAAGTCGGTGGACGAGGTCGAGCAGCTCGAACCGCAACATGTGCTCGACCTGGTCGGTGCGCCGTTGACGGCGGCCCGGGTGAAGTGCGCTTTGCTCGGCTTGAAGGTGCTGAAGACCGGCATCAAATTGTGGAAGCTCCAACGAAGCTGAAAACACGAACGGCGCACGTCGAACTGCATCCGGCATCCGACGATCGCCTTCCGATATTTCGATGCGTTGTCTCATCATTTCCGACATCCACGCAAATCTGGCCGCTTTTGAAGCCGTGTTGCAAGATGTAGCCAAGCGACGTTTGCCGTTCGATATCGTGTGGTGCCTGGGCGATATCGTCGGCTATGGGCCCGACCCGAACGAATGCATTGATCTGTTGCGCACCCTGCCGCATGTATGTCTGGCCGGCAATCACGACTGGGCCGTGCTGGGCAAACTCGGCATCGAGACCTTTCACGAGAACGCGGCCTTCGTCGTAGAGTGGACCCAGTCGCGCTTGACCAGGGAGAATTTGAACTATCTGCGTGCCCGGCCGGAACAAGACGTGCAGGGGGACTATTTGCTGGTGCACGCCAGCCCGCGCGAACCGATCTGGGAGTATGTCCTCGACGTCAGCGTGGCCGAGGAGAACTTCGGCTACCTGCCGGCGATGTGCGCTTTGATCGGCCATACGCACGTGCCGGCCATGTTCGTCAAAGATGGCGCCACACATGTTGTGCATGTGACCTCGCCCGTGCCCAACACCCCCATTGCGCTCAAGCCGAATTCCAGCTACATCATCAACCCGGGCGGCGTGGGTCAACCACGCGATGGCGACCCGCGCGCCGCCTACGCCCTGCTCGACACAGACCTGCTGACCTGGACGCAATATCGGGTGGAATATCCCATCAAGCGCACTCAGGAGAAGATGCGCGCTGCCGGCTTCCCCGGACGATTGATCGAACGATTGAGTCACGGTCGGTGAGCCGATCCACATGCCCAAGATGCGCCTGGATACCCTCATGGTGGCCCGCGGCCTGGCCGAGAGCCGCGACTGGGCGCAGCGTTTGATCCGTGCAGGCGAGGTACGCGTCAACGATCAGGTGGTGGACCAGCCGGCCCGGCGTTTCGACGAAGATGCCATCATCACCGTCGCGCAAGCGCCTAAATACGTCTCGCGCGGGGGCTACAAGCTGGAGGCGGCGCTCGATCATTTTCACATCGAACCAGAAGGCTGGGTCTGCGCCGATGTGGGCAGCAGCACCGGCGGCTTTACCGATTGCTTGCTCCAGCATGGCGCGGCGCGCGTGTATGCCGTGGATGTGGGCAGCAACCAGTTGCACTGGCGTCTACGCCAGGACCCGCGCGTCATGGTCATGGAGGGCGTCAACGCGCGCTATCTGAACGCCCTGCCAGAACCTGTTGACCTGGCTGCCGTGGATGTGTCGTTTATCTCGCTCGAGCTGATCCTGCCCGGGGTGTTCGGGTGGATGGCGCGTCCGGCACGACGGAGGGGCGGCGTGATCGCGCTCATCAAACCGCAGTTCGAGGCTGGTCGGGCGCAGGTCGGCAAAGGCGGCATCGTGCGTGATCCTCAAGTGCATGACGAAGTGATCGCGCGGGTGATGGCATTCTGCGCCCGTCAGGGCTGGCCGGCGCGAGGAGTGATCGAATCGCCCATCCTGGGCACCGAAGGCAACAAAGAGTTCCTGGCTTGGTTCCCGGCCGATTGATACAATCCGCGCAAATTCATCCTCAGCAACCTGGAGACATCATGACACTGACCGCAGAAGAAGTTATTCGCCTCAACAAGGAATACACCCTTTTCGAGTGGAACATGCAAGGCGGCTTCACGCCGATGCCGATTGACCACGCCAAAGGCGTATATTTTTGGACCACCGACGGCAAGCGCTACCTCGACTTCAACTCGCAGTTGATGAGCGTAAACATCGGGCACGGCGACGAGCGCGTGATCCGCGCGATCCAGGAGCAAGCGGCCAGGCTGACCTACGCCAACCCGTATGCAGCCACCGAGGCGCGCGGCCGCCTGGGCCAGATGTTGGCCGAAATCACGCCGGGTAACCTGAAGAAGTCGTTCTTCACCTTGGGCGGCAGCGAGGCCAACGAGAACGCCATCAAGATCGCGCGGATGGTGAGCGGCAAGCACAAAATCCTGGCCCGCTATCGCTCCTACCACGGTGGCACCTACGGCTCGATGACGCTGACCGGCGATCCGCGCCGGTGGGCCAGCGAGCCGGGCATCCCCGGCGTCGTGCGCATTCCCGACCCATACTACTACCGTTGCCGGCTGGACATCTCGGAGGATGAGTTCATGGCCGAGTGCCTGAACCAGACCGAAGACATCATCCGCTTTGAAGGGCCACACACCATCGCTGCCGTGCTGGTGGAGACGGTTACCGGCACAAACGGCATCATCATCCCGACCAAGGCCTATTACCAGGGGCTGCGGCAGTTGTGCGACAAATACGGCATCTTCCTCATCCTGGACGAGGTAATGTGCGGCTTTGGGCGCACCGGCAAATGGTTCGCCTGCCAGCACTACGACATCGCGCCCGACATCATGACCATGGCCAAAGGCCTGACCAGTAGCTATGCCCCGCTCGGCAACTGCATCGTATCGGAAGAAATCGGCAAGTACTTCGACGATCACGTGCTATGGGCCGGCCTCACCTACGGTGGGCATGCGCTGAGCTGCGCCGCGGCCATCGCCTGCATCAACGTCTACAAGGAAGATAATCTGATCGAGCGCGCGGCGGAGATGGGCAAATTTCTGGCCGAGGAGGAGGACAAGCTCAAGGCCAAGCATCCCTCAGTGGGCGATGTGCGCCACATCGGTTTGTTCAGCATCTTCGAGCTGGTGAAGAACCGCCACACCAAAGAGCCGATGGCGCCCTACAACGCCAAGGGCGACGAGATGCACGTGATGAACCTGATCAAGAAGTTCTTCAACGACAACGGGCTGTTCACCTTCATCCGCTGGAACAACTTCTTCGTCAATCCGCCGCTGTGCATTACCAAGGAGGAGTTGTGCGAGGGGTTGGCAATCGTAGATCGCGCGTTGGAGATCGCCGACGATTTCGTGGTGGAGTGACTGCCGCCTCCGTCATCATCGCTGCATCATGCGCCTCTGGAGAACGCGTTCCCGTCGCACCCTGTTCGCCCAGCCGCCCTGGATCACGCTGGAGCACCACGAGGTCGAGCTGCCCGACGGCCGGGTCATCCCTGACTGGCCGTGGGTGATTACGCCCGATTTCGTCAACGTCGCTGCGGTCACCGATGATGGCCGCTTTCTTTGTTTTCGCCAGGTGAAATATGCGGTGAAAGATGGCGCGACCCTCGCCATGGTCGGCGGCTATCTCGAGCCGGGTGAAGACCCCCTCGCATGCGCCAGGCGCGAACTCCTCGAAGAGACCGGCTACGCAGCGCGCGACTGGCTTCATCTGGGCAGCTATCCGGTGGATGGCAATCGCGGTGTGGGGACGGGACACTTCTGGCTGGCCATCGGCGCACACAAAGTCGCCGATGCTGACGCCGATGATCTGGAGGAACAGATGCTGCTGTTGCTCAGCCAGGCCGAGGTCGAACGGGCGCTGGCGGAGGGCGAGTTCAAGCTGATGTCGTGGGCGGCCTGCATGGCGCTGGCGCTGCTGCGGGTGCGGCGCTGACTCTCAAGCACTGCGCGCAGGGTTCGATCGGAGCCGCGCTGCGCGAGCACGGCTGGCTACTATCGTGCATCCTGCGACCAGAGTTGCACCGGTATTGTCCCCTGCGCGTCCGCCCTACCGCACAAAACGTCAGCCAGCGCTTGCAACGAGACAGGCACGTCACTGAACGCGGTCAGATAGCTCTTCACTTCGGGAAAAGCGAGGAGATCGTATGGGCTTTGCAGCGCCACCACGATCATCGGCACTTCGCTCGCACCCAGCGACTTTACCACCGATGCTTGCCCCGGATGCTTATTCACGTTCATCGTCGCCACAATGACCACATCGAACTGTTTGGCGCGTCGCACCAGCGTCGCCGCTTCCCGAAACGTTGGGTTCTGGGACATGCGTATCACCGTCAACTTGCGATGACATGTCCGCATGCGGCTGCCCAGGTCGCCGGCGGCAGCCGGCAACACCAGCAGTGCTTTTGCCTCGGCCTGCAGCGGAACGAGTCCACCCTCGTCGCGCACCAGCGTCACGCTGTCGCGCGCGATGCGATCGGCGACCTCGCGGTGCGCGGCGTTGCCCAGCACGACGGCAGCTTGTTTTGGATCGGCCGGCCGGTGATCGAGCAAGCCGTAACGAGCTTTGATCGTCAAGATGCGACGGACCGACTCGTCGAGCCGGCGCTGCAGGGCCGGCTCGGCGTTGACTGCGTCCAGCACGGCCTGATACGTGGTGCGCCGGTCGAGGCGGGTATAGCCGGCATCCGCGCCGATGGCCAGCACGTCCACACCTGCCCTGAATGCGCGCACCGCGGCTTCGTTCACGTCAATGTCGCCGGTGATCGCGCGCATCAACAGCGAATCACTCACGATCAACCCTTCGAATCCCAGCCGACTGCGCAACATCCCTTGCAATACGGCCGGCGAAAGGGTCGCCGGCGCATTGGCGTCGAGGCTCGAATACAGCACATGCGCAGTCATGATTGCGTCGGCGCGAGCGTGAACAAAGGGCAGCACGTCGGTCGTCACCAGCGACTGCAAGGTGCGGCTGACCACGGGCAGCGCATCGTGAGAGTCCACATCGGTGCTGCCGTGGCCCGGGAAGTGCTTGGGCGTGGCAAGGATGCCCTGTTGCTTGTACTCATCCACCATCGCCGTGCCCAGCCGGGCCACCAGTTCCGGGCTGGATCCGAACGCGCGTGTGCCGATTACCGGGTTGTATGGGTTATCGTTCACGTCGAGCACCGGCGCGAGGTTCATGTTGATGCCCAACGCGCGGAGCTGCACCGCAACGGCGCGCGCCATCGCGCGGGCGTGGGCCTGCGAGTCAGTCGCCCCAAGCGCCATCTGTGAGGGAAACCACGCAGCGATGCGCGACAGGCGCGTTACCTTGCCGCCTTCTTCGTCTATGGCTACAAACAAAGGAATACGTGCGCCGTTGGCAGTGGCCAGTGCCTGCGCATCGTTGATCAGCTTCACCACCTGCCCGACGCTGCGGATATTGCCGGCGCTTTCGAACAGCACGATGCCGCCGATGTGATAGCGCGCGATCATGCGCTTGAGCGAGGGCGACACTTGTGGTCCGGAGAACGCCACCAGGAAGAGTTGTCCGACTTTTTGCTCGGTCGTCATGGTCGCCATCAACGCCTCGACGCGCCGGGCGACGACATCCGTTTGGCCTTGCACGGCCGGGGGTGGAGAGAAAGCCATGATTAACGCGATGAGGGCCAGGACGCGTAAGACCACGGTCGGTTGATCGGCGAGTTGATCGGCGATGAAACGAACGTGCCACGCACTCTGGCGCGTGGCACGTTCATCGACTCCTGTTGCGTTCCTTGACACAGTCGGCTATTGCTCCGGCATCTCCAGGCCGGGCAGGCCGAAGCCACCCAGCTTCGGCATCTGGCGGCGATCCTCATCCTTGCCGAAGTGGATGACCTCGCCCGCTTCGTTGATTGCCTCGACTGCCAGGCCGAGCGACTGCAGCTCCTTCACCAGCACCTTGAACGAGGCAGGGATGCCGGGTTCTTCGATCGGCTCGCCCTTGACGATCGCCTCGTAGGTCTTCACGCGACCCTGCACGTCGTCAGACTTGACCGTAAGCATTTCCTGAAGCGTATGGGCAGCGCCGTAGGCTTCCAGCGCCCACACCTCCATCTCGCCGAAGCGTTGGCCGCCAAACTGGGCCTTGCCACCGAGCGGCTGCTGTGTCACCAGCGAGTAGGGACCGGTCGAGCGGGCATGTACCTTGTCCTCGACCAGGTGGGCCAGCTTGAGCATGTGCAGATAGCCGACTGTGACCGGGTGATCGAAAGGCTCGCCGGTCTTGCCGTCAATCAGCCTCATCTTGCCCAGCGTGGGCAGCGGGTCGCCGAGTTCAATGCTCACCTCGTTGGCGCGCTCGCGCAGCTTATCATCGCTCAGATGCCCCACTTTGTGGCCCTTCGATTCCAGCCACAGGCGCAAGCCGGTGTTCACTGCCTTGCGGTCGGCCTCCCCGCGTTCGGCATGCGAGCGCGGATCGTTTTCGTAGACCAGCAGCTCGTGCGGATCGTAGCCTTTCTCCTTCAACCACTCATTCAGCACAATGCGGCGGGCGTATTTCTCGTCAATCGCGGCGCGGTCGAGGTCGTAATCGCTATCGGCCAGCCATTCTGCGATATAAGCCATGCGTGCATCGTGATCATCACGCAAGGTCTCTGTGTCCACGCCGCTTTCGCGCAACGCGGTCCATGCGCGCTCGGTGATGTCGCGATAGGCGTGGTCAATCATCCAGGCGCGGCACAGTTCGGCTTCGATCTCCGCTTCGGTGGCGCCATCGAAGACGGGCGAGATGGCGCGGAAGCCGAGCCGATCCGCAGCCCAGCCCAGGTGCGTCTCCAGGATTTGACCGATGTTCATGCGGCCGGGCACGCCGAGCGGGTTGAGGATAATGTCCACCGGTGTGCCGTCCTCGAGGAACGGCATGTCCTCGATCGGCACCACGCGCGAAACTACGCCTTTGTTGCCATGTCGGCCGGCCATCTTGTCGCCCTGCGTGAGCTTGCGGCGCTGGGCCACACTCACGCGCACCATCTGGTTCACGCCGGCCGGCAGATCGCGATGGTCATCGCGGTTGAACACCTTGACTTCCACGACTTTGCCGTGTTCTCCGTTGGGCAGGCGCAGGCTGGTGTCCTTCACCTCGCGGCTCTTTTCGCCGAAGATGGCGCGCAGCAGCTTTTCTTCCGGCGAAAGCTCCTTCTCGCCCTTGGGGGTGATCTTGCCGACCAGGATGTCTGTCTATTATACAAATCTCAGAGCCCACCATA
>JAIMBB010000146.1 GCA_023511655.1 Anaerolineae bacterium
GCAGCGCGCTGGCGGTGCGCTCGGCGCCTTCGCTGTCACGCACCTCGATGAAGCGGCGGAACCAGCGTTTCAACTCAAGAAACCCGGTTTCTCCGAGAAGCCGGGTTTCTGACACGCCCGGCAGCGGCTGCACGGTGAAGCGCGGCGGCATGCCATCGGTGTCGCGCGCCACCGCCGACAGGCCGTGATACAGCGCGCGTGAACGATCCTCCGGCGCCAGATGCGGCAGCAGATTCATCATGCAGGTGAGGATGGTCAAGCCCTGGCCCCAGCCGCTCCGGCGATAGCGCGCGCCGAATTCGAGACCGAGGTAAAACGGCTCGGTAGCGTCTTCGATCCCACCCCGAGCAGGGGAGGGGATAGAGGTGGGTGCGGACATCAAGCCGATCACCGACTTGGCGATGACCAGCGGGAGGTTGCGTTCGAGGCCATCGCGCAGGCGCCGACGCAGATGTGCCTTCGGGTCGGCGATTGGCGCGACGTCCACCCAGATCTCATCGCCGCGCACCTCGGTGGGGAAAGCCCGCACGTCATCGGCCCACAGGTCGAACGTCCCGCCGCTGGCCAGGTCGAAGCGGGCGTGGTGCCAGTGACAGATGAGGATGCCATCTTTCACGCTGCCGCGGTCGAGCGGGAAGCCCATGTGCGGACAACGGTTATCCACGGCGTAGACCTTGCCGCCGTAGTCGAACAGCGCCAGGGTATGGCCGTCTACGGTTGTGGTGAGGCAGCCGCTGGCGCGCAGGTCGCTCAGGCGAACGGCGTGAACGAAGTTTGAAGTTGCGGTCGTCATGGATCGTTCCTCCTGATTTCATCTCAAAACTTCCGAAGTCTCAGAGACTATCGCGATAACGGCGTGGGTCGTGAGCGCTGCCAGTTCGTTCGCCGCACGCCGCAATGTGCCCTCGCCGCACACTTCAATGATCAGGTTCCATCCGTGGTCGGGCCAGCGCGCCGGAGCAGGCCCAACCCGCGCGACGCGCCGGTGATCAGGGCAGTTCGATTCACGTTCATAGCTTCACCTTCGTTGAACATCGTATACGCGCGCAAGTTGGATTTCGATGCACCTCGGTTCAGCGCGCGACCTGAACGGAAGGACAGGATCGGATTTAGGGCCTTGGCCGGCCCAACGCTGCGCTTGCCGTAGCCCAGGCGTGCGGCGCAAACCCGACGGCGCTGATCTCGCTGTGCCATTGCATCGTGTGCAGCGACGGCTCGCCGGGAAGGGCGCCTTCGGTGATTTGCGCGCCAGGCTATAGCTTGGACCAGCATCAGCTCGTTCTCGCTGAAGGGTGGACGCCCCCTTCGGTGATTTGCGCGCCAGACTATAGCTTGGACCGGGCGCGCAACTCGCGGCGCATCACCTTGCCGGTAACGGTGGTCGGCAGCGCATCCACGAATTCGATCTGGCGCGGGTATTCGTGCGCAGCCAGCCGCACTTTGACGTGCTGTTGGATGTCGCGGATCAGGGCCTCGCTCGGCGCGTAGCCGGCATCGAGCACGATGAACGCTTTTACAATTTGGCCGCGCAGTTCGTCTGGGGCACCGACGACCGCGGCCATCTTCACCGCCCGATGGCCGAGCAAGCAATCTTCGATCTCGCCGGGGCCGATGCGATAGCCGCCGCTGTTGATCACGTCGTCGTCCCGGCCGACGAAGCGGATGTAGCCCTCGTCATCGCGCACGCCCATGTCGCCGGTCAACAGCCAATCGCCGCTGAACTTGCTCGTCGTCGCTTCCGGGTTGCGCCAGTACTCGAGGAACATGACCGGGTCGGGGCGCTTCACCGCGATCTGGCCGAGCACGCCGTTGGGCACGGGTTCACCGGCAGCGTTCAGGATGGCGAGGGTATGGCCGGGCACGGGGCGGCCCATCACGCCAGGCTTGTTCGGCATCAGGCGGGCACACGACGAGACGATCATGTTGCACTCGGTCTGGCCGTAGAACTCGTTGATGGTCAGCCCGAACGTCTGCCGGCCCCACTCCAGCAACTCCGCGCCCAACGTCTCGCCGCCGCTGGCGACAGAGCGGAGACGAAAGTTCCATCGCTCGCGCGGGCGCTCGACGGTGCGCATGAGCTTGAGCGCCGTGGGCGGAAGAAAGGCATTGCGCACTTCGAAGTCGGCCATCAACTTGAACGCGCCTTCGGGGTCGAACTTCTCGAAGCGATGGGCGACGACCGTCACGCCGTGATGCCAGGCCGGCATCAGCACGTCCAGCAGGCCGCCGATCCAGGCCCAGTCGGCAGGCGTCCAGATGCGATCGCCGGGTTGGGGGAACAAGTCGTGCGACATCTCGACGCCGGGCAGGTGGCCGAGCAGCGCCCGATGGGCGTGCAGCGCGCCTTTGGGTTGGCCGGTCGTGCCGGAGGTGTAGATGATGAGCGCGGGGTCATCCGCGCGCGTGCTGACGGGTGCGAAGTCGTCGCGCTCGCGGGACAACTCGGCATGAAAGTCATGGCAGCCGCAGCGCGGCCCGTCAATCGTGAAGATGAGCCGCAAGTCCGGCAACTCGGCGCGGATGGCAGCGAGCTTGTCTGCGCCTGCGCCATCGGTGATGACTGCCACCGCGGCGCAATCGTTCAATCGGAACCGGAGCGCGTCTACGCCGAACAAAGAGAACAACGGCACGGCAATTGCACCGATCTTATAAACCGCGACGTGCGCGATGGCGGTCTCCGGCGCTTGCCCGAGCAGGATGCCGACGCGGTCACCGCGACGCACGCCGTTGCGCGCCAGCAGATTGGCGCACCGGTTGGATGACCGGCGAACTTGCTCGAAGGTGAAGTGCGAGACCTCGCCGTCGCTCGCTTTGTGGATGAGCGCCAGCCGGTCGCCATCGGCCTCGGCCCACTTGTCGCAGACGTCAATGCCGATGTTGTAATGCTCCGGCGCGTCCCAACGGAACCCGGCGATCAGCTCTTCGTAACTTTCGGCTTGCGGGAGCATTGCGCAGCTACTCGTACTTTAAGGCAGGCTGGCCGCGGTCGCCGCGACCGTAACCCGATACTACAACTCAACTAACCCGCGTTGCGCCGCCAGCCGCACGGCCTCGGTGCGATTCGTCGCGCCGAGCTTGCCGAAGATCGCACCGACGTGAAACTTGACCGTGCGCTCGGTGATCGAGAGCGCCGCCGCGATCTCTTTGTTCGTCTTGCCCTCGGCCATCAAGCGCAACACCTGTTCCTCGCGCGGCGTCAACGCTTCAACCGGTGTTCGATCTCGCTCTTCACGCAGATGATCCATCAGCCGCGATTGCACGACGGGCTGCAACAGCGAATCGCCTCGGCTGACCACGCGGATGGCGTTGAACAACTCGTCGCGCGGCGCGCCTTTGAGCAGATAGCCCAGCGCGCCCGCGCGAATCGCGCCGACGATGCGCTCGTCGGTGTCAAAGGCGGTGAACGCCAGCACGCGCGCATCCGGTTGCCGAACGCACAATTCGCGCAAGGCCTGCACGCCATCCATCCCCGGCATCTCGAGGTCGAGCAGGATCACGTCGGGCGTGAGGCGCAATGCCTGCTCGATCATCTCGTTACCGCTGGACGCTTCGCCCACGACGACGAAGTCGGGCTGCGTGCCGAGCACGGCGACCAGGCCGTCACGAACGACGGGATGATCGTCGGCGATAAGAACGCGAATCATTTCGATTACGAATCACCGATTGCCGATTATCGGTATCAGTCACTCGTCCCTGCCTAGCGGCAACCACACTTTCAATCGTGTGCCGGTGCCGGGGCCGCTCCGCACCTCGAATGAGCCGCCGGCCAGGCGAGCGCGCTCGTTCATCCCGGTCAGGCCGAAGCGACCCGGCATCGGCTGCGCCGGATCAAAACCGACACCGTCATCCTCAACGATCATCTCGATGCGATCGGACGTCATCGCCAGTCGTAGCGTCGCATGTCGTGCGTGGGCGTGCCGGGCAATGTTGGTCAAGGCCTCTTGCGCGATGCGGTACAGTGTTACCTCGACGCGCGCCGGCAGCGGACGGTGCGCGCCGGCCATGTCGAGCGCGGTTTTTAAGTTCCAGCGCACCGCGTAGTCTTTCAGCAGTGCGCTCAAGGCCTCGCTCAACGTGCGGCCTTCCAGCGGTGCGGCGCGCAGATCCAGCACGGAGCGGCGCGCTTCCTCGAGATTGGCGCGACTCAACTTCAACGCCTGTTGCACCGCAGCGCGCGCCCGCTGCACCGCGGCCTGATCCAGCAGCGCATCGGCCGTTTCGAGCTGCATGGTGATGGCGGATAGCCCTTGCGCCAGCGTGTCGTGAATCTCGCGGGCGAGCCGGTTGCGCTCTTCCAGCGCGCCCAGCTCCGCGCTGCGTTCGAACAGATGGGCGCGCTCGACGGCGATGCCGACCATGTCGCCAACCGTGTGCAGCAGGCGCAAGTCGTCGCCGGTGAGGGCGCGCCAGTCGGCGCTGGCCACGTTAAGCACGCCGAGC
The DNA here is from genome assembly GCA_023511655.1 of Anaerolineae bacterium. Lineage (GTDB taxonomy): Bacteria > Chloroflexota > Anaerolineae > J036 > Brachytrichaceae > JAAFGM01. Next base: position 4,441 of record JAIMBB010000146.1, read on the forward strand.
TTGCGCCGCACGCCGTCGGTCTCCTGGGCATAGAGCGGGATGGTAGCGTGATAGCGCAGGCCGTCAGCGAGGCTGACGATGTGCTTCAGCCGCGAACAGGTGATGATTTCAGCATTGGCCGCAGCGTCCATCTCGCCCGCCAGAAACGCGTCCAGGCACTAACAGTCGCCCTCCATCCGCTCCGGCTCATCCACGAATGGGTCGGGCAGGTTTTGCGACGCGGCCAGATAGGGGTCGCCGTCGTCGCGGATCAAAAACACCCAGCCGGTTTCGAGGCCGAACAGATCGGCCACTTGCGACAAGGTCGTTTGCAACGCTCGTCGCAGATCGGTCTGGCGATTGAGCGCGTTGGCGATAGCGTGAAGGATGGAGAGTTCACGGTTGCGGCGCTCCAACTCGACACGATCATCGGCCATGCAACCAATGATACGACCTGGCGCTGCCCTGCGAAGAGCCAATTCTGCCGTGTGGTCACCGCTCGTCGGCATGCGCCATATCCGTCAAAGATGGTGCTAGTGGCACGGGTGCTCGCCTATGGCCCCACGTCGAAGCGTGCGTAGCCGACCAGCACTCCGTTCGACGTGTTCACCGTCACGCGAATGGTGTAGCGCCCGGCCGGCAGGCCTTCGATGCCCCATTCGGTGAGCTGGCCATCCTGCACCGGCGCCAGGTGCGGCCCGCTGATCCAGCGCCATTCGCCCGGGTTTTCGCCCTCGCCATATTCGACCACGTATTGCTGGAACCCCGGCGGGTTGACCGTGCCGCGGATGGAAAGCAAGCCGCGCGCCACCGGCCCACCCAGAGATGGCTGCGTGATCAAGATGTCGGGGGACTGCGGATTGGCAGCCGGCGGTTGCGAAGCCTCTACCAGGTCAGGGTTGCCGGCCTGCACCGCACGCTCGATGTTCTCGTCGGCCGGCAGAGGCAACTGATCGGCGCTGAAGAATTCGATGCGACGGCGCGGACAATTGGGCGAGGGCACCCGTCCGCCATACTCGCAGATCTCCATACCGACCACGCCGGGTGGCGGCACGAAGTCCGCAGCCGGCCGGCCGGCTAGCGCTTCTTCCATGATTTGCTTCCAGATCGGCGCAGCGCCGGTGATACCGCTCACGCCTTGCATGGGGCTGTTGTCGCTGTTGCCCACCCACACGCCGACGACCAGATCGGGCGTGTAGCCTACGGTCAGGTTATCGCGGAAGTCGTTGGTGGTGCCGGTTTTGGCAGCCGCTGGCCGCGAAAGCCGAAGCGGACTGTTCTGGCCAAACGTCTTGGCGCGCGCGGCATTGTCGCTCAGCATGCTGGTGATGAGCCAGGCATGTTCTGGCCGCACCACCTGTTGACCCTGAGCCTGGCGATAGTCGCGCAGCAGCCTGCCGTCGGCGCTCTCCACGCGGGCGATGGCAGTTGGCAACAGTCGCACGCCGCCGTTGGCCAGCACGGCGTAGGCTGCAGTGAGGTCGAGCAGGCGCGCCTCTGCACCGCCCAGCGTGACGGCCAACCCATAGGCCGGGTTGGGCGGAAAGTTCAAACCCACGCGCTGAGCCATCTCCAAAAAGCCCGGCACGGTGACGAAGTGCAGCGTCTCGACGGCTGGAATGTTCATGCTGCGCGCCAGCGCTTCGCGCATCAGCATGGGGCCGTGGAACTTACCGTCGTAGTTCCTGGGTGCGTAGACCTGGCCGTATTCGTTGGTGAAGGTGATCGGCCGATCCCAGTACAACGTGGCCGGCGTCCATCCGCTTTCCAACGCGGCCAGGTAGGTGAACGGCTTGACCGCCGAGCCGGGCTGGCGCAGCATGATCGCGACGTTGACCTGGCCATCAATGGCTGGGTCGTTGAAGTTGGCGCTGCCGACCATGGCCAGGATCTCCCCCGTCTTCGGCTCGATGACCACGGCCGCGCCGTTGGTGACACTTTTCTCGCGCAACTGCGCGATCTGCTGGCGGATGGCGCTTTCGGCGATGGCTTGTATCTCCGGATCGAGCGTGGTGTGCACGCGCAAGCCATCGCGATACAAGCCCTTCGCGCCGTATTCGGCGTCGAGCTGCTGTTTGACGAACTGCATGAAGTGCGGGGCGATTGCCGAGACGTTGGGCAACGTCGCGGTGAACGTTCGGCGTTCGATTTCGCGTTGCGCGTCGTAGATTTGTTCGGGCTTGATGTAGCCGGCTTTGACCATCAACCGCAGCACATCGTTCTGCCGGCGCAGCACGCCGGCCTTGTTGGTGACCGGGTCCCACAACACCGGCGATTGCGGGATACCGGCCAGCATCGCAGCCTCGGCCAGGTTCAACTCTCTGGCCGGCTTGCCGAAGTAGAGCTGCGCGGCGGCCTCGATACCGTAGGCCTGGTTGCCGTAGTAGTTGTCGTTGAGGTAGATCTCCAGGATTTCATCGCGCGTATAGCGCCGGGTGAGTTCGTTGGCCAGGACGATCTCGCGAATTTTGCGTTGTAGCGTGCGCGAGCTGCGCTCGGCCGGCGTGAGCAGCAAGTTGCGCGCCACCTGTTGGGTGATGGTGCTGCCGCCGCTCACCACCTCGCGTTCGGTGACGACGTAGTACAACGCCCGCACGATGGCAATCGGATCGAAGCCGACGCCCTGTGCATAGCGATAGAAGTTCGGGTCTTCGGTGGCGATCGTGGCCTGGATGGCGTAGGGGCTGATCTGGCTAAGCGGCACGCGCGTGCGGCGGCCGGCGGTGGGGTCGGTGGGATCGGTTAACTCGACGATCAAGTTCCCCTTGCGGTCGAAGATCTTGGTGCTGGCGAATGTGCTTTGTGCTGTTGCAAGCTGGCTGGGGTCGGGAATATCTCGGACGATCAGCAAGTAACCGGTGATGCCGAGAATGATGGCTGCCAAAGAGAGGACGAAGGTGAGCAAGGCAAAGGCGAAGAACGCACGGGCCAGTTGCACGCCGACAGATCGCTGCTTGCGCCGTGGTGTCGCCAGGTCGGATTGAACGGCCGGCCCGAGAGGAGGAGCAGGCACGCGCATGGCAGCCGTGTCGTCCGGCGAGCCGGCGCTCGACGAGCCAGCGCTCGACGAGCCGGCGCGCGATGCAGCTGAGGCAGCGCGCTCGTCGGTTTCAGGCTGCGGCGTTGCATCCTTCGGCGCGCCCGGCATACCGAAGGCGTCCGCCGGCACGTAGCCGGCGCGCTGCGATGGTGGTGTGGAGCGCATCGTTCGCCTGCGGGCATGATCGCGTTGGTCGCTCATTCATCCTCGAAGACGCAAAGAATCCCTGTCGTGTTCCCTAGCGTCCACCAGTATAGCTAGCTCGGGTCGCGTGGTGGGCGTGCGACGAACGATTCGACAATTCACGAACGACGCTGTTGGAAATCGAGGGCCTGGCTTGGCGCATATTCAAGCGTTGTGGTATAAGCCGAATCATGCAAGCGTTCTCCTACGTTCCCGCCCGCACGATTTCGGAAGCCGCCGAGATCCTCGCCCGCGAAGGCGACCAGGCCAAATGTCTCAGCGGCGGCACCGACCTCATCGTCTTCTTGCGCGAGGGACGGCGCAGCGCGAAGGTCGTGGTAGACGTCAAGGGCATCCCCGAACTCAATCAGCTCAGTTACAGCCCTAAAGAAGGGCTGACGATCGGCGCAGCCGTGCCGTGCCATCGCATCTACAACAACGCGCAGATCGCTGCGGCCTATCCGGGCTTGATTGACGCGGTGACGTTGATCGGTGGCACGGCCATCCAGGGTCGAGCGACGTTAGGCGGCAATGTGTGCACTGCTTCGCCCGCCGGCGACTCCATACCGGTGCTGATCGCCTACGAGGCGACCTGCATCGTCGCTTCGCGAAGCGTGACCAAGGCCATCCCGCTGGAGAAGTTCTTCCTGGGGCCGGGCCGCACGGTATTACAGCCGAGCGAGTTGCTGGTCGCGCTCAAGTTGCCACCGCCCAGGCCAGGCACCGGCGCCGCCTATTTGCGCTTCATCCCACGCAACGAGATGGACATCGCGGTGACCAGCGCGGGCGTCGCCGTCGTCCTGGACGAGAGCAAGACGCACTTCGTCGGCGCGCGCATCGCGCTCGGCGCCGTGGCGCCTACGCCGTTGTTCGTGCCGGAGGCGGGCGCTGCGCTGGCCGGCCGGCCGGTCTCCGACGAAGCTATCGAAGCCGCCGCACAAGCTGCCCGGGCGGCTGCCCGACCGATCACCGATATGCGCGGCAGCGCCGAGCAGCGCAAGCACCTGTCCTACGTCTTGACCAGGCGCGCGTTGTGGAAGGCAGTCGAGCGGGCCAAGTCGGCGTAGCGGTTGGAGATTGAGAGTTCTGCCCCTGGGGTAGCAACGGCAATCTCTGATCTTCAATTACCGAAGGCTATCTATCGGTTGACGATGACCGATTTCCAATTTCCTAACCCTAAGTCAAGCCATGTCCAACAAAGTTTTAGTCACTGCGACGATCAACGACGAAGAGATGTCGTTTGTTTGCGAGCCGCGCCAGAGCCTGCTGGAGGTGCTGCGCGATGTGCTCAACCTGACCGGCGTCAAGGAGGGTTGTAACAACGGCAACTGCGGCGCGTGTGCCGTAATCCTGAACGGCGTGCTGGTGAACTCATGCCTGGTGTTGGGCGTCGAGATCAACGGTGCGACCGTGACCACCATCGAGGGCATCACGCCCAAAGAAGGGCTGCACCCGCTGCAGCAAAAGTTCCTCGAAGATGCCGCGCTGCAATGCGGCATCTGCACGCCAGGGTTCATCGTAGCGGCCAAGGCACTGCTCGACAAGAACCCCAATCCCACCGAACATGAAGTGCGCTACTGGCTGGCCGGCAATTTGTGCCGCTGCACCGGCTACGACAAGATCGTGCGCGCCGTGCTGGACGCAGCAGAAGTGATGCGCGCGGAGAAGCAGCCGGTGTGATGTGGAGCGTGTGACGGGAGGGAGGCCATATGAAGCTCTCATTCGAGCCGGTGGACATCAAAACAGCTTTCGACCTTGATGCACGTGTCGTTTTGTATCAGGGTGATTGTCTGGATTTTCTGAAGTCTGTGCCCGATCGCTCAATTCAGCTCGTTGTCACCTCGCCACCCTACAATCTCGGGAAGGAGTATGAGACGCGACAGGGATTGTCAGAATATCTCGAATGGCAGCGGCGCGTCATTGTCGAGTGTCACCGCGTGTTGAAAGATGAGGGCAGCATCTGCTGGCAGGTAGGCAACTTCGTAGAGAAAGGCAGCATTGTGCCTTTAGACGTCGTGCTTTACCCAATCTTCGAAGCGCTTGGCATGAAGATGCGCAATCGCATCATATGGCACTTTGAGCACGGTCTGCACTCGACACGGCGACTTTCCGGCCGATATGAGACCATCAACTGGTTCACCAAAAGCGACGACTACTACTTCGACGTCAACCCCATCCGTGTGCCACAGAAATACCCTGGCAAGAGGCACTTCAAGGGTCCACATGCCGGCCAGTATTCGTCCAATCCACTCGGCAAGAATCCAGGGGACGTTTGGATCTTCCCGAACGTCAAGAGCAATCATGTAGAGAAGACTGAACACCCATGTCAGTTCCCCATTGAGCTGGTTGAACGGCTTGTGCTCTCAATGACGAGGGAGGAAGATTGGGTGCTGGATCCCTTTCTGGGTGTGGGCAGCACGGTGATAGCCGCGTACCGGCACAACCGACGTGGCGGTGGCTCGGAAATCCTGGACCGCTATGTAGCCATTGCGCGAGAAAGAGTACAGCGAGCAGCATCGGGAAACTTGCGAGTCCGGCCAATGAATACGCCTGTGTTC
>JAIMBB010000147.1 GCA_023511655.1 Anaerolineae bacterium
CCGCAGGTTTTTGCTGGCTATCACGACTTGGATGAGCAGCCTGCGGGAGGTTCTTGCCCCTATTGGTGAACGCACCCTTTTGTCTTCGCTCGCCCTATAATCCGTCCGGCTATGACGCTCGCTGAGCGGCTCCGGCGCCTGCTTTTGTTGTTCTCGCTGCTGTTGGTTGCGCTTGCCGGGCCGCTATTGTTCGTAGACGCCCTCGCATCAGTTGCACTCCTCGGGCTGGCCGGTCTGGCCTTCGGGTTGGCGTTCGTGGCCCTGGCTCGCCCAACGCACACATCTCGCGTACTTGACGATGCAAGTCACACATCGGCCACCGACTCCCTAGCCCCACTTGTGGTCGCCGCAGATACAGCACAGACTCCGTCCGGCGATGCCAGCGAGGAGATGACATCGCCGGACGAAGCGCCCGTCGCCGACGAACGCATCATTCCCCACTCGCCCCCAACTATGGTGCGCCGACCGGCGGTCGCTTGGCTGTGGTTGAGCGGGGCTCTGCTGGTGGGCTTAGCGATTGGCGTGTTGGCTAACCGCGTGCTTCCTGCGCCCAGAGCCGATGCCCCCGCTGTGCTGCTCGAACCGCTACACTCGCCGCTCGTCTCCTCCATTCGCAACCTGGAAGCCATCTCCAGCCTGATCGAGAGCCGGGTGGTCGTCGGTGATGAGGAATGGGCTGTCCTGCACCCGGCGCTCGACATTGGACAGGCTGCCGACATCTTCGATGGGCGTCCTGACACACTCATGCGCGGGCAGAGCGCCAATCCGTTTATCTTCGAGGTGCGTTATCCCCAACCGAAGCCGGCCACCGGCGTCATCCTGCACCTGGCCCGCATGAGCGATTTCAAAATCACCATCACCGCGACCACGGCCGACGGCAAAGCGATCGCCGTTGACCAGGAGTACACCGAGGAGCTGGTGGATCCGGTGCTCGAATTCGCGATACCCGGCGGCGCGCAATCGTTGCAATCAGTGCGCGTGGAGATCCTGGATCGCCGCGCGCCGCCACAAGAGGGCTTTCACACCCACGTGCGCGAATTTCGGCTGCGCTGAGGAGGTTGTCTTGCTGCTATAGTTCCCGGCATGAACACCCGATCAGCGCGCTGGCTTTTCGCGGGAGCGCTATGCGCGCTCACTGCCTGCGCCGCGGCTCCCACCATGCCTGTGGCCAATACGCCGACGGCGCCGGCGACGGTCACGGCCGAACCCACGACCATCGCAACCGCTGCGAACGAATCCGGCGGCAGAGGCGATGCACAACAAACCATGAACCCCCTCAGACCGGAATTCACCCAGGCGACGACAGCATTTGCGTTGGATTTGATTCAACGGCTCGCCAAGGAGGACGCCGGCGAGAACATCTTTGTTTCCCCCGCCAACATCGCGATCGCGCTGGCGATGACCGCCAATGGCGCGCGCGGGGAGACACTTCAGGCAATGCTCGAAACGATGAGGACTGCGGGAGCGACGCTGGATGAGGTGAACGGCGATTACGCCGCCTTGCAGGCGCTGCTCCAACGCAACGATGCCGAAGTCGTGCTCACCATCGCGAATTCGCTATGGGCCCGGGCCGGCGTGCCCTTTAACGCGGACTTTTTGCAACGCACCCGGCGCTTCTACGACGCGCAGATCAGCGAGCTCGACTTCGCCCAAGCCGGCGCCGCCGAGGCCATCAACGAGTGGGTGAGCGATAAGACCAGCGGCAAGATCAACGGCATCGTAAGCGACATCCCGCAGGATACGGTGCTGATTCTCATCAGCGCCATCTACTTCAACGGCGCATGGCAAACGCCCTTCAAAGCAGAGCTGACCCAGGACCTCCCTTTCAACTTACTCGACGGCTCACAGAAGCAGGTGCCGACCATGCTTCGGTCCGGCATGTTCGATTACCTGAGGGGCGATGGGTTCCAGGCGGTGCAACTGCCGTACGCCGGAGATAAGCTGCGGATGATCGTGTTCTTGCCGGATGAAGGTCGCACCCTGGCGCAATTCCAGGAAACCCTCACTTCCCAGAACTGGGAAGCCTGGCGCGCTCAATTCGTCCCCAAGCAGGGTCAGCTTTTCCTGCCGCGCTTCAAAGTGCAATACAGCATCGGGCTGAACGACGTATTACAGCAAATGGGCATGGCGCTGGCGTTCGACTCGCAGCGGGCCGACTTCTCCGGCATGCAGCCGATTCCGCCCAATGTTTTCATCAGCGACGTGCAACACCTGGCCTATGTGGATGTGAACGAGGCGGGGACGGAGGCCGCAGCAGCAACCTCCATCCAGATGGGCGTCACTTCGGCTATGCCGACCGAAGACACATTCACCATGCAGGTGGATCGTCCGTTCTTCTTTGTCATTGAGGATAGCGGCACGGGCAACCTGATCTTCATCGGTTCGATCGTCGAACCTTGAACGAAGCAACAGACAGCCAATCCGCACCCGAGGTTTCGACGCGATAACGCCGCCGATAAATCACGGCGGCGTTGGCGTTTCTTCTCCGCCATTCGGCTCTTGTGACGACGAACCGCCGGAACCGGGGTTCGCCGTCTCGCTTGCCGAAGGCGTAGGATCGCTGGCGGGTGGCGACGACTGCGGAGTCGCAGTTTCCGTCGGCGTCGGTGGCGCCGGAGTCGGCGTCGGCGTCGGCGGCACCGGCGTCGGTGTAGGTGTCGGCGGCACCGGCGTTGGTGTCGGCGTCGGCGGCACCGGCGTCGGCGTAGCTGTCGGTGGCACCGGAGTCGGCGTCGGTGTTGGCGGCACCGGCGTCGGTGTAGGTGTCGGCGGCACCGGCGTCGGCGTAGCTGTCGGTGGCACCGGCGTTGGCGTCGGTGTTGGCGGCACCGGCGTCGGTGTAGGTGTCGGCGGCACCGGAGTCGGCGTCGGTGTTGGCGGCACCGGCGTCGGTGTAGGTGTCGGCGGCACCGGAGTCGGCGTCGCGTAAGTCACCAACACGCTGAAGCTGCCGGTGGCCGAGTTACCGGAGCGATCCGTGGCCGAGCACGTCACGGTCGTCGAACCGACCGGGAAGAGTGAGCCAGAACGCGGCGTGCACGAGGGCGTGATGGCACCATCCACGGCATCCTTGGCCGCAGCGCTGAAGCTGACTGTTGCGCCTGCCGGGCTGGCCGCTTCGACCGTCAGGTTCGCTGGCAGGCTAAGGATGGGTGCCGTGGTATCACGCACCACCACGTTGAAGCTCGCCGAGGCGCCGTTGCCTGCGCTGTCCGTCGCGCGGCAGGTGACCGTGGTCGAACCCAGTCCGAAGACCGAGCCGGAGCGCGGCGTGCACACCGGGGCGATGACGCCATCCACGGCATCCTTAGCCGAGGCACTGAAGCTGACCGTCGCGCCCGATCCATCCACTGCCTCGACCGTCTGATCCGCCGGCACGCTGATGGCCGGGGCGGTCGTATCGCGCACCGTCACGCGGAAGGTGCCGGCGGCAGAGTTGCCCGCTCTGTCCGTCACGCGGCAGGTGACCGTCGTCGTCCCGAGCGGGAAGGTGGTGCCAGGTCGCGGACTGCATACCGGCGCGATCGGGCCGTCCACTTCATCCTCGGCGCCGACGGAGAAGTTCACCGTCGCGCCGGTGCTGCTCGTGGCCTCGACCGCCAGATCGCTTGGCATGGCCAGCACCGGCGGCGTGATATCACCGACGGTGACCCGGAAGCTGCCCGATGCGGCATTGCCGGAGCTGTCGGTGGCACGACAGGTGACCGTCGTCTGGCCCAGGCCAAACAGCGAGCCGGAGCGCGGCGTGCAAATCGGTGTGACGTTGGCGTCCACTGCATCCGACGCGGTCACGGTAAAGTTGACCACCGCGCCCGAACGCGACGTCGCCCGGGCGGTGATGTTCTCGGGCAAGTTCAGGGTCGGAGGCGTGGTGTCTACGACGCTGACCTCGAACGAGCCGCCGGCCGAGTTGCCCGCCTTGTCCGCGGCGCTGCACTGCACCCGAGTCGTACCCAGACCGAACATGCTGCCGGAAGCCGGGGTGCAGCTCGGGGTGATGGGCCCATCCACGGCATCGCGAGCCGAGACGTTGAACCGGACCGTCGCTCCGGACGGACCGACCGCTTCGACCGTCTGATTCGCCGGTAGATTGATGACCGGCGGAGTCGTATCCTGCACGACGACCGAGAAGCCGCCGCTGGCCTGGTTGCCGCGCGAGTCAGAGGCGCGGCAGGTCACCGTGGTCGAGCCCAGTGCAAAGACCGAGCCGGAACGCGGCGTGCACGTCACTGCCACCGGACCGTCCACGGCATCGCGAGCCGAGACGCTGAAGCTCACACTGGCTCCGTTGGGCCCTGTAGCCGGGGCATTGACCGTGCCCGGCAGATTCAGGACCGGTGCCGCCGTGTCATCCACCGTGACCGTGAAGCTGCGAGAGGCGCTGTTGCCCTGCGAATCCGTCGCCCGGCAGGTGACCGTCGTCGCGCCAAACGGGAAGACCGAGCCGGGGCGCGGCGTGCAGGTGACGGGCACGATGCCGTCCACCGCGTCGTTGGCCGAAGCCACGAAGGTGACGACCGCTCCGGACGCGCTGGTAGCCTGAGCGAAGATCGAATCGGGCACGTTCAGCACCGGCGCTTCCAGGTCGCGCACGACCACCGAGAACGTGGCCGACGACGTGTTGCCGGCGCGATCGGTGGCGACGCAGTTGACCAGAGTGGTGCCAACGCCAAAAAGTGCGCCGGAACGCGGTGAGCAGCTTGGGGTGATCGGTCCATCCACGGCATCGTCTGCCGATGCGGAGAAAGAAACCTCCGCTCCACCGAGCCGGTTGGCAGTAGTGACGATCGCGTTGGGCAAGCGCAGCACAGGCGCGGTGACGTCGCGCACGTCTACGACGAAGCTGCCCTGCACGGCGTTGCCGGAGTTATCCTCAGCCGTGCACGTGACCGTCGTCTTGCCGAGCGGGAAGGTCGCTCCCGATCGCGCAGTGCACGATGGGGTAATCGCGCCATCCACGATGTCATTGGCCCGCACGGTGAAGGTGACCGGAGCGCCGCCGGCGTTGACGGCGGCGACGATCTGATCGGATGGGATCGTCAGCGTCGGAGGCACTTTGTCCACGACCGTGATCTTGAACGCGCCGGTGGACGTGCGGCCTTGGGAATTGGTCGCCGAGCACGTCACGGTGGTCGTCCCCAGCGGGAAGACGGCACCGGACTTGGCATCGCAATCAACCGGCAAAGGCCCGTCTTGCGCATCCGCCGCCAACACCTCGAATCTCACCACTGCGCCGGCCTTGCTTGTGGCCTGGATCGGCGCAAGGGCGGGCAAAGTGAGCGTCGGCGCGTTGAAAACTGCAGACGTCATCACCGGCGGCGGTGGCAGCGTGGTGCTGCTCGACGCAGAGGCGATTGACCGACCGTCGCTCACGGCAGGCGTCGTCTCGCTCTTGCGACCATCGGGCGCATCGGCGCGAAACTCGATGCTGGCAGGCGTGGTGCCAGGCGGCGGGAGCAACTGGCCGCTGACGATGCCCGTTTCATCGGCCTTGAAGCGCGCCAGCTCGGCGCCGGTCTGCGAATCGAGCACCACGAGCGTCGAACTCATCAACGTACGCGCAGTGAAGGCAAGCGCGCCTTCGTCTGTCTTTTCTCCCTCAACGACAGGGGGTTGCAAGTCTTTCGCTGCCTGGCCCTCGCGGGTGACAGTGGCTTGTTCGCCCGCCAGGACCACGGTGGGCGGACCGGCGCTGGTCTGGGCGACGACTTTGCCGAGATCGGTGAACTGACTGACCGTGCCTGCGTCGTCAACCTTCACTCGAAACGTCGCATCGGTGACGACGAAGGTGGCGCCGATGCTTTCGACGATGAACCGATCGGTGTTCTGGGCTGTGCTGGCCACGGCCTCGCCCTTGACCAGTCGGAAGCCGGGTTGAGGCAGGATGCGCACCTGGGAGCCGGCCGCGACGATTGCCTGGGAACCATCAGCAAACGTGATCGTGACGGGCGAAGTGGCGAAGACCTCATCGCCAATATGCAGATTCGAAGCCACCGTGTAAGAGCGCGGCAACCACCACTGCAGGCCGAACACTCCCTGCCGCGCCTCGGCCAACGCGAAAGAGCCCTCCACGCTCGCCGCAACCGGTGGGCGCGTCCCACCAAAGAAAGCGTAACCGACCGCGCCGAGAATCACGAGGAAGGTCGCAGCAAGCGCGCCGATCACGCGCGGCGTAAAGACCTGCCGAATCAGGTCCCAGAATCCGAACGGCTCGGGTTGTAGGGGTTGAGAGCGAGCGATGGTAGCGAGACGCGCGTTTTCATCCAGCAATGCTCGCAGCATTGCCGTCCGGCGTTCTTCACTCAGAGGCGAGACCCGTTGACCAGATGTGAATAAAGCACGCTCAATGCGCGCATCATCCCATCCGCCATTGTTCTCGCTAACCAGATGCTCACTCATGTTCTACTTTGAAAGTCGTCGTGAGACTATGAGCCCGCATTAGCGGAACTTCGATCCCCCTCTTGATGCCAAGATTATATATGAGCTTTTCAGCCTGGCATGTTGTCAAAGTCGCAAAAAAGCCACGAAAGTCTAATCTTTTTCTCATCGGGATCCAGGCACGAGAACATCGAGGAGTCGTAGGGCAGAGAGTATTTAGTGCGTCAGTTTACCACTTTAGGAATAAATCTCAGGATGGACGTTTTTGGGCTACACAAAAGATATAAGCACCTATTTCAGGCAAGGATTCATTATACAGGGGACGCAACGATGCCTCCAACGCCCGCAGGAATGGGTTCCTGGGGGAAGGGAAGAGCACCCATCGCCCGGTGATTTTCTTGGAAATCAGATTGGGCAGGCCGAAGTAGTGACCCAGCTCCAGCGTTCTCAGCGCGCGGGGCGAAAAGTAGTACCAAATCCGCTCGACGGCGAAGCCGGCGCGCGCGAGCCGCTCCTGCCACACCGCCGGGCTATCGCAATGATGGTGACGCGAGATGCGGTTGAAGAATCGGCCATAGGCCTTGCCGACCACCTTCTTCCCTATGAACCAATCCGTAAAGTGATCGGAGGGTGCGCAAAGCAGGAAGTATCCCCCCGGCGCGAGCACGCGGAAGCACTCGGCGATCACCGGATCCAATTCGCGAATGTGTTCCAGCACCGAGTTGCTGACGATGGTGCGAAACGAGCCATCGGCAAAAGGCATGTGGGCGCCGTCGGCCAGCGTGAGCAGCTTGTGCGCACGCCGCAGGCGAGACTCCCATAGCGGCCCTCGCCATGGGTCGAGGCCGACGTCGAGCGGCCGCGAGAAGGTGTGAGCAGCAAAGCTGCCATCGCCTGACCCCAGGTCGAGCACCGGCTCGAAGATCGGCAACTCCTGATAGAAACGTGACTCGACCGCCCGCAGCAGGGCGCGGAAGTAGGGCAGCTCAGCGAGTTGAGGCCACAGGAAGTCATACCCCTCTGGCCGGGCAAAGGCATTCCTCATGGGCGGACATCGCTCCAATTGCATGCGGGAGCGAATGGATCGAGCGCAAAGTAGCGAAGGTGATTCTAGCATCCACTGGCGAAGATCGCTGTGCGGCGCGCCACGCCTGAAACTTTGTGCTATCCTCGCCATACAGCCGGCGGTTGTCTCATACCCTAGATAACGCCGTTCGGGAATTCGCTTTCGAACGTCGAACGGGCATGACGACGATCCGACATTCACCGCCCGAGGTTTGCCGTTAGCTATGAGCTTCGTCCATTTGCACGTGCACTCCGATTACTCGTTGCTCGATGGCTTTGGCAACGTGAAGAAACTGGTGCGGCGAGCGAAAGAGCTGGGCATGCCGGCCCTTGCGCTCACCGACCACGGCGCGATGTACGGCGCCATCGAGTTCTTCGACGCGTGCACCGAAGCGGGCCTCAAGCCCATCATTGGGATCGAGCTGTATTTGTGCAAGCGCGGTCGCAAGATGCAGGACAAGGACGCCAACTTCGACCGCAGCCCACATCACCTGCTGCTGCTGGCGATGGACAACGAGGGCTACAAAAACCTGATGAAACTCTCGTCGCTGGCGCAACTGGAGGGCTACTACTACAAACCACGCATTGACCATGATGCACTGGCACAGTACAACGCCGGCATCCTGTGCACCTCCGGCTGCCCCTCCGCCGAAATCCCACGGCTGATCCAGCAGGGCCAGTTCGAGAAAGCCCGCGAGATCGCCCAGTGGTATCTCGACCTGTTCGGCGATCGCTTCTACTTCGAGCTGCAAGACCACGACCTGCCCGAGCTGAAGCTCATCAATGAGACGCTGATCGCCTGGTCGCGCGAGATGGGCGTGCCGCTGATCGCCACCAACGACGTGCATTACGTGCTGCGCGAGGACGCGCCGGCGCACGACTTGATGCTGTGCATCCAGACCGACGCGTTGTTGACGGACAAAAACCGGATGCGCTTCAACAACGACTCGTACTATCTCAAGAGCGCCGAGGAGATGGCCGAGTTGTTCGGCCAGATCGCCCCACAGGCGCTGACCAACACGCTGGCCGTCGCCGAGCGCTGCAACGTCTCGCTCAAGTCGCGAACCTTCCATCTGCCCCACTTCCAACTGCCCGATGGCTTCACCTCCGACGCGGAATACTTACGCTACCTGTGCTACAGGGGATTCGAGGAGAAATACGGCATCCCGGCAGTGGCGGAAGACGAGGCGACAAAGAGGCAGGGGGATGGCGACGAGCCGATAGACCTGACGGCGCGCTCGCCGCTGGCATTGCCCGAATCGCGCGGCAACCCCGCCCTGCGGCCGAGTGCGCTGCGGCAACGCCTGGAGTATGAGCTCGGCGTCATCATCGAGATGGGGTTCGCCACCTACTTCCTGATCGTGTGGGACCTCATCCGCTTCGCCCGCGAAGCCGGCATCTGGTGGAACGTGCGGGGCAGCGCGGCCGGCAGCATGGTGTCATACGTGCTTGGCTTGAGCTACATCGAGCCGGTAAGCAACGACCTGCTGTTCGAGCGCTTCCTCAACCCGGGCCGCGTGTCCATGCCCGACATTGACATGGACTTCCCCGACGACCAACGACGCCAACTGGTGGATTACACGATCGAGAAATACGGCCGCGACAACGTGGCCCAGATCATCACTTTCGGCACCATGGCCGCGCGCGCGGCGCTCAAGGACGTCGGACGCGTGATGGACATCCCGCTCAACGAGGTCTCGCGCATCACCTCGCTGGTGCCGGCCATCCCCGGCAAGCCGATCACCCTCACCCAGGCGCTGGAGCAAGTGCCCGAACTCAAGCGCCTTTACGAGACGCAGCCACACGTGCGCGAGCTATACGACCGCGCGGTCAAGGTGGAAGGCACGGTGCGCAACGCCGGCACGCACGCCGCCGGCGTAGTCATCGCCGACCGGCCGCTGATCGAGTACGCCCCGCTGAACAAGCTGACCGGCACGCCGCTCACCCCACAGCTCAACGCCGTCACTCAGTTCGAGATGACTCACCTGGAGGCCATCGGCCTGCTCAAGATGGACTACCTCGGCCTGTCTACCCTGACCATCATGCGCAAGGCGTGCGAGCTGATCAAGCAGCGCCACGGCGTGGAGCTGAATCTGACCAACATCCCGATCCACGATCCGCGGACGTATCAACTGCTGGCCAGGGGCGATGTTCAGGGCGTGTTCCAGGTGGAAGGCACCGGCATGCGCAACTTGATGATGCAGATGAAGCCGACGCGCTTCCAGCACATCGTGGCCGCGCTGTCGCTCTTCCGGCCGGGGCCGATGGAATACATCCCCACCTACATCCGGCGCATGCACGGCGAGGAACCGGTGCAGTATCGTCACCCCGACCTGGCGCCGGCCCTCGCCGAGACCTACGGGATCATCGTGTATCAGGAACAGATCATGCGTGTGGCGCGCGACATCGCCGGCTATTCGGTGGGCGAGGCCGACACCATCCGCAAAGCCGTGGCCAAGAAAAACGCCGAACTGGAGCGGCTGAACCCGCGCCTCATCATGACCTCGATCACCCCGTTCGGGCAGGATGGCCCCTACCGGGACTTCCTCGGTGAGGAGCTGATCGGCCAGGCGGCCGGAGGCCTGCTGTGGATGTGCGGCTGGCCGGACCGCCCGCCGGTCATGATGGGGGGCTGGCCGGCGATGCACCAGGCGTGCGCTGAGGCGGCGGGCGCCACGCTCATCGCCGAGCACATGCGCGAGC
>JAIMBB010000015.1 GCA_023511655.1 Anaerolineae bacterium
GCCTGAAGGAGTTCGGCAACATCTACACGCGCATCATGAACCCGACCAACGACGTGGTCGAGCAACGGTTGGCGGCCCTGGAAGGCGGCGTGGGGGCGCTGGTGACCGCCTCCGGCCAGGCGGCCGAGACCTTCGCCATCCTCAACCTGGCCCAGGCCGGCGACCACATCATCAGCTCGGCCTCGCTCTATGGCGGCACCTACAACCTGTTCCACTATACGCTGCCTAAGTTGGGCATCGAGGTGACCTTCGTGGATCCGAGCGACCCGGAGAACTTCCGCAGGGCCATCAAGCCGAACACCAAAGCGATCTATGGAGAGTCGGTCGGCAACCCGAAGCTGGACATCTTCCCGCTGGAGGAAGTGGCGGCCATTGCCCATGAGAACAGCCTGCCGCTGATCATTGACAACACCACGCCGACGCCCTATCTGCTGCGGCCGATCGAGTGGGGGGCGGACATCGTGGTGCACTCGACGACGAAATACATCGGTGGCCACGGCCTGAGCATCGGCGGCGTGATCGTAGACGCCGGCAAATTCGACTGGAGCAAGAGCCCGCGCCACCATGCCTACTTCAACGAACCCGATCCGAGCTACCATGGCCTGGTGTATTCGCAGCTCGGCGCGCCGGCCTACGTCCTCAAGGCCCGCCTGACGCTGTTGCGCGACATCGGCGCTGCTCAGAGCCCGTTCAACTCTTTCCTCAACATCATCGGCCTGGAGACGCTGCACGTGCGCATGGAGCGCCACATCCAGAATGCCAATGCGGTGGCTGAATGGCTATCGCGGAACCCGCACGTGGCCTGGGTGATTCACCCCAGCCTGCCCAGCCACCCGCAGTACGAGAAGATCAAGCGCATGGCGCCCAAGGGGCTGACCGCGCTGATCGGCTTCGGCATCAAGGGCGGGCGCGAGGCCGGCCGACAGTTCATCAACAACTTGAAGCTGTTCTCGCACCTGGCCAACATCGGCGATGCTAAGTCGCTGGCGATCCACCCCGCCACCACCACGCATTCGCAACTGACGCCGGAGGAACAGCGCGCTACCGGCGTGACCGACGACTTCGTGCGTTTGAGCATTGGCCTGGAGGATGTTCGCGACATCATCTGGGATCTTGAGCAGGCGCTCGAAGCAGCCATCGCCGTGGTGAGCAACGGCCACAAGGCGGGAGCATAGTGTCAGTGGGTGTCAGTGGTGTCAATGGTGTCGGTAGTGTCGGACACAAATGACACGAATGACACCAATGACACCAACGACACCAACGACACCAACGACACCAACGACACTAACGACACTAACGACACCCCCAACCAATGATCGTCCAAACCCAGTACTTTCATTACGACGGCGAGATCAAACTGCAAAGCGGCGCAACGCTCGGGCCGATCACGCTGGCGTATGAAACGTACGGCCGGCTGAACGAGGATCGAAGCAACGCGATCCTGATCTGTCACGCCTGGAGCGGCGACGCCCACGTGGCGGGCCGACACTCCCCCGACGACCCAAAGCCGGGTTGGTGGGACGATGCAGTCGGCCCGGGCAAAGCTTTCGACACCGATCGTTACTTCGTGGTGTGTTCCAACGTGATCGGCGGATGCAGCGGCAGCACCGGCCCGTCGTCCATCAACCCAAAGACCGGCCGACCCTACGGGCTGAGCTTCCCCATCGTCACCATCGCCGACATGGTCGAAGCGCAGCGCCTGCTCACCGATCACCTGGGCATCCAGCACTGGCTGACGGTGACCGGCGGCAGCATGGGGGGGATGCAGGCCCTACAATGGACGGTCTCGTACCCAAGCCGCGTGAAGAGCGCGATCGTGCTGGCCGCCACGGCTCGTCTGTCGCCGCAGACCATCGCCCTGAACGAGGTGCCGCGCCAGGCCATCTATGCCGACCCGAACTGGAACAATGGCGACTACTACGGCAAGACCCCACCCAACGCCGGCCTGGCAGTAGCCCGGATGATCGGCCACATCACCTTCCTGAGCGACGCCTCGATGCGCGAGAAGTTCGGCCGGCGGCTGCGCAACGGCAGCGACGGCTATGGCTGGCGCTTCGACCCAGAGTTCGAGGTGGAGAGCTACCTGAACTATCGCGGCCATTCGTTCACCAAACGATTCGACGCCAACTCGTTTCTGTATCTGAGCAAGGCGATGGATTACTTCGACCTGTCATACGGGCTGCCATCGCTGGCCGATGCCTTTCGCAAGGTGACGGCCAAGTTCCTGGTGGTCAGCTATACCTCCGACTGGCTGTATCCGTCGTGGCAATCGAAGGAGCTGGTGCGCGCGCTGCTGCAGAATGACATTGACGTGACCTACGTCGAGATTGACAGCAACTATGGCCATGATGCATTTTTGCTGGAAGTGGATAGACTGGCGGAGTTGACGCGCGACTTCTTGAAGCGGGTCGAAAAGACGCATTGACGATCGGCCGACTATCGGAGGTTCGGGAGCGAGGCCCCAGGCCGGTGCCGGGACGTTCGCCTCGCCCCCCATGCAAGGAGGTATAGCTATGTGTGTTCCAATGTGCCAGCAAAAGATCGCAGAGACGCTCGATCGCCGCAGCTTCCTGAAAGCGGCGGGAGGCGCAGCCGCCGTCGCCTCGGCCGCCTTCCTGGCAACGCCGGTGAATGCCAAGGAAGAGCTGTTCCGGCCGCTGACGGTGCGGGTGAACAAGATAATTGACCTCACCCACCCGCTGACGACGGACTTCCCGACGTTCGGCGGCCAGCCACAACTGGCGATTAAAAATGTGTTCAAGATCAAAACCGACGGCTACAACCTGAACGAGTGGACGATCAACGAACACACCGGCACGCATATGGACGCGCCCTTCCACTTCTCCGAGAAAGACACCGCCGACCTCATCCCGGCAGAGAACCTGATCGGCCCGCTGGTCGTGGTGGACATTCGGGAGAAAGCGGCCAAAGACCCCGATGCACTGGTCACCGAAGACGACCTGCGGCGCTGGGAACGCCGCTGGGGTCGCATCCCGTTCGGCGCGATCGTGGCGATGAACAGCGGCTGGGACGCCTATGTCAAGACGGCCAAATTCCGCAACGCAGACGACAAGAAGGTGATGCACTTCCCCGGCTTCGGCCTCGATGCCGTCGAGTGGCTGCTGGCCAACCGCCAGGTGAAAGGCATCATGGTGGATACGCTGAGCCTGGATCACGGCCCATCGCAGGACTTCGCCGTCCATTTCAAGTGGTTGCCGAGCAACCGCTGGGGCATCGAGTGCACGGCGAACCTGAGCCAGGTGCCGGCGCGCGGTGCGACGGTCGTCGTCGGCGGACCAAAGATCGCCGGCGCCACCGGAGGCCCGAGTCGGTGCTTCGCCCTGATCTGATCCCATACCCGGAGCCTCTGCGCGGTGCGTTGCGCATCTTCGCTCAACGCACCGCGCGGAGGAAATGCCATGGCGCTAAACGGAATCCGTCCCGACCTGGACGCCATCATCCAGCTCATCCCCCCCAAGGCTCGCGTGCTCGATTTGGGCTGCGGCGATGGCGAATTGCTGGCGCAGTTGATTCGCCAAAAACAGGTCGTCGCGCGCGGCGTGGAGCTGAGCGAGGTCAACGTGCGTGCCTGCATCGCACGCGGGCTATCGGTGCGCCAGGGCAACATCGAAGAAGGCCTGGCCGATTATCCGGACGGCGCCTTCGACTACGTCATCCTGAGCCAGACGCTGGCTTATCTCGATCACCCCATACCGGTGGTGAGCGAAATGTTGCGGGTGGGTAAGCGCGCTGTGATCTCGTTCGAAAACGCCGGTTATTGGCGCACGCGCTGGCGCATGTTCTTCGGTCAAGGCGTGGGAGGCGATTTGTGCTCCGGCGAAGTGCGCGCCCGAGCGATCACCCTCCCGCAGTTCGAAGCATTCGCTGCGTGCGTAGACGCCAGGATCGAATCCGTTCGATTGTTCGCCAACGACAGGCCGGTGCGCCTGCTTCCTAACTGGCAAACGAAAGTTGCCGTGTATGTGTTGAGCCGGGCGCAATGAGCGCGCCTTTCCGATGGGGGAAAGTAAACCTGCATCGTAGTGCACGCGTGCGGTGCGCGCGCCTGCGGCGCACGCCTGCGGGGTGTAAGGCAGCGCACTCGTTCCCGGCACGCAACGAAGTTCGCGCCCTGCGCGATGTGATTTTCGCCCATTCAAACGCGCAAGCTGTGGTATAGTCTTCGTCCGCAAGCAAGATTGGAGGCGTGGTGTAGAGGCCTAACACGCTGCCCTGTCAAGGCAGAGACCGCGGGTTCGAATCCCGTCGCTTCCGCTCATCGAACAAGCCGCCCGGAACCGGGCGGCTTGTTCTTTTGCCTGCACCCAACGCCCACACACTCAGGGCGCCCCTTCGTATTCGTAATTGAAGGTGAGTCGGCGCAGCGCGGGGCTGGCTTCAGTGGTGTGGTCGCGCCACAGCACGACGCGATAGCGCGCGTAGCGGCCTCTCAACTTGCCAAGATCCTGCGACCACCTCCCGTCGCGCATTGCGCCCACCTGCACCCAACGCGGGTCGCTCAACGCCGACCAAGTATCGCTGGCCGCCACGAATAGCGTGATGCCCGTGCCCGGCGCAATCGCCGCGTCAGCCTGCGCGTTCGTCCAGACAGTTCCCCGGCGACCGCTATCCATCACCACCGATTCCAGCACGCCGGAGCCCGCGAAGGACGTGCGGTAAAGCGGGCGGGGCTGGCTGAACCATTCGCCATTCGTCCCACGATGGGGACCGAACGAAGCATAGATGGAGGCCGGGCTGAGCGCCGGTAGACTGAAGTCAGGCGTCGCTGCATAGGGCGTGCGTCCCTTCCCGCTATGAAGATACACTTGTGCTACTGCACCGCCCTGCCAGTAGCTCCCGACGGGGTTCGGGTCAATGCCCTGGCGGCTGGTCAGCAAATCAACGCGGCCATCTCGATTCAGATCGCTCAAGCTCAAGCCGCGGAAGCCGAAGACCTGATTCACCGTCCAGTAGTTTGTGGCCGTCCCACTGATCGGCAACGGCCCCCAAAACACCCTGGTAAACCCTCCATCGTAGTTTTGCACCACTATATCGAGTTGATCGTCGTCGTCGAGGTGTGCGACGCTGACTTTCATAGCCCCGATCCCCGGTAGTTCAGTGCGCGCGGATGGACTGTAGTTCACGCCGTACTGGCCACCCGGCCGAGCCCAGTATGCATAGCTGTTGACGGTGAGGGTGCTGCCATCGGACCAGTTGGCGAAGACCAGCTCCGGCCGGCCATCGCCGTTCAAGTCGGCCACGGCAACGCCGAATGCGCCAAGGGTGGGCAGCTCGGTGCGCGCCGTAGGGTCGTAGGTCACACCGTACTGGCCGCCCGGTCGAGCCCAATAAATGTAGCTGTTGATGGCAAAGATGCTGCCGTCGAACTTGTTGGCGAAGACCAGCTCCGGCCAGCCATCGCCGTTCAGATCGGCCACGGCAACGCCATGTGCACCTTGCGTGGGCAGCCTGGTGAGCGCAGCCGGGTTATAGGTCACGCCATACACGCCGCCCGCCTGTCCCCAATAGATATAGCTGTCAATCTTGTGGGTGTCGTCGTCGTTCGACTTCGTGAAGATCACCTCCGGCCGACCATCCTTGTTCAGATCGGCCACCGCGATGCCATGCGCGCCCGGAGCCGGCAACTCGGTGCGCGTGGCTGGGCCATAGGTCACGCCATGCGCGCCGCCCGGTCGTCCCCAATGGATGTAGCTGCTGACGTTGCGGGTGCGATCATCGCGAAAATTCGAGACGATCACCTCCGGCCAGCCGTCGCCGTTCAGGTCGGCCGCCACCATTCCGTGCGCACCCATTGTGGACAACTCAGTGCGTCCGTCGGCGCGCCAGCGCGGCGCGGTCGGCGTGCCCTGGCCCCAGTAAATCCATCCACCGTTGAAGGCGTGCGTGCCTGTGTTGTCCCACCAATTGGCGACGAGCAGCTCCGATAGGCCGTCGCCGTTCAGATCGCTCGACCAGGGGTTGCCGCCGTCGCTGCAGTGATTGCCGGTCAGGCGCAAGGCCTGACCGGGCGCGACGTCGTCGGGCACTCGACACCAAATGCCCGGGCCGGCGCACACGCCGAATGTGCCGGCGAGCTGACCATCTGTTGGCAGGCTGCTGGGACGAAAGAACAGGTTCGTGTCGCTCGCCGCGGCGACCAGCATGCTGGTGGGTGTAGTCCAGGCAGCTTGCGTCCAGCTTCCACGGCCAGCGTGGACAGCTGCCGGAGCGTTCAGCACCAAGCTACTCAGCATCAATGCGCCAATTGCTGCAATGCGGGCAAAGGTTGCCGGCCTCAGCAGGCGGTGGTTCGGGCTGGGTTGCTCCCAGTCGCGCGTGTTGGACATGGTGACACGATTATCCGCGGGATCGGAGCATCTCAACGGCAGGTGGAACGACAGATACTAGACCGCACGCGTGGGCCGAATCTCGATGCTGTGCAGAGTAACTCACTGGTTGTCGAACTCAGAGCGCACCAGCAACACTGGCACGTGTGCATGGCGAACCACCCGGTCGGCCACGCTGCCCAACAAGAAGCGCTGGATGCCGCTGCGACCGTGCGTCGTCATCGCGATCATGTCCACGTCGTTGGACTTAGCGACGTCCAGGATGGTCTCGGCCGGCTGACCGGCCTGTATCATGGTCTCTACCGGGATGCCGGAAGCTTTCAGGTCGGCGGCCGCAGCATTCAGATTGGCCTGCGCAGCTTCCATCGCATGCTCCACCCGCCTGGCCAGCTCGGCGCGGATGGACTCGGCCCATTCCCGTCGCGACGGCGGCGCCATGCCAGGGCGTAAACCACCCTCGCCGGGCACCTCACCGATGGACGCCGGGCCACCGAACGTGAGGATCCAGTGTGCCTCGCTTGCATCCAGTTCCGGCTCAGGGACAGCTTGCAGCAGGGTCACCGTTGCCCCTGTGCAGATGGCCACATTGCGCACGTGCGACAGCACAGCACGTGAGAACTCCGAGCCGTCGAGCGGCACCAGGATCTTGCGATAGACGAACTCAGCGGGCAACTTCTCTTCGGCCGTGACACGCACCAGCAGGACCGGAACCTTTGCATAGTGGACGATTCGGCTCGCGATGCTACCCAGCAGGAACCGGCTCAGCCCGCCCCGACCGTGCGTGGACATGGCGATCAGGTCCGCGCCCTCCTCGTCCGCAACGTCGAGAATCCCTTCGGCCACCGCCCCGGTCGCAATCCGCGTTTGCACGGCGATGCCCGCTGCGCTCAGCTCGGCCGCGACCCCGTCCAGATAAGCACGCGCGGCGAGTTCGTATTCGGCAACCTCAGGTGGGAAGAAGAGGGACGATTGCTCCATGGGCTGTGCAGTCGCCGCCACTCCGCCGACGCGCATGCCGATTTCGGGGATGATGCGCAGCAACACGGCTGACGCGCCAGAGCACTTCGCAACCGCGCGCACGCAAGGCAATACAGCACTCGACAAAGCTGAGCCGTCCAGGGGCACGAGGATTTTCTTGTACATGGCTCCACCTCCGACCGCCACGCCAGCCCGAAGCCGATCGGCGCGACGAGCGGTCTGCTAATCGGACGCAATTGCAAGCTACTTTACTAATGCGTAGCCAGCAACGGCAGGCCGGTCAGCCATGCACTCACCGATTGGGCAGTTTAGGGCGACGCACTGCCACGTTCAGGCAACTTCTGCAAACACCGACTCAGCACGCATGGCAATGTATTCGCCGATCGCCAGGCTGGCAGTAGCTGCCGGCGAGGGTGCATTGAGCACGTGCAGCGAGTGCGGCGTCTCCATGAAGCGGAAGTCGTCCACGAGCTGGCCATCCTCCGAGATGGCCTGCGCGCGCACCCCTGCCCCACCGCGCGTGATGTCGTCGCCGGTGATCTCCGGCACGAGCACCTGGAGCGACTTCACGAACGCCGACTTGCTGAGCGAGCGATAGATCTCGAACGCGCCGGTGCGCCACCACCGGCGTGCGACTTTGCGGAAGCCTGGGAAAGCTAGAGTGCCGGCCAGGTCGCCGAGTTTCAGGCGGCCCATCGAATAGCCTTCACGAGCGAAGGCGAACACGGCATTCGGGCCGGCCTCGACTTCACCGTGGATAGTGCGCGTGAAGTGCACGCCGAGGAACGGGAAAGCCGGGTCGGGCACCGGATAGATCAGCCCGCGCACCAGATGACGCCGGCTTTCTTTGACGAAGTAGTACTCGCCGCGAAAGGGCACGATGCGCACATCCGGTCGCAAACCCATCATGCGCGCGACCTCGTCGGAATGCAGGCCGGCGCAATTGATCAGGCGCCGCGCAATTACCTCGTCGCCGTTGGCGATGCCGATGCGCAGATGACCGCTGCCCCGATCCGGCACGCGGATGGCGCTTACTTTCGACGAGGTGTTGATGACCACGCCGCGCGCCCGCAACAGATCGCGCAGGGTGTACGCGACTTGTTTGTAATCCACGATGCCCGTGTTGGGCGAGTGAATGGCGCACAAGCCGGCCGCATGCGGCTCGACCTCGCGCAATTCTTCGGGCCCGATCTTGCGCAGGCCGGGCACGCCATTGGCCACGCCGCGTTCGAACAAATTGTCCAACCGCGGAAGCTCGTCTTCGCGCGTGGCCACGATCACTTTGCCGATGCGTTGGTAAGAGATACCGTGCGCATCACAAAACTCCGTCAACTTGCGTACACCTTCCACGCACAAGCGCGCCTTGAACGAGCCGGGCTTGTAGTAGATGCCGGAGTGGATGACGCCGCTGTTGTGACCGGTTTGATGGTACGCCACGTCGCCTTCCTTCTCCAACACAACGATCTTGAGGGCAGGATGACGTTCTGAGAAGGCGTAGGCAGTCGCCAGGCCGACGATGCCCGCCCCGACGATGGCGATGTCGAAGATACTTCTGGCGCCGGAAGAACTGTTCAAGACACCCCCATAGAAGCAGGCGGGGTTGTCTCGAACGACAACCCCACCAATTTGACCCCTACGGGACTCGAACCCGTGTTTAAGCCTTGAGAGGGCTTCGTCCTAACCGCTAGACGAAGGGGCCTTGCCCCAAATGTTATCACACACCCTCTGCTTCGATCAACTTCTGCAGCAGGGTTTGTTCCTCGGCATAGGACTTCACTTCGTCATCGAGCCACGCCTTGCGCAGCCGATCCAGAATGCGGCCGTAGGCCGGCCCCGGCGGCAGTCCGAGGGCGCGCAGATCGTCGCCGGTCGTCACCGGCTTCACCCAGCGCCAATCCTTCCATTCGCACAGCAAAGCGTCGCGCTTGAGCTTGTTGGTCTCGAACAGATAGGCCAGAAACAGCGACAGGCCGCTGAAGCCTCGGAGCAGCTCCGACAGCCGGCTGCGGCGCGCACGGAAAGAAGCCGCCGCCAGGGTGCTCAATGGGCCGAGGTCAACCAGCGCATCGCGCAGGTGATGTTCGAAGGGAATCCAATCCACCCAACGGGCAATGCCGAGCTGGCCGATGTTGTAGGTCAGCGCGCCCCAGCCGATGGCATGGAGCAAATCGCGCATACTCAGGTTCAGCGATTCGAGTGGCCATTCGCCGGCCCATACTGCCTCACGGGCCTGGCGAAAGCGATGCGCCAACTGGTCGGCCGGCGGCACAGGGATGCCGGCCGCCTCGAAGACGCCCCATTCGCGTAGCAAGACCAGCGCCCCTTCGGGCTCGCGGTCTTCGAAGATCAACTCCAGGTCATACTTCATGCGCTCGCCACTGAGAGCGCGCACATACGGCAGACCGGCGTTCAACGCGGCGCGCGTCTCCGCGTCCAGCTCAAATTTGAAGCGCGCCGCGTAGCGTGCGCCGCGCAGCATGCGGGTGGGGTCATCCACGAAGCTGCGCCCATGAATGACGCGCATCACGCCACGCTGCAAGTCGTCCTGACCACCGAGCGGATCAATCAACGCGAAATCATCCAGACGCATCGCCATGGCATTGACGGTGAAATCGCGACGTAGCAGATCGGTCGGCAAGTCGCTGGGTTCCACCACCGGCAAAGCGGCCGGGTGCGGGTAGGACTCGCGCCGAGCCATGGCCAGATCCACAGCCACGCCGTTGAATCGCCAGGTTGCCGTACCGAACTTGGGGTAGGCGTGCACATCGCCCCCATGGCGCTGACGCAGCGACGCGGCCAGCGCAATGGCGTTGCCTTCAACGACGAAATCCAGATCGCCTATCTCGGGCAGGCCCAGGAGCCAATCGCGCACCGCGCCGCCCACCAGAAAGGCCGGCACACCCGTCTCTGCAGCAGCATCGCGAATGGCGTCGAATACTTCGCGCTGCTTTGGTTTGAGCAGCGATGTAAGATCAGACATCTCCCGCAATTCTCAGGTGAAGGAATCGAAAATGCAACAGATCGCTGTTCTAGGGCTCGGCATCATGGGGAGCGGCATCGCCCGCAACCTGCTGAAGGCCGGCTACGCAGTCACCGTATACAACCGCACGCCTGGCAAAGCACAGCCCCTGCTGGAGGTCGGCGCAAAATGGGCCGGCAGCCCACGTGAAGCCGCCGCCGATGCCGACGTCGTGATCAGCATGGTGGGCGACGACGCCGCTTCCCGCGCGATGTGGCTCGGCGAACACGGCGCGCTGAACGCGATGCGTGCCGACGCCATCGGCGTGGAGGCGAGCACGCTCTCGGTGGAGTGGGTGCGCGCCTTGCATCGGCTGGCGGACAGCCGCGGCTTGGCTTTTGTAGATGCGCCGGTCACCGGCAGCAAGGTGGCCGCGGCAAACGGCACGCTCACCTTCCTGGTGGGCGCCCAGCCCGATGTGCTCGAAAGAGCACGGCCGGTGTTGGAGCGCTGCAGCGCAACCATCCTGCACCTCGGCCCGCCGACCAGCGGCGCTATCTTCAAGTTGATCAACAACATGATGGCTGCCGTCCACATCGCCGCGCTGGGTGAAGGGGTGGCAATGGCAGACAAGGCCGGCCTCGACTCCGGCGTGGTGATGCAGGCGCTCGGCATCGGCGCAGCCAGCAGCCCGGTCGTCAAGATGAAACTCGATCACATCGCCCGACGCGATCACACCGATACGCACTTCGCCCTGCGTTGGATGCACAAGGATGTGACGTATGCCTTGCAACTGGCCGACGAGTTGGGCGTGGCCGCTCCGACTGCAGCCCTGACGCGCGAATTGCTGCGCATGGCCATGCAGCGCGGCTTGGGCGATCAGGATTTGTCTGCGTTGACCGAAGTCGTCCGCGGCTGAGAGACCAGCCATTCGCGCGCGGCAGCCACCGCTGCCTGAACGCGCGCCAGGTCGGCCGGCACGCCGCCGCCCTGGGCGAAGGCTGCGCTGCCTCCGCCTTTGGCCGCGCCTTCCGGCGAAAGAACGGCAAACGCACGCCGCAATGCCGCCGTCATATCGCCCACGGCGTCTTTTGAGCGGGCGAAGATCAGTTGGGACTTCTCACCGGCCGTCCCCAGCAGCGCCGTCGTGTCCGGCGCAGTGGCCAGATGCCTGGCCAGCGCGCGGAGGTCGGCCGGGTCGCGATTGGCAAAGGCCGACGCAATCAGGCGCGATCCCTCATTGAGGCGCGAGGCGTTCGCCAGCAGCTCAGCGGCTTCGAAGGCGATCAAGCGCGCCTGCGCCTCCTGCCAGGCCTTGTGCATGGCGCGGGCATCGGCCATCAACTTCTGGACAGCCTGTTCCACCTCGTAGCGACCGGCACTGAGGGCCTCCATCAAGCGGCCAGTAGCGGCGCTCAGGCGAGCGTAGTCATCGAGCGCACGACCGCCGCAGCGAAAGGTGATGCGCGTCTCGGGGCCGCGCTTCTCGGCTTTGATGATCTTGATCGGGCCGATCTGCGCTGTGTTGCGCACGTGGGTGCCGCCGCAGGCTGACCAGTCATAGTCTTTCACTTCGACGATGCGGATGGTGCCGCGCACCTTGGGCAGACGGCGCAGGGGCAACGCCGACAGGTCGGCCTCAGCTACCTCGTAGGCCACGAGCGGCCGATCTTCCATCACGATCGCATTCGCCTCTCGCTCAGCTTGCTCGAGCACGCCCGGCGTCAGCGCAGGCGTCGGCAGATCAAGAGTGCTCTCGCTTTCGCCGATGTGCATGGCGACGGTGTCGAGGCCGGCGACGCGCACGAAGGCCTGCGACAACACATGCTGTCCGCTGTGCTGCTGCATGTGATCGAAACGACGCGGCCAGTCTATCGAACCATGCAGAACATCGCCGGGTCGCAGCATCGCTTCCGCCGCGCCGGCGCTCAGCACGTGCACGAGTTCGTCATCCTCGCGCTCAATCACGTCAACGACGCGCCAGCCGCCAATCGTGCCGGTATCGTGCGGCTGGCCGCCGGCCCGCGGGTAAAACGCCGTCTGGTCGAGGATGAGCGCCGGCGCGCCGGCGAAGGTGATGCAGTCCACGACGCGCGCGGCGAAGGTGGTTAGATAGGCATCGGTGCGATAGAGGCGAACGGCCATCGGCAGGGATTATAGAGACCTGCGCGCGATGTATGATTCGAGGGATGCGCGCGTGTAAATCTGCAACTCGTCTCCGGATATCGGCACGCCGACGCTGCGCACAGGGACAACATCCGCGGCAATGGCGCGCAACTCGAACGAGTCGCACGACCGCGTGCACGACCCAGTTCCCGATGACCGTCGCACGACGCAAACCGTATCAAGTGAGCCATGTATCCCGATAGCGAAATTCTCTTTCCTGCTCGTTCGATTCCCGAAATTCGCGATGCGCGCCCCGGCCAGGCGTGGCGCAAGTTAATTGACCAGCTGAGCAAGTCGCCGGAGACCAGTGAGGACGTGCTGGCTTTCTCGCTGATGATGATCAAACTGGGCAACTGCCTGACCTGCGACCTGGACAGTTATCGCGCCAGCCTGGGATGCACGCAGTGTGCCCGCCGCACCGTCCAGGGCTTCAAGGGTAACGACGAGGCATTGCTCAAGAAGATGGAAGAGGCGCGCCGGGAACTTAAAGAATATTTGAAGAACCAGCGTTAAGCTGATGACGACGATCGTCAAACCGTCGAAGATGTCTCGCATTATCCTGCCCCATCCGGCTTCCCGCAACGGCGCCAAGCTCAACACCCCCCTGCCCGACGACTACGGCGAGCTAGACATGCGCGCCGACATCGCCATCCGCGAGTTGACCGCGCCCTATGCGCGCACGGCTCAGATGTATGAGATGCTGAGGACCGATCGGCGCGTAGACGCGCATTGGAACCTGTCAAACTACACGACCGTCGGCAAGCTAAATTACAACGACCACGGCCCGATCCATGCGCGCGTCACGGCCTCATACGCCATGCAGATCATGCAACTGCTCATCGAAGCACGGACGCCGATGGACGTGATCAAGTCGGGCGTAGGTGACGCAGATGACGCCTGCCTGGTTGCGCTCGCCGGCGTGATGCTGCATGACATCGGCAACGCCACGCATCGCATCGGCCATGAGCTGATGAGCGTCATCCTGGCCCAGCCCATCCTCAACGACCTGCTGGCCGAGCTATACGACGACGAGGAACAACGCACGCTGATCGGCGATTTCATCTTGTCGGCCATCCAGTGCCACGACATGAATCCGCCGCCGCTGTTCATGGAAGGTGCCGTCGTGGCCGTGGCCGACGGCTGTGACATGACCAAGGGTCGCGCGCGCATGCCGTTCGACCTGGGCAAGCTGGACATCCACGCGGTATCGGCGCTGGCCATCGAAGAAGTGAACATTCGACCGTCCAGCGGCAAAGTGCCGGTCGAGATCGAAGTGTGCATGAGCAACTCGGCCGGCATCTTTCAAGTGGAAGAGACGCTGGTGAGGAAGATCAACGCCACGCCGCTGCGCGACCACGTGATGGTGCACGTCACTTCGATCAAGCCGGAAAACAACTTCGAGAAGCGCATCCTGAGCAACGCCATCCTCGAGAACGGCCGGCTGCGGCCGGCCTGACGAACCAGGCCCAACCACCCATCTCATGAAGCCATTGACATCCAGAACGCATGTTCTACAATGCTCAGCACATGCGTTCTATGGACACTTTCGGCAAGCTCGCATTCCTCGGCCGGCAGATGCTGTTGGAGCCGGCGGAAGAGGTCGAATCGGCCCGCCGGAGCAGCGGCGTGCCCGCGCCGTGCGGCCACACCCCCGCCGAGCTGGGCCGCATCTTCGGAGGCGACCCGCGACGTGAATCGGTCTCGCTGAGCGAGACGAAGAAAAATTCGCTGGGCATCCACGAAGCGATCATGCCCGGCGGCAAACGCATCAAGCTGCTCAAGACGCTGCTCACATCCGCTTGCGAGCGCGACTGCTACTACTGCCCCTTCCGCGCCGGCCGCGACTTTCGCCGCGCCACCTTCAAACCCGAAGAGATGGCGCAGGCCTTTGCTGAACTCAAGCAGCGCGGCATCGCCGAAGGGCTCTTCCTCAGCTCCGGCATCGTCGGCGGCGGGGTGCGAACGCAAGACCGGCTGATTGACACGGCCGCCATCCTCCGCCGCAAATTGGACTACCGCGGTTATCTGCACTTGAAGCTGATGCCCGGCAGCGAACGCGATCAGGTACTGGAGGCGATGACGCTGGCGGATCGCGTGTCGGTCAATCTGGAGGCACCAAACCCGGACCGGCTCAGCCGACTGGCGCCCAAAAAGATCTTCCTCGCCGAGCTGTTGCAGCCGCTGAAGTGGGCGGCGGAAATTCGCAGGACGATGCCCCCACCCTACCGCGGTCGGTGGCCATCGCTGGTGACGCAATTCGTGGTGGGCGCAGCCGGCGAAAGCGACGTCGAGATCTTGCAAACCACGGCGTATCTGACCGCAGCACTTGGCCTAGGGCGCGTCTACTTCTCGGCCTTTCATCCGGTGCACGACACACCGCTGGAGAACGTGCCGCCGGAGAACCCGTGGCGCGAACACCGGCTGTATCAAGCCTCATTCTTGTTGCGCGACTACGGCTTCCAGTTCGAGGACTTGCCCTTCACGGCCGACGGCCGGTTACCCCTCGACGTTGACCCCAAACTGGGATGGGCCAGGCTCAACCTGCGCGAGTCACCGGTCGAGGTCAATCGGGCCGGGCGAGAGGAGTTATTGAAGGTGCCGGGCATCGGGCCGCGGGGCGCCGACGCCATCCTGGCAGCGCGGCGGGTGCGCGCATTGCGCGAAGTGAAACAACTCAGGCAACTGGGCATCGCTGCCGAGCGAGCTGCGCCGTTTATCACGTTAGACGGCCGACGGCCGGCGACGCAGCTCGCGCTCGGGCTTTGACGCGCGGCGCGAGGTGTGCCCTCAGCTCAACAAACTGCAAGGCTGTCGCGCCTTCGCCACCCGCCGCGACGCGATCCAAGCACACGATGCTTGCTAAGAAGCTGCGGCCGGCTCATTCGCTTTCCTCCCTAACCACAGCGTCACCAGCGACAGAATCAACAGCGGCAGGTGCATCACCCCCAGCCACGCTAGATCTGGGTTGGTCCAGTAGCTGAGGTTGAACAGGCCGTACAACAGACCGTTGAAGGCCGTAACCAGCAGCGCGAACCTGTTCACGTGAGGGTGAGCCAGGATGAGCAGAAAGAGCAGAACCGGGGTCAGAAAGCAATAGGCCAGGCCGTAGTCCGGCGAGGTAAGCAACAGGGCAGGATCGAAATTGGGGACGGCGCGCCCGCCTTCGAAAGCTAGCGGCGACCAGAAGGTCAACACCGCCAGCGGCAACAGTAACCAGCGCCAGCGCGGCGCAGCCCGAAAATCGAGCCGCAACCCATCCGTCCAGGCAACCCATAGCCACAGCAAACCGAGCAAGACATCGGCCATCAGCGCGCCGGTGTGGATGGCCAGGCCATAGGTAGGCGTCTCAGCGTGCGTCTGGACGGCAGCCACGACCAGGTAGTTCAGGCCAAAATACGCGGCTATCGCCCGGCTCCCGATGGGCGGGCGCCAGGCAGCCAACCCGATCACCACCAGCGTGAGCACGTGAAACACCCATCCCCATGACACCAGCGACGCGCCTGTGTGCTGAAGAATCTCGAAAATAACCTGCGAAGTGTCGCGTGGGTCGTATGGAGCCTCCGTATAAAGGGGCAGGAAGGCGATGACGACGAGCAAGAAGCCGATGAGCGGATAGAACCAGTTTCTAGACGCCAGAGCTTTCATAAGAGTCACCTCTGCCGGCAGTAAGGCAAATCTCTCAGTTGGTCACCTAAAACAGGCTACCAGCGCCTCTGGCCTGCGTCTTCCGCTAAACGGCCAGCCTGAAGGTTAGGCTTTGAGGTGCGTGATGGCGCATTGTCACGCTGCGCATGCCATCAGCCCGGAGCGCAGCGCATGCTCGTGCTGCTTCAGCCGGCGGCCGACAAACTGAACGAAGCGCCGACCATCCGAGATGTCGCGCGCCAGTCGCTCCAGCCCAAAGCGGCGCGGGACGAAGTTGAACAGCGACGGGCCGGCGTCGCCGGCGATTTGCACGAACCCTTTGGCGCGGTACACGTCGCGCACGGCGTGGCTGCGCAAAAAATCGGCCAGCTTGTCTTCAACCAGGAACGCCGGCGCGGCCAGCGTCAGGCTCTCGATCTCGTCGTGGTGCAAGTGGTCATGCGCGTGGTCGTCGGCCGGGGGCAGGTCGCGCTCAGCATGTGCGGCATGGGCGCCAAACAAAACCTCAGGAGGCGCGTCGGCATGGCTGGTTGGGATGATGCCGCATTTCGCGTTGAAGCGGCGCACTTGCGCTTCCACCCTGGCCAGTTGCTCTGCCGTGACCAGATCGCGCTTGTTCAGCAGCACGAAGTCGGCCATGTATACCTGCGTCTCCACTGCTGCCGAGTAGCGCATGTAGTCGAGGAAGCGCTCGGCGTCAATCACGGTGATCACCGAATCGAGCCGCAGGCGGGGATGTTTCAACCCGTGCAGCACCGTCTGCGGGTTGGTGACCCCGCTGCTCTCGACGATCAGCATCTCGGGTTGGTGGACCTCGATGATGTTTTGGACGGTCGCCTCGAATTCGCCGCGGATGGTGCAGCAGATGCAGCCAGACGAGAGGCGAACCACCGGGCCCTGCGGGCCGGCCTCGCTGGCCAGCAATTGACCGTCCACGTCCACATCGGCCAGGTCGTTGACGACGAAGGCGATGCGCCGGCCGGCAGCAAAGTCGCTGCGGAGCAGCCGGCGCAGCAGCGTCGTCTTTCCGGCGCCTAGAAAGCCAGTCACCACAGCATAGGCGATCCGATGCATCAGGTTTAGCCCTCGGAGAACGCTTTTGGCCAGTTGCGGCGCACCCAGTCCAGCGCTATTTGCAGCTTATCAGACCTGGCCGCCTCCACTGCGCTGGCGCGGCAGGCATCGAACAGCGCCTGGAGCTTCTCGCCGTCCACGCCGCCATAGCTGCCGATCACCACGATTTGCGTGCGCGGCTGTTGTTTTTGCCAAGGTTCGCCGATGGTCAGAGTGGCTCGCCGGCCCACCACCTGCATCACCGCTTTGCGCTCCGGCGCTTCTTTGAGGTACACCAGCCCCTTGGCGCGGAAGATGGTGGTCGGCAGGGCATCTACCGCATCGCACAGCGCTTCATAGACCAGCGGCTCATCGGTTCGGTAGTGCCAGGTGTTGAACACCAGACTATGGTCGTGATGGTGATGGTGATCGTGGGCGTGATCGTGCTCGTCGTTCACGGGATGGGTGTGCACGTCGCGTTGAGCGCGCCGGGCCAGCTTCTCAACGGCGAATTCACCCACGCCCAGCAGAAGCTCCAGAGGCACCTGGCCGAAGGTGGTCTCCAGAATGCGCGCACGCGGCGCGACGTCGTTGATCCATTCCCTGACCTGGCAGAGTTGTTCAGGAGTGACCAGGTCTACCTTGTTCAGCACGAGGATGTCGGCGGCGCTCACCTGATCGGCGGCCAGCAAGGCGTTGTCGTCGGTCAGGTCACGGATCTGCTCGGCATCCACCACAGTGATGATGCTGTCTACGCGCACGTAAGGGCTGAGCGCCGGCAAAAGGAACGACTGGGCCACAGCGTAGGGGTCGGAGACGCCGCTGGTCTCGATGAGGATGTATTCCGGGGTGGGTTCGCGCTGCAGCAAACTGAACACGGCCGTCAGCAAATCGTCGCGGATGGTGCAACAGATGCAGCCGTTGGCCAGGCTTACCGTTTCGCCTTCCACGCCGACGATCAACTCGGCATCAATGTTGACTGTGCCGAAGTCGTTCACCAGCACAGCCACGCGCAGGCCATGGTCGCCTTTCAGGATGCGATTCAGCAGGGTGGTCTTACCGGCCCCCAAGAAGCCGGTCAGGATGGTGATGGGTATGGGTTTGGGTTTCTTGCTCATGAGCTTGGTGTTTGAGGAGCAGAGGCAGGCTTCGGCCGGCGGGCGGTGCAGCACGGGCAGCCGGGCGGATGAGCCGGCTTACGCCGCGTCATGTCCTTCTCTTTGCGGCCGGAGCTAACGAAGAAGTTGGCAATCCCGCGCGCGCAGGACGTGTGGCAGATCGGGCAGAGGACGGGATCATTAGCCCTGCTGGCCGGCCTTAGTTCTTCCACCGTGACGCCACAAGAAGGGCAAGCGTAGACGTATAGTGGCATGGCGATTCAAGCTTAACACGCACACGCTGCGCCGCAACACGACAAGTCGTCCAGGAACATCCCAGCTCGATAATAGAACTCCAGCGGCTTCATCTCTAGTCCCAGGCGCTGGCCAATCGCCCTGGCCACGACCGCGAAGCGCTGTCGAAACTTGTAGATGAAACAGAAGATGTGGCGGTCGTGACGCACCGACGGTCCGACCAAAAATAAGTTGGGCGTCCGCGTGGACTCATCTTCTTCACTCAGGAGCGGGTAGCCATCGTCGCGCCAGTCGAACAAATCGGCGATCAGATGTGTGCTGCCGACGAAGCCGGTGGCCAGGATAGGCGGCGTCGCGACGGTATGCCAATCCCCATCGTCGGTGCGGATGGCGTATGTGTGATCGTGGCGAACCACCTCAACCACGCGCGTACCGCCGATCAGCTCGATGCGCTTATCCCGCAGCGCACGTTGCAGACGCTGTTGAGTAAAGGGCGACAGGCTGATGCTGGGATCGCTGTCGTCCACATCCCAGCTTGCGCGTTCGTCGAGGACGCGCACGCGCCTGCCCATGTTGGAAAGCTGTATAGCAGCATCAATGCCGCTTTCATAGCCGCCGATGACCACATATTCCTCACCTGCCAGCTCCCGCCACGACCGCACCTGCGAGTTGTGCAGGCACAGCTCCGCGCCGCGGAAGCCGTTCAGGCGCGGGTATTGGAATTCACCGGCGGCCCAGATCACGAAGTCGGCGCGCATCTGGCCGAGTGAGGTCTCCAGGATGAAGCCATCGTGATCCCGTCGTATATCGCGCACATCCACGCCAGTGTGCACCGGCAACTCGAAGTGGCGAGCAACGGCAGCCAGGTAATGCGCATAATCGGCGCCGCTCAGTCGCTCCTTGCGCAACGTGTAGGCCGGTGAAGTATCCGGGGTGATCGCGTTCAGGTCCACCAGCCCAAATGCATTGCTGTTGAACGAAGGGGTGATAAAGCGCATCTCGGCCGGCCAGCGCCTGAACGATTCGCCGATCGCGCCCCGTTCAACGATGGTGAACGGCGCCCCGATGTGCTTGAGCGCCACGCCAACGCCCACACCGGCAGCGCCAGCGCCTACAACAACGACGGAATACTCCTGCCTCATAGCGTGATCACCTGATCTGGTGGGCTCCCGGCCAGTGCTGCGTAGAGCTGCGGGAAGCAACCCGCCACCACGCCCTCGACCAGGCCTTTGGCCTTCACCTGGCCCAGGCCGCACATCGAGAAGTCGCCTTCGGCCAGACCGCGCTCCACTGCGCAGCGGTCACATACCATGAGGAGGATGTTATGTTCTTTAGCGACCTTCGCCAGTCGCTCACCGATTGGCTCGCCCTGGCGCAGCACATACAGGTTGTCGTCGAAGAACATCATCCCCACCACCTGCGCGCCATGAATGCCTTGTTCCAGTTGAGGCAGGATCATCTTGCCCAGTTTGTAGGTGGCCGACATGTCGGTAGCGAATACGTATGCGATTTTCATGGTTAGTCAGGTCGGTTGAGTCAATCAGGTCAATCAGATCAGTTGAGTCAATCAGGTCGGTCAAGTCGGTCAGGTCGGTTGAGTGACCAAGTCGGAAAGGGATCGGGAAACGAGCGCCAAGACCGGGGTCCGGCGGCTATCTCCTCATCGGCAAGCAGGCAGGAGTCCAGGACGGCCTGCACCAAATCGCGTTTAAGGTCGGTGCCGATGAACACGATCTCTTGTCGCCGGTCGCCGAATGGCTCAGTCCACCTGCTCATCACTTCGGCATGCATGCCATCTGGCCACTGGTCGCGCGGCACAGCGGCATACCAGCGGCCGGCATAGTCAATGCGCAGCAGCGCGCCAGCCTGCGACCACAGCCCGGCTTCGTCCATCCGCGAGGCCAGCCAGAAGAACCCCTTGGAGCGCACAACGCCGGTGCTGCTCCAGTCGGCATGTACTGTTTCCCACAGCCGCTGTGGGTGGAATGGCCGGCGCGCGCGGTAGACAAAGCTGCTGATGCCATATTCCTCCGTCTCCGGCACGTGCTCGCCGCGCAGTTCCTTGAGCCAACCAGGCGCTTGCGCCGCTTTGGCGAAGTCGAACAGGCCGGTGTTCAACACAGTATTCAGCGGCACACGCCCGTACTCGGCACGGATCAGGCGCGCGTCTGGATTCAGGCGGCGCAAGATGCCCTCAAGATGATTGAGTTCTGATTCGCTCACCAAGTCGGTCTT
Source organism: Anaerolineae bacterium (assembly GCA_023511655.1). Taxonomy (GTDB): domain Bacteria; phylum Chloroflexota; class Anaerolineae; order J036; family Brachytrichaceae; genus JAAFGM01. Next base: position 20,736 of record JAIMBB010000015.1, read on the forward strand.
GTTGATCACGATGACATTGGCGAACTCCACCTGATCCAGCAGCAGATCGGTAATCGTGCGCTCGTCATCGTCGGAAGCAGCCATGCCGCGCGCCTTCAGCTCCTCGGCAGCGTTGAAGTCGCGCAGGAAGTTGTAGGCATCCACCACTGTCACCATCGTGTCCAGGCGCGCAACGTCGGACAGCGAGAACCGTCTGCCTTGCTGATCCTCCAGGTCGAAGGTGAAGGTCTCGGCCACAGGGAGTGGCTCAGAGATGCCAGTGGATTCGATTAACAAATAGTCGAACCGCCCTCCGCGGGCCAGGCGCGCGACCTCCAACAGCAGGTCTTCTCTCAACGTGCAGCAGATGCAGCCGTTGGACATTTCCACCAGCTTCTCTTCCACGCGGCTGAGTTGCGCGCCATCGCGCACGAGCTGAGCGTCAATGTTGACTTCGCTCATGTCGTTGACGATGACGGCGACGCGCAAACCCTGGCGATTGTTCAACACGTGGTTGAGCAGCGTCGTCTTCCCTGCACCCAGGAAGCCGGAGAGCACGGTGACCGGCAACTTTTGATGCGTTTCTTTCATCTTTGCGTCGTTCTCCTGCATTCGTGAATGGTGCGGATGACCCAAACCAGCAAAAAGATGGCGATGCAAATCAGCACGATTGCTGCCCCCGAAGCGACATCCAGGTGATAGGACACGAGCAAGCCGGTCAGCGACGAGATCACAGCAATCAGCGTCGCCAGCGCCATCATGGCCGGCAGTCGTTTGGTCAGCAGCGAGGCTGTAGCCGCCGGCACGATCAACAGCGCGCTGGTGAGCACGACCCCCACCGCCTGGATCGCGCCCACCACCGCCAGCGCCATCAACGCCAGCAGGGCATAGCGCAATGCGTCCGGCCGCAGACCGATCACCTGAGCGTGGATAGGATCGAACGAAGTCAGCTCCAGCTCTTTGTGCAGCAGGACGAGCACAACGATGATGACCAGGGCGAGCGCAGCAAACAAGCGCAGTTGATCGTCGGTGACGCCGATGATGTAGCCGAAGAGCATGTGCGAGAAATCGCGAAAGCTGCGCACGGCGCTCATCAGCAAGATGCCCAGGGCGAACATGCCGGTGAAGAGGATGCCGATAGCGGTGTCTTCGCGGATCTCGCGGCGGCGCGAGAGCCAGCCGATCCCCAGCGCAGTGATGATGCCGGCGGCCAGCGCCCCGCCGGTCATGTTCCAGCGGTTCAGATAGGCGATCACCAGCCCCGGCAGCACGGTGTGCGCCAGCGCATCGCCGATGAAGGCCATGCGGCGCAGGACGACATACACGCCCAGCAGCGCGCACGTGGCTCCGACCAGCGCGCCGGCCAGCGCTGCTGTGCGCATGAAGTTGTATTGAAATGGCGATAGCACCCAGTCGAACGGATTCATGCCGTGACCTCCAACCGCCCGTTTAGTTGGGAGGCGCGTGCGTAGTGAGGATGCGCTTGACCTGCGCCACGCGCCACCACCTGGCCATCCAGAAGGAACAGGGCATCGTCGAAGTCGGTTTGCAGGCGATCCAGGTCGTGGGTAGCCACGACCACGGTCTTCCCCTCGCGCTGCAGGTCACGCAGCACTGTCGAGACCACCTCGCGCGTGGCTGCGTCCACGGCGTTCAGCGGCTCGTCCAACAGCAACAGGTCGGCTTCCTGGGCCAGGGCGCGCGCCAGCAGCGCCCGCTGCTGCTGGCCGCCGGAGAGTTCGCCGATCTGCCGCTCGGCCAGATCGCGGATGCCCAGCCGCTCCAGCGCGGCGTCAGCCTTGCGCCAATCTTCGCGGGCGGGCCAGCGCAACCAGCCAAGGTGCGGATAACGGCCGGCAACGACCAGCCGGCGCACGCTGATTGGGAAATTCCAGTCCAGCTCGCCGCGCTGGGCCAGGTAGGCCACGCGGTGCGGAAGGCTTCCCGGCCGTGCGCCGTAGACCATCAACGAACCACCGACAACCGGCAACAGGCCGGCAGCCGATTTCAACAGCGTGGACTTGCCGGCGCCGTTGGGGCCGACCAGCGCGACGCGCGCACCTGCAGGGACCATGATCGTCACATCGCGCAGCGCCGGCTGGTCGGCGCCCGGATAGCGCACGCACAGGTCTTGCGCCGCCAAAGCCGGCGCGTCAGATGGCGAGCCGGCCGCGCGCCGGCCACCATAGGGCAGGAACAGCCGCCGAGCGGTGTTCATTTCGACAGCGCTTCGACGATCGCACGCGCGTTGAAGCGCATCATCTCGACATACGTCGCGCCTGGGCTGCCCGGTGCGCCGAGCGCATCGGTATACAGCGACGGGCCGATCGCGACGCCGGCTTCCCGTGCCACGCGATCCACAAGCTGTGGGTTGGTGACGTTCTCCAGAAAGATCACCTTTGCGCCCTCAGCCTTGATGGCCTCGGCCAGCCTGGCGATGTCCTGCGCCGATGGCTCGCGCGCCTCGGCCGACAAGGTGCCCAGCACCGTCCCCACCAGTTTGAAGCCATAGCGGTCAGCGAAGTAGCCCAGCGCCTCGTGCGAGGTGACCAGCTTGCGCCGGTCTTCCGGCAACTGTTCAACCAGGCCGACGATCTCCTCATCCAGCGCTTCCAGGGTAGCGATGTAGGCTTGCGCGTTGGCCGCGTAGAAATCTGCGTTAGCCGGGTCGGCCTCGCTCAGCGCCTGCGCGATGTTGCGCACCATCTGAATGGCGTTGCGCACATCCTGCCAGACATGCGGGTCGAATTCGCCGTGCTCGTGAGCATGATCGTCCGCTTTCCCTTCACCATGGCTATGGTCGGCCGCCTTGTCTCCGTCGTGGGAATGGCCCTCCTCACCGTGCTCATGACCCTCTTCGCCGTGCGCATGGTCGAACGGGCGCGGATTGATGCCCTCGCTCAGCACGACGCGCCTGGCGCGCGAACCAGACGCTTCATATAGCCGATCCAGCCAGGTCTCGAACATCAGGCCGTTCTCGAAAATCAGTTGTGCATCGGCCAGCTTGGCGGCGTCGGATGGAGTCGGCTCGTATTCGTGCGAATCAGTCTCGCGACCGACGAGGACGAGGAGCTCGATCTTTTCGCCGGCGACGTTCTGCACCAGGTCGGCGATGATGCTAAACGTGGCGACGGCCTTGAGTCCGGGAGGTGTGGGCGTGGTCGGCGCTTCGGCAGGGATGGCGGTTGGCGCCTCGGCCGGCGGCGGGCTGGTCGGTTGTGCAGGCGCAGCGACCGGGGCCGGCGCTGCACATGCCGACATCAACAACGCCAGCGGGACGAACAACACTCCCGCGCTCAAAACGAACTTCCGATTCATGACGGACGAACCTCCTGAAGACATGCGAGATCGCATCTAAAAATTTTGAGAATGATTCTCATTAACAATCAGAAATATACCACACTGCTCACAGAGTTGCGTTACAATTGCTGCATGCTCAAGCGCACGCTCGCCATCCAGAAAGCCCTCAGCGAGTCAGGCTACCGAATCACCCAGCCGCGCCGAGCGGTGATCGAGGTTATCTTACGGGCGCGCCGCTCACTCAGCCCAGAGGAAGTGCTGGCGCGCGCGCGCAAAATTGATCCCAGCGTCAGTCTGGCGACGGTGTACCGCACACTGGATGTCCTCCACGAGCAAGGCCACTTAAATCGCGTGCGCATCGGCAAGAAGGGCTATGCGCTGGTATGCTCGGAAAGGGAATTGCACTTCCACCTGGTGTGCAAGCGTTGCCGCAGCGTGGTCGAATTGCAACCCGACCGATTCTCCAAAGCGCTGATGACGCAGCTCCACAACCTCGGATTTGCCTGGCAACAGAACGCCATCGAGATCATCGGCCTGTGCGCCAAGTGCAATCCGGCCGGGTGAAGTACGATTGGCGCCATCATGGCCGAACTGCATACCGTCTTTGGCGCGTCAGGCGCGCTTGGCTCCGCCGTTGTCTATCACCTCGAAGCCGAAGGATTGCCCATCCGGGCCGTCGCACGCGATGCAACGAAAGCGGCCGAGATGCTCCCAGAAGGCATCGAGATCGTCACCTGCGATGCCACCGACCCGGCGAGCGTGATCGAGGCCTGTCGCGGTTCCAGCGTAATTTACAACTGTCTCTACGTCGGCGACCAGATGAAGGAAGTGACAGGACACCTGCTGGCCGGTGCGCGCGAAGCCGGCGCACGGCTGGTGCATCCCAGCAACGCCCTGGTCTACGGGCCGCTACAGCAGGTGCCGGCCAAAGAAGACCACCCCCACGCCGCGAACACGCGCCGAGGCATCATGCGCAAAGAGACCGAGGCGATGCTGATGGAGGCGCATGCCAGAGGCGAGGTGCCGGTGGTCATCCCACGTCTGTCCACGTTTTACGGCGCGCATGTGCACGGCACGTTCATGAGCATGATCTTCGAGGCAGCTTACCAAGGGCACAAGGCGCTATGGTTCGGCCGGCTGGACGTGCTGCACGACCTGATCTATTTGCCCGATGCGGCGGCCGCCTGCGTGCTGCTGGCATTGAACGACGACGCCTACGGCCAGGTGTGGCACGTACCCGGCGCTGGCCCACTTACCGGCGAGGATTTCATCCGGCGCGTGTTCAAAGCCTATGGCAAAGTGCCCAAAATCGGCGCGCGCGGGCGCTTGTTCTTCCAGTTGGCTGGCATGGTCGCTCCGCGCGTCAACGACATGGCCGAGGTGCTATACCAGTTCGAGCAACCGTTCGTCATGGATGGCTCGAAGTTCAGCGCGGCGTATCCCAGCTTCGAATACACCCCGCACGACCTCGGCATCCAGGATACAGTGAACTGGTATCGCGATTATTTCAACGCGGGCGAGTAACCCGATGCAGCGATGGCCGATCACAGCATCGGGCTGGCGCGCATGACGAGCTGTAGCGTCATGCCCCAGGGATCGCGCAAGAAGCACAGCTTATCGCCGGCGGGCGTGGTGGAAATCTCGCCTTCGGCAGTCGCGCCGGCGGCGATCAACCGCGCCCGCTCCGCTTCGATGTCGCCCACGGCGAATGCGATGTGAAAGGTCACCGGGTGCATATGCGCATAGTCGCCCACGCCCACCGGCTGCTGGTAGAACTCGAACATCATGTTTCGGCCCCGGTCGGCCAGGAAGGTCATATAGGGCGGCTCGTTGGTCGCGCGCATGACCACCAGGTCGAGGTTCTTGACGTACCACTCCACGACCCCGGGAGCGTCGCTGACGTTGATCGCGATGTGCTCGAATCGCATGCTCATGATCTTTCCTTTGAGGGGTTTCGAGCGTATCAGTATACTCATGAAGGATCGGAGGGCGCATTTCGTATCGCGCGTTGCGCATCGCGGTAACGAAACATACAGCGCGCATCGTCAACACATCATGACCAACCACATCCTTCGCTGGGGATTGCTCAGCACCGCTCGCATCAATCGCTCGCTCATTCCACCTCTGCGCGCCTCGCCTCGCCATCGCCTGGTGGCCGTGGCCAGCCGCGATCCGGACAGGGCGCAGTCCTACGCACAAGCCTGGCAGATCCCGCACGCCTTCGGCAGCTACGAGGCCATGCTGGCCAGCCCGGAAATTGACGTCGTTTATATCTCCCTGCCCAACAGCTTGCATGCCCATTGGACGATTCAGGCGCTGCGAGCCGGCAAACATGTGCTGTGCGAAAAGCCACTGGCTACGCGCGTGGAGGATGTGGATGCCATCGCTGCGGCCGCCGCCGAAACTGGTAAACAGGTGGCCGAGGCCTTCATGTATCGCCATCACCCGCAGACGCTCAAGGTCAAAGCCCTGATCGCGAGCGGCGCCATCGGCGACGTGCGCCTGGTGCGTGGCTCGTTTACCTTCACCCTGACCGACCGCGGCAACGTCCGCGTCAACGCCAGCCTGGACGGCGGCAGCGTCTGGGACGTGGGTTGCTATCCGATCAGCTATGCCCGCATGATGATCGGCACCGAGCCGGCTGAGGCATTCGGCATGCAATTCGTCGGCCCCAGTGGCGTGGACGAAACGTTCGTCGGCACCTTGCGCTTCGGCGAGGATGTATATGCTCAGTTCGACTGCGGCTTTCGGGCGCCCTTCCGCATGAACATGGAGATCGTCGGCAGCGAAGGGGTAATCGTGATTCCACGTCCCTTCAAGCCGACCGCGCACGAGACCATCTACATCGGCAAGGCCAGCGATCAACTTGAGCCGATCACCATCGAGGGCCCCGAGCTGCTCTACCTTGGTGAGGTGGATGACATGGCCGACGCTATCCTGAACGGCACATCTCCTCGCATCAGCCTGCAAGACAGCCGCGCCAACGTCGCTGCCATGGTCGCGCTGCTGCAGTCGGCCAAAGAAGGCAGGCCCATCAAGCTATGAGAATCGCTCACCCCCTTCCCTCTTCCGGACTTTCCACTTTCCATGGGAGTCAGAAGCCGCAAAACTGGAGGATCGGAGAACCATGAGCAAGATGATCGAATACGAAGACGCCAGCGACGAAGTGCGTGAGGTCTACGACGACATCCGCGCCACCCGCAAGACGGATTACATCAACAACTTCTGGAAGGTCCTCGCCCAACATCCACCCACCCTGCAGCGCACCTGGCAGGTGGTCAAGGAGGTGATGACCGGCCCGGGCGAACTCGATCCGCTCGTCCGCGAGCTGATCTACGTCGCAGTCAGCGTGACGAACGGCTGCGAGTATTGCATCGCCTCGCACACTGCAGCCGCGCGCGCTAAGGGGATGACCGAGGCCATGTTCGGCGAACTGATGGCCATCGTCGCCACGGCCAACATGACCAATCGCCTGGCCAACGGCTTTCAGGTGGACGTGGACGAGGTATTCAGGCGCTAAGCGCCGACCTGGCCTGCGTTGCTATCGGGCCAGCCATCCGCCGTCCACCACCAGCGTGTGGCCGTGTACGTAGCTGGAGGCGGCGCTGGCCAGGAAGACGACCGCACCAACCAGCTCGCCCGGCTCACCCAGCCGGCCGGCCGGAATACGGCTGAGGATGGCCGGGCCGCGGGCAGGGTCTTGCATCAACGGCACCACCATTTCGGTGTTCATGTAGCCGGGGGCGATGGCGTTCACGTTCACGCCGCGGCCGGCCCATTCGTTGGCCAACGCTTTGACCAGGCCGATCGTGGCGTGTTTGGCAGCGCTATAGGCCGGCACGGTGATGCCGCCCTGGAAGCCCAACACGCTGCTGACGAAGATGATCTTGCCCGCGCCGCGCGGCAGCATGGAGCGGGCGGCCTGCTGGCACAAATCCATGCCGGCCACCACGTGCAACTCATACATCGCCTCGAACATGCCGAGCGGATAATCCGACGCTGGCTGGCGATGTTGTTGGCCGGCACAGTGCACAAGGATGTCTATCGCCCCTAGCGCTTCGACGACGCGATCCACCAACCCATGCCGCGCATCTGCATCCAACAGATCGCACGGCAAAAAGACCAGCCCGTCGGATGGCGAAGGGGGCGTGCGGGCAGCGACCGCCACCCGCGCCCCTGCCGCCAGCAATCCGCGCGCAATCGCCAGCCCAAGCCCGCGCGAGCCACCCGTCACCAACGCGCACTTTCCCGCGATGTTGAAGAGGTCGGTCATGGCGTTCCAGTGTCCAACATAGCCAGGGGATTGAAGCCGCGCCGGCGAGGTCGAGGCAAGGTTTCGCTCGCCTGTGCCTCGGCAACATCCGGCAAAGCCGGCGCCTGCCCATCCATCGCCTGAAGCTCGAACTGCAAAGTGTAGAGTTTGTAGTACAGCCCACGGCGAGCCATCAATTCATCGTGCGTGCCCAATTCGACCAGACGGCCTTTATCCAGCACGGCGATGCGATGCGCCACCTGAACCGTGCTCAGCCGATGCGCAATGATGATGGTCGTTCGCCCTCGCATCAGCCGGCCCAGCGCCTCCTGCACCAGGCCCTCGCTTTCGCTATCCAGAGCCGAAGTCGCCTCGTCGAGCAACAGGATGCGTGGGTTCTTCAGGATCGCGCGCGCGATGGCGATGCGTTGGCGCTGGCCGCCACTCAGCTTGATGCCGCGCTCGCCAACCAGCGTGTCATAGCCCCTGGGCAAGGCCTGGATGAAATCGTGTGCGTTAGCCGCTTTTGCCGCTGCAATCATCTCAGCTTCGCCAGCATTCAGGTCGCCGTACAGAATATTCTCGCGCACAGAGCCGCTGAAGAGCATGGTGTCCTGCGGCACGATGGCGATCGTCGCGCGCAGGCTGGCTACCCGCAACTCACGCAGATCGTGGCCATCCAGCCGCACGGCACCGCCGGTCGGGTCATAGAAGCGCGGGATCAGGTTGAAAAGGGTGGACTTGCCGGCGCCGCTGGGACCGACCAGAGCCAGAACTTCGCCGGGCGCGATCTCGAACGAAATATCACTCACCACCTCGATGCCATCCTCGTATGCGAACGACACGTGATCGAAGGTGATCCTCCCCTGCACCTGGCCGACCTCGCGCGCGTCAGGCGCATCGCGCACCTCCGGCTGCGTATCGAGGATCTCGAACAGCCGGCGTGTTGCTCCGATGGCTTCTTGAAACTGCGAGAAGATCGTCGCCAACCCAGAGATCCCCCCCGCAATCACGCCGCCATAGAGCAGAAATGCCACCAGGTCGCCGGCGTTCAATCGCCCGGCGCTCACCTCCTGCGAACCGAACCACAGCAACCCCACCAGGGCAAAGAAGAACATCAAGCCGATCAACGGGCCGAAGGTCGCCCGGATGCGGGCCAGTTTGAGCGAGCTGCGAAAGACTTCTTGGGTGGCCTGGTTGAAGCGCTGCACCTCGTATGGCTCGCGGCCGAACGACTTGACCACGCGCACGCCGCTGATCGCTTCTTCCGCGGTTGCCGTGGCATCGGCCAGCTTATCCTGTACCTGGGTTGAGAGCGGACGCAACGACCGGCTATACAGCCGAGCGATGATGGTAGCCAGCGGGAAGATCAACACCACGATGGCGGTCAGGCGCCAGTTGATGGTGATGATGAGCGCCGCCGAGCCGATCACGGTGAGCACGTTGCTGAGCAGTGTGGCGATGTTATTCACCAACGCCACGCGCACAACGGTGACATCGGACGACAGGCGCGAGGTCAGCTCGCCAGTGCGCCGGCTGGCGAAGAAACCCAGGCTCAGATTCTGCAAATGGGCATACACGCTCTGGCGCAAATCGCGCGTGACCGACTCGCCAGCGTCGGCGATCAGGAACTGGCTGACCACATCCACGATGGCGCGCACCACGAACACGGCGATCAGGATGCCGATGATCTGCCCGACGCTCAGGCCAACCGACACACCGGTAACCACGTTCACCAACTGGCCGCTCACCAGCGGAAAGGCCAGGTTAAGCGCCGTGCTGATGACAAACAGGACGGCAGCGACGGCAATCGCTGCGCGGTAGGGTTTGACGTAGCGGATTAACCGCCACGCCACGTTGCTTTCCTTGAACAAAATGCCTCGCTTCTTCCGAATTATTGCCACCGCCGTCAGCGGCTACATGCCGCCATGCCGGCCTCGACATTAGCCTTGATCTCCTGGTCATTCGGAGCCAGCTCCAGCGACTTGGCCCACATCTCCCTGGCTTTGTCGCACTCCTGAATCCAGCGATAGGCGAACCCGTAGTACAAATAGTCTATCGCACCCAGCGACGTGCCCAGTTGCTGCGTGATCGTGAGGGCGCGGGTGTAATCCTCGACCGAGCCGAAGTAGTTGCGCACCTGAAAGTTCAGCAATGCGCGCTCGGTCAGCGCCCGCACCCGCATCGGCTCAAGTTCGATTGCCCGATCAAGCGCCTCGCGCGCCTTTTGTCGCTCGCCGATGAAGCGATACACCATGCCCAACTGCTGATAAGCCTCGGCATGCTGGGGATCCATCTCGATGATGAGCTGAAAGGTCTTGATGGCGTTGGCAGTCTGGCCAGTGACGTAGTAGATGCGGCCGATGGCGCTCAACACGTGGGGCATGTTCGGGCTGCGCTCCAGGGCGCGCTCGTAGTGGTAGCGCGCCATGTCGTACCGGCCGAAGACGTCGTAGACGTAGCCCAGGTTGCGCAGCGCGTCGGCGTTGTCCGGCTCCAGATCAACCGCGGTTTGGGCAGCGGCAAGTGCAGCGTTGAAATCACCGCTGTCGGCTAAAGCTTCGGCTAGGTAAGCATAGCCGGTAGCGTAGTTCGGGTCGGCGGCTACCACGGCTTGGCATTCGGCGATCGCCTCTGCAATGCGCTTCTGCCAATCCAGGGCCATGCACAACACCGCCCGCGATGGCAGGTGGCCGGGGTCTATCTCCAGCGCCTTGCGAACGCGCTGTTCGGCCTTTTCAGCTTGACCAATAAAGACTAGCAGGCGCGCAGCGCGACGATGCAGGTCAGGATCATTCGGTCGGCGGCGGCTGGCCCGGTCGTAGGCCTCGACGGCCGCGCGGTAGTTGCCGCGCGCGGCCGCTTCTTCTGCTGCGCGGATGAAATCATCTACGCTGCGCGTGGGCGTGGCGGTCGGGGCCGGCGTGGGGGTACGGATGTTGCGGCCGAGCTGGATGCCATAGCCCAGCCGGGTTTGCACCAGTAAATATCCGCCTGCAACGAGCGCGGCAACTACCAGCAAAGCTAACCAAACGCAGCCGCTATTGCTGCGCCGGCGGCCAAGCGTGCCGTATTCTCGCCTTCGCAATCGCACAGGCAAGATGTTAGCATGGCTGCAACCTGTACCTGCGCGTGATTAAGAGGAGGAAGCACAGAGGGGCGCTGCTAAGCGCCCCTCTGAATCACACCTTCTCCGGCTGGTAGAGCATCCCTTCCAGCAAGCGCTCCACCGCCATCGTGTGGCTATCTACGCCATGATTCTTGAAGTATTCAGAGTTGCAACTCCATTGTCCATGATCGTAGGTGACGAGATACTCTCCGTTATCTCCGCGCACCATCACCTGGAATGTAAGGAACTGAAAGCGGTCTCGTTCTTGAGCGTAGCGATGCGCTTTTTCAACCTTTCCGATCATGCTTGAATCCATCATTTGCTTTACCTCCTGTTGAATAGGACGATAAAAAAGGCACGCTGCTCACTCGCATGCGTGCCTTGCTCATGTGACATCCTGGCTCAGTGGTGAGAGCAGCAACAATGCTGCCGCGACCATTTCCACTTCCTCCATTGGTCTGGATTGTATGACAACATCGGACAATGTCAACTTGTACACAGCTTGAACATTCGCCAGGGAAGGCCGTCACCCAACTTATGGGAGCCGCGCAGCGCATATACTGTGCATCGAGCGATCGAACGAGGAAACAACATTGACACACACGTTCGTACTCTGTTAGGCTTCAATCTGCCGGAGCGGGCGGTGCATGGCAACAGCCTTCAGCTACTGCCCAGCCCACTGAACAATGATGATCCGTTCACTGAAGCTGCGCACGCCGCCACCCGAACCCGAGAGCGAAAGCGACCTCGATCGCGCATTTGACCTCTGCAGCGAAATCACCCGCGATCACTCCAAGTCGTTCTACTTCAGCACCTCGTTTTTGCCACGGGAAAAGCGGCGCGCCATTCGTGCCTTCTACGCTTTTTGCCGCACCACCGACGACACGGTAGACGTGCTGAGCAAGAGCGCGGCGGAAGCTCGTCCCTACCTCGACGAGTGGCGTCGCGCGTCGCGACTGGCGTCGCACGAACAAATCAACCCGGTCCTCGCCGCCTGGACATCTATCCGTGACCGGTATGCCGTGCCCCAAAATTACGTCGAGGAATTGATTGACGGTTGCGAGATGGACCTGACGATCAATCGCTATGAAAGTTGGAATGACCTGAAGCAATACTGCTACTGCGTCGCCAGCACGGTAGGGCTGATTTCGATGCACATCATCGGCGTGAACGATGACGATCCGATGCTGTTCGAACGCAGCCGCCAGCCGGCGATTGATCTGGGCATCGCGCTGCAACTGACGAACATCTTGCGAGACGTGGGCGAAGACCTGTCGCGCGGACGCATCTACCTGCCGCAGGAGGACTTGCGCCGCTTCAATTACACGGAAGAGGACCTGCAAGCGGGCGTGATTGACGATCGCTTTCGCGCCTTGATGAGGTTCGAGATTCAACGCGCACACGACTACTATGAGCGCAGCATCCCGGCCATCGCCGCGCTAAAACCCGACGGGCGCATCGCCGTGGGCGCGGCGGCCATGCTTTACCGCGGCATCCTAGACAAAATCATCGAGAACGACTTCGACGTGTTCACCAAGCGCGCACATCTTTCGTTCCGCGAGAAAGTGCAACGCATGCCGGGCATCGTGTGGTTGGTGCGGCGGCTGCGGCTGCCGGCGGTTGAATCGGCAGCCGGGGGCCAGACATGAACTACATCTTCGGTGTTTGGCAGGGGCGCGCCAGTCAACGTGGTGCATGGCTATCGCCAGCCCTTTTCGTCGTTTATCTGCTCTCCATGCCGATCTATTGTCTGGTGCGCTTATCGGATCAGCAGACATGGATCGGACCCAGCACCGCCCTCACCGCGGCCAGCCTGTTCGCCTTCTCGCTAGCGCACTGCATCGAAGCGCGCGGCGCACGGCGTTCGGCGTTCATGCTGGTCACCAGCTTCGCCGTTGCGTTGACGATGGAGTATCTGGGTAGCACCTATGGCTGGCTATTCGGCCACTATGATTACACCGACAGGCTCGGCCCCAGGCTGCTGGGCAAGGTGCCGGCCATCATCCCGATTGCCTGGTTCATGATGCTGTATCCGGCATGGGTGACGGCGGATTTGCTGGTCGCGCAATATGCCACGCGACGCAATGCCGCACAATGCGATGCGCCCCGGCCACGCATGCCGCATCTGGTGTTGCGGATCGTGATCGCCGCGCTGGCGATGACGGCCTGGGATCTCAGCCTCGACCCACGCATGGTGGCCGATGGAAATTGGGTGTGGCAGGAAGACGGCGCTTACTTCGGCATCCCACTCAGCAATTACTTCGGCTGGTTCGTCACGTCTGCGCTGATTTATTGCCTCTGGCAACCGATCGTGCGAGACGATTTCGCCTTCATTCCTCGCCCTCCCAATTCTCAATTCTCAATTCTCAATCCTCAATTTCTGCCGGTGCGGGCCTATGTCGTCACGTGGCTGGGCGAGAGCATGGCCAACGCCATCTTCTGGGGCGGGCCGGCCGTTGCGGCGGCCGTATTCGTCGGGATGGGGTTATTCGGTGGCCCGGCGCTGCTGATCATGCTGCGCGCCGGGCGTTTGACCCAAGCGCAAGCTCAACCGGTCTGCAATTCGTAGCTGGCCGATTGAACCACCTGGGATAAATCTTCAACAGCGCCCACGATCCGATTGATGGTTCCGGCCCACTTCTCGGATGCGTCCAGTTGGAAGCCGGTGAGATCGCCGATCTTGCGCTGAATGATGAGGAATGGCCTGGCGCCGCGGCGGCCGTTGAAGCGTTTGAGCAAAAAGGCCCTCTCGATGTCTTTCAGGGGGATGATGATCTCGCGCTCCGGCGCGACCTGGGCAAAGTGGATGGCCGTATCGCTCAGCACCAACGTGCCGTTGCCACCCACACCAAACGAGCGCGGCTCGTTCAAGAAATTCGCCTGCACCGGCCCCAACACAAACTGAACGCCTCGCTCCTGCCAATCCTTCACCGCCTGCGCGCGGCGCTTTCGGATGGCAACGGTGATGGATGACACCGCATAGGTGAGCAGGATCATCGTGATCACCAGGCTACCCGCGAAGATCACAATCGGGTAGATCAGCGGATTCACGCCTGCGTTTGGTGGATTCATCTTGATGCCATTTTGCATCAACGACGGGTATATGACAACTGGCCAACCGTGCCAGAGGCGCCCCAGGCACCTGGCCAGGCGCCTGGGACACCTCACCGATAAGGCTCCGTGCCGCGCTATACCACGATGTTCACCAAGCGCCCTTTCACGTAGTGAATCTGCCTGGGTGAGGAGCCGTCCAGGAAGCGCCTTGCGCCCTCGCTGGACAGCGCAGCTTGCTTGATCTCCTCTTCGCTGGCGTCGGCCGGCATGACGATCCGGTCGCGCACCTTGCCGTTGACCTGGACGACGATGGTGATCTCCTCGGCGCGCGCGGCAGCTTCATCGGCCACAGGGAACGACTGATGATGGATGCTGTAGGCCCGGCCCAGGCGATGCCACAACTCCTCGGCCATGTGCGGCGCAATTGGTGCCAGCAGCCGCAGCAGGATGTCAATGGCTTCGCGCCATTCGGGTGTGCCAGCCAAACCAGCGTCGCGGGCCTTGTAGAGTGCATTGGTGAACTCCATCATTGCCGCAACCACGGTATTGAAGCTGAACGCTTTCAGATCACGCTCGTAGCGCTGGATGGTTTGATGGGCGATGCGACGCAGGTCGCGGGCGCTCATTTGCGCCGGGCTACCCTTGTCCTCCTCCGGCGCCAGCACGATGCGCCACACGCGATCCAACCAGCGTCGCACGCCGGGCACGCCTTGCGTGTTCCACGGCACGGTTTGCTCAAAGTCGCTGATGAACATCTCGTATCCGCGCAGCGCATCGGCGCCATGCTCGGCGATGACCTCGTCGGGCGTGATCACATTGCCCTTCGACTTGCTCATCTTCTCGTAATACTCGCGGCCTTTCTCGTCCACCCGCTTTTGAGGCGAGAGGATTAAGCCCTGGTTGCGCAGCGCGCTGAACGGTTCCTTGAACTTCACGACGCCCAGGTCGTAGAGCACTTTAGTCCACATGCGCGAGTACAGCAGGTGCAGCACGGCGTGTTCGGCGCCGCCGACGTACATGTCCACCGGCAGCCAGTAATCAATCTCCTTCGGATCGCCGATGGCCTTGTCGTTGTGCGGGTCGGCAAAGCGAATGTAGTACCACGACGAACAGGCCCACGTCGCCATGGTGTCGGTCTCGCGCCGGCCGTTGGGAGCGTTGACAAATTCCGGGATGCCCTCCAGGGGGGACTCGCCGTTCGGCCCCGGCTCGTACTCCTTCACCTTCGGCAGCAGCACCGGCAACTCCGCCTCGCTCACAGCGGCAGGACCATCGGGCGTGTGCACGATCGGGATCGGCGTGCCCCAGTAGCGTTGTCGGCTGATCAACCACGGCCGGATCTTGTAATTCACGCGCCGCTTGCCAGAGCCGATGCGTTCGCAATACTCGGTTGCCGCGCGGAT
Organism: Anaerolineae bacterium; assembly: GCA_023511655.1. Lineage (GTDB taxonomy): Bacteria > Chloroflexota > Anaerolineae > J036 > Brachytrichaceae > JAAFGM01. The sequence continues at coordinate 35,833 of JAIMBB010000015.1, forward strand.
GCAGGCCTTGCCGTCTTCGCCTGTGCTCAAGCCGGTGATAGGTCCGCTGTTCACCATCACGCCGGCCTCCTCCTCATAAGCCGTGGTCATCCCGGCTTGATATTCGGCGACGACCGACGCAGAGATGTCCTTCGCATCGGTGATGCCCAGTCGTTTCATCTCCGCTTCGGGGAAAACCACCACCTTGATTGGCAAGCCGAACTTGCGGGCGAACTCGAAGTCGCGCTGATCGTGCGCCGGCACGGCCATGATGGCGCCGGTGCCGTAGCTCATCAGCACGTAGTCGGCGATCCAGATCGGGATGCGCTCGCCGTTGACGGGGTTGATTGCATACCCGCCGGTGAAGGCGCCGGTTTTCTCCTTGCCCTCGGCGGTGCGTTGCTCTTCGGTTTCGCCTTTGGCGAAGGCGACGTAGCGCTCTACTTCGGCGCGCTGCTCGGGCGTGACGATCTGCATGACCAGCGGATGTTCCGGCGACAACACCATGAACGTGGCGCCCCACAGCGTGTCAGGCCGCGTGGTGAACACGGGGATGCGGAAATCGGAATCTGCGACCCGGAATTCGACTTCGGCGCCTTCGCTCTTGCCGATCCAGTTGCGCTGCATGGCGACGATGCGCTCCGGCCAATCCACTGTGTCCAGGTCTTTGATCAGGCGTTCAGCATAGGCGGTGATGCGGAAGAACCACTGCCGGATGGTGCGTTTGACGACCAGTGCGCCGCTGCGCCAGGCCCGGCCGTTCTCCACTTCCTCGTCGGCGACGACGACTTTGTCCACCGGATCCCAGTTCACTGTGCTCTCGGCCTGGAAGGCGAGACGGAAGTTCGACAGATAGTCGTTTTGCTGGCGCCGGCTCATGGCCCGCCACTGTTCGGCGGTGATGATGGGCGTACCTTTGTTCACCACGCCGACGTGCTCGGGATGAGCATCAATGTAATCGAAGATAGCCCCTGATCCGCGTTCGGCCAGCTCAGCTTCCAGCTCCGCAATGGGCGCCGCCTTGTCCAGGCGCGGGTCGTACCACGCGTTGAACAACTGAAGGAAGATCCACTGCGTCCAGCGGTAATAATCGGCGTGGGCGCTGTTGATCAACCGCGACCAGTCGTAGCTCAGGCCCATCAGCTTGTACTGGCGCACGTAATTGGCGGAGTACCTCTCGTTCAGGTCGTGCGGGTCCACCTTCAGCTTGATAGCGGCGTTTTCGGTCGGCAGGCCGAACGCGTCGAAGCCCATCGGGTGCAGGACGTTGTAACCCTTCATGCGATAGTAGCGGGCGATCACGTCCGTCGGCACGTAGTTGCGCGCATGGCCAACCGACATGCCTTCGCCGGAGGGATACGGATAGAAGTCCAGGATGTAGTACTTGGGTTTGTCGCCGGCGGGTTCGGTCCTATACAACTGATCCTGCTCCCAGCGCGCCTGCCATTTCGGCTCGATTTCCTGTGGCCTATACCTGTCCACCATGTGTTGAAACTCCTGCAGTTCAAAAGCAAAAGCCCACTCATCCGCTCAGGGACGAGTGGGCCCGTGGTACCACCCTGATTCGTTTCCAAGCCCAAAAGCCAGATCCTGAAACCCAATGCCGGACGATCAACACCGGCAGCGTGGGATTTCCGGTCGTGGGCTTCTGATTTCGGAAACCTCGACTGCGCGATAACGGGCGCACCCGTGTTTTTCAAGCTCGCGGATGAGTTCGATCTGACGCGCTCTCCGTGGGCACATCGTCGGGCTCACACCTCGCTCTCCCGACTCGCTGCGGAGATGATCTACTACTTCCGGTCATCGCCGAGACGCAAATGTGCATCTCTGTAAGTTGTGATGGACCTGAAGGGACTTGAACCCTTGACCTTCTCAATGCCATTGAGACGCGCTCCCAGCTGCGCCACAGGCCCATATTCGCAGGCAGGATTATACATGACCTGTGATCTGGGTGCATTCACCCCAAAGGGCAAAATATCGGCTGGGCGAAGGCAATGCCTTTGCCCAGCCTGATGCCTGTGCTTACCCGACAAGCGCCTGCAGGTTTTGCTGGCCGCCAGGACTTGGGCGAGCAACCCACGGGAAATACTTGCCTCTACGGATGCATACACCCTGCGATCTTGCGCACGTCGCGTGGACACAATCACTCGTCAAGGTGCCGCGTTACTTTTTACGCCTTCCCTAGTGCTCCGTTAAGCAACTTTTTACACCAAATCAGCCATCGCAATACTGTGTGGCCTACTGAGAAGACAACTTGTAAGAAGTGCAAAATCTCACCTAACGAAACACTAGAGACGCCCGACGCGCCCGATTTGCTCTGGCGCGTCGGGCGCTTCAAGACCGGGGCAATCCGACGGTAGCGAGCATCAGTCACCATGCGCTGCGCAAAATACCTTCCAGAGCAGCGATGTCCAACGGTCGGGGGCTGAGTCGCAGCAACCGCTGATACGTCGCCGCCTGCTCGGCCATCGGCCGCAGGTCTGCTTCGCGCACACCGAGGTCGCGCAGGCGCATCGGCAAACCCACGTCGCACTTCAGGCGCTGAATGGCCTCGACGCATAGCGCGCCGGCATCGGCGGCGCTCATGCCTGCGATGTCTTCGCCCAGCCAGAACGCAACCCTGGCGAAAGCATTTGGATTGGCCGGCAGCAGGTACCCTACAACATAGGGCAACAGCAGGCCGGTGCCCAGGCCGTGCGAGGTATGGGTGAGCGCGCCCACCGGATACTGCAACGCGTGAACCGCTCCCAGGCCGGCGCTGTTGAAGGCCATGCCCGCCAGCAACGCCGCCAGGTGCATGCCTTCGCGCGCGGCAAGGTTCTTTGGTTGGTAGACGGCCGCCCGCAGATGACGGCCGATCAACCGGATGGCGCGTTCGGCCAGTGCATCGGTGATGGGCTGTTTGCCGCTGAACTGTGGGCGCGCGCCAGCCGGCACATCGAGCGCATCGTAGTCGAGGACTGTATACGCCTCGACGGCGTGCACCAGCGCGTCCATGCCGCTCTCCGCACTCACGCGAGGGGGACAGGTGAGGGTGAGTAGCGGATCCACGATCGCCAGACGCGGCTTCAAATAGGGCGAGGCAACAGCCAGCTTGAGCCTCCGCGCGGGGTCTTCGATGATAGCCACGGCAGTGACTTCGGAGCCGGTGCCGGCTGTGGTGGGCAGGGCAAACACCGGCAAGCCCGGGGCCGGGAAGCGGTTCTCGCCGAAGTAATCGCCGGCCGATCCGCCATGCGCGTAGACCGCTGCTGCGACCTTGGCCACGTCCATGTTGCTGCCACCGCCCAGGCCGATGATGAAATCGGGCCGGGCCTGACGGGCAGCCGCCACGGCCGCATCCACGACGGCTGTGCTCGGCTCAGGCACGCCGCCATCGAACACCTCGCCGGTCAGTTGCGATTCGACCAACGACGCTCGGATCCTGTCCACCAAGCCGGCCTTGACCATGTTCGGGTCGGTGATGATCAGGGCACGGCTGAATCCACGCTGCCGGGCTTCGGCGCCGACCTGCGCCGCCGCACCACAGCCAAACAAGATTTCATCCGAGGTACTGAATCGCCATGTGGCTTGAGCTGGGTTTCCCATATTCAGCAAAGGTACACCGAAGCGGCGATTTGACAATCTGGCCGACTCGGCCAAAATTCAGATTATTAATAATCAATAATTGATCATCTCGTCGAGGTGCGCGCTGATGTCTGAAATGCTCTGGCCCTCCAAGCCGCCGCACGATTGTCCATTCCCGCTATCGGAGCGGTTCAGCGGCCTGGTCTTCACCGGCAGGCACGCTGAGTACACTCACGCCGACACCTGGTATCCCTCCTGGGCATCGGATGACAATTTGTACTCGCCGTGGACCGATGGGAACTTCGAACACCCGCGCACGCTTTCCTTCGACCAACCCGGTGCGGTGGAGTGCAGCTCCAAGCTGGACAACCCGGCCAATGCCGGCCAGGCGGGCAAGTCGGGCACCGGGCAGGCCAAAATCGTCGGCGACGACCCGCTCGACCTGAAGCTCGAGAACCTCGGCATTCACTACGCATCGCCCATCCCCTACGGCGGCCGATACCCTTGCGGCAGCCTGGTTTACGACGGCGTGTGGTACTACGGTACCTACTGCCTGGATGAAACCGACCGCGGCTTGAACTGGGACGTCCTCGGGCCATTCGTCGGCTTCCGCATCTCCCGAGACTTCGGACGGAGCTGGGAAGATACGCCCCACACGCCATCTCGCCCGATCTTCGGCGAATCGGGCAAGCATGGTAGCAAGGTCAAGATCGGCGCGCCACATTTTGTGGACTTCGGCAAGAACATGGCGCATTCGCCCGACGGGAAAGCGTACCTGGTCGGCCACGGGGCCACCCGACCAGAAGCAGAGCTTGCGTGGATTGCCGGTGATCAGGCCTATTTGATTCGCGCGCTGCCGTCCCCGGAGAGCATGAACGACGCATCGCAGTATGAGTTCTTTGCGGGCTACGATGCGTCCGGTCAACCACACTGGAGCAGAGACTTTGGCGCCATTCGGCCATTGCTCGAATGGAACGGCCGCATCGGCCACGTCACGGTCACCTACAACCCACCGTTGAAGACATACCTGATGTGCATCACGGACGGTTGGCCCACCATCGGCACGATGAACACCTTTCTGCTCGAGGCAGATGACATCACCGGACCCTGGCGCCTGATCACCTTCATGGAGAAATTCGGGGAACAGGCCTACTTCGTCAACATTCCCTCAAAGTTCATCGGCGCCGACGGTGAGACGTTCTGGCTGTGCTACTCGGCCAATTTCACCAATCAACCCGGCGTGTTGAACACGAAGTTCGAATCTAACCCACCGGGCAGCCGATATGGGATGTGCCTGCAGGAGGTCAGGCTACAGCGCCGCCGATAGATAGCTCAGGCGACTGCCGAGGCGCCAAGCACCATGACACACCCACAACCCACCCGACCAGTCGCGCTCAGGCGCAACGGCGTGCCGGCCCATTCCCTGGCTCAGCAGGTCATGCAGCAATTGCGGGCGGAGATCATTCACGGCCGGCTGGCTCCCGGCGAACGCCTGGTCGAGCTTGACATCGCGCGGCGCATGGGCACGAGCCAGGGGCCGGTGCGCGAGGCGTTGAAGATGCTCGAACATGACGGCCTGGTCGAGCGGCGCGCGCATACTGCCACCTTTGTGGCACCCATGTCCTTCGACGACATGTATGAATTGTTCAAGATCCGCAGCGCAGTGGAGAGTTATGCGATCCGACGGGTCGCCCGCCAAATCACCGAGGCCGAGTGCGATGAGCTGGACGAGCTCATCGCACAAATGCGCGACGCCGGCAAGCGCAACGACATCGCAGCGCTCGTCGAGCGCGATATGGCGTTTCACCGCCGCATCTGCGAGTGGTCGGGCAGCATAACCCTCGTCCAGGTGTGGACGCCGTTGTATTCGCAAATCCAGCGCTTCGTGGTGCAAAACCATCCGCAGCACTTCAAGAACCTGCCGGACATCGCCGACACACACCATCCGATCGTGAAGGCTCTGCGCAGCGGTAGACCGGCAGCAGCCAGTCGTGCCATACGCGAGCACATCATGTTGATCTGGTCGCGGATAGAACGCAAGTCGGCGCGTCGCTCGGCTACATCACGGCAAGGTAACCAAGCGCGCTAACGCTTGGATGTGTCGGTCGAACACGATCGCTTGACATGGCTGAATCCGTCACTATGATCTTGGCATCGCTACCGGTAGCGCTACCGGTCATAAATATGAAGCCTACAGCGAACGACGTCACCATCGCCGATATCGCTCAGGCCGCCGGTGTGTCGGTCTCCACCGTATCGCGCATTCTCAACAACAAACCCGACGTAGCCGAAGATACGCGCCGGCGCGTGCAGGCTGTCATCAAGGAGCTGGGATTTACCCCACATGCCCAAGCACAGCGGCTGGCGGCCGGCCGCAGCCGCGCCATCGCCCTGCTCTTCCCCGACGCTCAGCTCAGCCTGATGCGTGAGGAGTTCATCCTGGGTGCAGCCAAAGCAGCCAGCGATGCTGCCTACACGTTCTACCTGATGACAAGCACCGTCTCAAAACCGCAACTGGCCGCGCTGTGCCACAGCGCGCTCACCGACGGCATCATTGTGATGGAGATCCACTTAAACGACTGGCGAGTGAACTTCCTGAAAAAGACCGGCTTCCCATTCGTCATGATCGGTCGGTGCGCCAACAACGCCGGCGTCAGCCTGATTGACATGGACTTCGAGCAGGGCATCGCACAAACCATCGAGCACCTGGCCGGCCTCGGACATCGCAAGATCGCCCTGCTGGCTCTCCCAGGCGAGGCATATGAGCATGGCTATGGACCTGCCGTTCGCAGCCAAGACAGCTACGTCAAAACCTGCAAGCGTCTGGGACTGCCCAGGATCATCGCTACGTCGAACGACGTTCGAGCGCAAGTGTCCGAAGCCACGCACAAATTGCTCGACCGTCATCCCGATTTGACGGCCATCGTTTCGATGCATGGCGACACCACTATCGGCGTCTATCGCGCGCTGCAGGAACGCGGGCTGTGCATCCCCGACGACGTATCGGTGATCGCATTCATCACCAGCCGCACGGCTGAGCTATTTACCCCAGCCTTGGGAGCGATTGATTTCCCGGCCTACGAATTTGGTTACCAGGCTGGCCGCATGCTTATTGAGCGATTGAACGGTTCCGGCGCCGTTGAGCACATCATCCCCCCCCCGCAGCTCGTCCTGCGTCGCAGCGTCGCTGAGCCGCGCAACGCTTCCGGCCGGCGCAATCCAGCGTAAAAGGAGGGATGCCTATTCGATCGTTAACCATTCGCCAGTCATACATCGGAAGTTCACGAATTTCACGCTCATACGACCTAGCTTGAGGAGCTCAGATTTCAATTCCAGGAGGAATCCATGATCACCGTACGCAAACCATCACCGTGGGCATCGCTTGCCCTTGCCGCCGCACTTGCCGCAACGACGTTTATCGCCACCCCCACACAGGCGGCCGATCCGAATCAGGGAGCCGGCAAGTGGTGCCAGGGGGTGAGAATCCGCTTCTTCGTCGGCGGCGATCCCGGCGACGCCTTCGCTTCGATCGTGTACAAGGGCGCACAACAAGCAGAAGCCGACCTCGGCCCGAAGGTCGAGTATGTCTTCTCCGGCTGGCAGACCGAGAAGATGCTGGCTCAGTTGCGCGACGCCATCGCCGCCAAGCCCGACGGCATCGCCATGATGGGTCATGCCGGCGACGACGCGATCATGCCGCTGGCCGAGCAGGCGTCCAAGGCCGGCATCACCATGATGTACCAGAACGTGGACGTGCCCAAGGTGCGCGCCAAGTTTGGTGGCGGCTATGTCGGCGCCAATCTGTACCCGCAGGGACGAGCCCTTGGCGAGGAGGCCATACGCACCCTAGGATTGAAGAAGGGTGACACGGCACTGGTATTCGGCGCATGGGGTCAGCCAGGCCGTTTTATTCGTGAGCAGGGCACGACGGACGCGTTGATCGAGGCCGGGATGAAGGTGATCACCGTGGCCGGCCAACCTGCCGCCGCCACCGACCCGGGTCTGCTCATCCCGCAGATCACCGGCGCGTTCGGCAAGAACCCCGAGATCAAGTTAATCGTGTACTCCGGTGGCCAGACGCTGGGCGCAGTGCCGACCTATATGAAGGCTATCTGCTCAGTTGAAAACCTGACTGGATGGAGATGTAGTTAGCGATGCGCGTTGTAGATGAAGCCCTTCACCCGGCTCTC
>JAIMBB010000148.1 GCA_023511655.1 Anaerolineae bacterium
CGCAACGTCTTCGCCACGCTGCGCGACCTCTTCGCTCGCCAGCCAGTCTGCTTACTCGCAGGCGGCTAGGCAGTTACCAAAAAACGCAAAATGCGGCACAATGTCTCCAATGAGCGATGCCGCTGCATCGAAGTCACGGCCTGGTCGGCGGTGGGCCAGCTCAGCCAAACTGCTGACGCAGGGTAAGGTAAAGCCTCGGCGCGGCAAGGCTGCCCAGACGCCGCAGCAATTGGTGTACAGCCAGTTGCGCGAGATGATCTTGAACAGCAAGTTGCAGCCGGGCGAGTGGTTGCGCCAGGAACAACTGGCGTCTCTCTTTGGCGTCAGTCGCACGCCGGTGCGCGAGGCCTTGCGTATGCTAAGTCAGGAACAGTTGGTCGAATTTGTGACCAACTATGGCGTGCGCGTGGTGCCGCTTAGCTGGGAAGAGTTCGAGGAGCTCTATGCGCTGCGCGGCGGCCTGGAGGGATTAGCAGCGCGCCTGGCCGCCGAGCAGGCCACCGAAGCAGACGTGGCCGAATTGCGCAGACACCTGGCGGCTATCGCCGAACTGGCCGAGCGCGGCGACTTGCGAGACTATCTGCGCGAAGAGTGGCGCTTTCGCCTCAAGTGCTACGCCATCACTCGCCGCGAGCGCTTGCTGCAACGGATCAAAAACCTGCGCGAGCACGCCGAACGCTACCTGCGTCTGGCCTATACCGTGGAAGGCAAGGTTCAGGAATCGTTGGATTTCCACCGCCAGTTGCTGGAAGCGATCGCCGAGCACGATGGCGCTGCCGCCGAGCGGATCAACCAGGAAGCGCTGCGCTGGACGCTGGCGAACGCCGGGCCGGTGGTGCGCAAGCTCGAAAACGACTCGACCCAAAAATGAACGGGCGCATAGCAGATTTGCAACGCGCCCGTTCTTCTCCCACGAATCTACCTGTACCAGATTGGCCTCAATCCAAACCAAGTGCGCCTGCGTGATCCTCGCACGAGCAACGCACAAGCGCAGCGCAAATCGGGTTCGGCCCGGCTAACTGCAGCCGCTTCGAGGAATCACGTTCACGCTGATGTTGAGGGCAATGATTCGTTTTTGATTCAAAGCGCGAGGTTCAACCAGGCCCATGTCGTATGCGTCCCCCAAGATTGTCAGCTCATGTCTGCCATATGTGGGCTTAATCGTGGCCGGAGAGGCAGGTATAGGCTGACCATTCCAGAGTAGCCGTATCGGCGAGTTGCCTAACTGCCAACCAGTTGCGGGAGTTAGACGGCTGGAGACGGAAACGGACTCTCCTGGGCATATGGCGACTTCGTTGCGCCCATCGAGGGTGGGCATAGTGATCCCTTTGATAGTGAATTGGGCGCGGTCAACACCGACAGAGACCAATTGTGGTTTGACGTTGCTGTAGCTCTGATGCTGCATTGTCACAGTGATCAGTCCTGAACCCCATACCAGTTTGCCCAAGGTTTGTCGGCCGATTAAGTACGTCTGGTGGTAGCCGAGTGTGGAGTAGTTCGGTATGTCATATGCGGGCTTGCGATATAGGGTTACTTCGGCCTTTTCAACCACGAGCAGATCTGCATTTGTGGGTGATGCCGCGAAAGGCAAGCTCACCCAACCATCGCCGGGCACGCTAGGTGCAATCGGGAGCGGTTGCGCACCGTATGAGTCGAGAAACAGAGTGGTAGTGATGGGATAGGCCTCGTGGTTGCGAATCACCAGCGCGCGTGACTCACCGGCGGGAAGTGCAACTCTGTAGGACGGCTGGGTTGGTCGTCGCTCTCCGTTTCTAATCAGCAAGTCGTCCAGGATATCAGTGAGGAAGAAATCAAGCTTCTTGTCCAGCGCTTCCTGATTAGTGCCCTGATTTTGCGAACCAGGCAGCAGAGTGTAGGCCACGACTTTGAGACCGTGGCTGCGGAGGTGTTCGGGCAGAGGCTTGCCATCAACAGTGGTGTTGGCTATCCCAAGGTCAATGGCGACACCATCATAGCCAAGGGCCTTCCACTCTTTGATGGTCTCGCGCCAGTTTACTAGGGAGAAGCGAGAAACCACTCGCAATTTATGGATGCGATCGTCGGTTACGCCGTCTAGTGCGCTGTTCTCAAAAGATGTCACCCATACGTTCTGGCCGCGCCGGGCACAGCGCTCAATCCATCCTTTCTGTCTCAAGATGGTTTGCACGGCTTCGCCTAGCTGCTTGTTGCGCAGAGCCTTGTTCTCAGTGGGGTGTTCGCTATTTTTCATCTCGATGAACCACCCGCAGTAGTCTCCGTAGCGCGGGTCACCAATGACATTCTGCAGAAGCAGATAGCGTTCTCCACGGAACTTGGGCAACCAACTTGCGCCTTCGGAGGCCAGTGCCATCTGGGTGCCGATGTCGCAGTTGCCCGTGAGGAAGGGCCTAACATCAACCTCCATATTTTTGTCATGGCATGCAACTGTAGGCCCATAGACGGCGGTTGGTGCATCTGGTATGAAACCTTGATCCGGTCTGTAGGTTGAACCGTGCGCGACGATGACTTGTCCGTCGCTGGCAATCTGGGTGTCTATCTCGACGTATTTTGCGCCTTTCTGTATAGCACGCATGATTGCTTCATGCGTGTTGTCTGGCGAACTTACACGGTCGCCGCGATGCGCAATGGCTTCGGTCTTCCTCCAATCGAGGGGCTGTGGTATCAGTGGCAGATCCTGAATCGCAATGCGCATTGCGTTTCGGTCAATTCGGTCAGATGTGCCATCGGTGTAAACGATGCGCGTGCTTGTAATGTAGCTAATGGGTTTGGATTGCACGCACAGAATTTCGTAAGCGCTAAACAGGTAGCGTACAGAGACGCTGCGCGGTTGCCCCCCGGTTGCCGGAGTGATTTCGGTGATCTTGTCCATCTGCAGCGTCCACATGGCCGAGCCGGTGCTGGCACAACTGTTGGCAGCATCCCTGAGTGCAGACACGCCCGCTGAAACGCTTGGAGACCTCTTCAACTGCCTGCATACTTGACTCGAACCGACTTCACGCACCGCTTCCTTCAAATACCGCTCGATCCAGGCGGTCGTAGATGGGGCAGGAGAGCCGAGGGGGATGGGGCGGAGCATGAGTTCACAGCCCCAATAGTCGGGACGCCCCAAGAGTTCGAGTTCGTTGGCCAGCAAGCTCAGGCACTGTGTCGGGCCAGCCATGACCCACCTTTCCCGATTATGCGTACGGGTGCTTGTGCTCTCTACCTGGATGTTGCGGTAGAGGAGTTGTTTTATCCATCGTTTACAGTCATCGGCAGTTGATGCAATCTGCATCATGTCGCCCTCGGACTTCGTGCCCGTTGTGTTCGGGCGATCGAGGACGATGACGTTTGATTCGTGACTCGTGCCCCCAGATGTGATGGCGATGACCGAGAAAGTGACGACAGCGGCGTCGGTGATCGGGAAATTGCCGCTCCACTGAGTATCTGTCACTGGTACAACCTCCGACCGATCGCCAGTGCCATACCGCAAGTTGTAGAGAAGTGCATCCGGCGCGGCGGTCCATGCCAGGTGAATCCGGCCATCCAGTGTCATTGTCAGGCCGAGCGTTGGGCCATTGAGCTCGTTGATTGGCAGAACATCTAGGTAGCCAAGCGCTGGTGTAGGCTCGGGTGACGCAGTTGCGGTAGCCTCGACCATCATGAGAGGCAGATGCACTTTGTGGATTGGCTCCGAACAACAATTTGTTGTTGGATCAGAAATCTCTCCTGAGGTAGCGGTGGGGGCGGGTGTGATCGCATCCGTTTTACTTTCCGTCTCTACAGCTTCGGGAGCCTCAGGCGTTGCTGGTGATGTGGGATGAGAGGCACTGACCAACCGCAAATCATCCACGAAGAACGTTGGCTGGATGCTGCCGATGTTGTCCTGAATGGCGATGGCGGAGATGCTCTCCGGATTGCCGAGCTGGCTGAGGGGCACGGTCACTTCGGTCCACACGCCGGGTGGGAGGGCGATCTCGGCGAAGGGGGTGTCCTGACTGGTGGCGCCGAGCTTGGCGAACACTCGAAGCTGGTTGGCGGATGCAGAGGCGTAGGCCTGGAAGGCGATGGCGGTGTAGCCGGCGGTGGCGATGGGAGTGTTGGTGCCGAACAGCGCGCCGGCCCAGGGCTGATTGAAGGTAATGGCCATGGATGCCGGGCTGTTGTTGGCAGTGGGCGAGGCGTTTGAGAAGTTGACCGTGGTGTTCCACGACCAGTTTTGCCAGATGCTCGCCAGGTTGTCATCATAGATGATGAGATCGCCCGACGACTGCGTCTGTGTCATCGGGTGAGCGTGGCTGGGGGCGAACACGAACAGCGGCGAGCATACTATGGCGATGGCGATGATGATCGTTGTGACATGCCGGATCGCTCGCGCGTAATGCGGAGCATGTGACGGGGTAATTTCAATCGCGTTTCTCAGCATAACCGTATGACTCCTGGATCTTGGGTGCCCAAGCAAAGTGAAAACAAAGACACGCCAGGCTGCGACGAAGTTGTCACCCGGCGTCAGTCCAATTACTGTATACACTTACCTGGAGCTTAACAAGTTGTCTTTAAGGCTTCGTTATCGTGGGATGGTTGGCGCGTTGTGAGGTAGAGATGTGCCCGGGTGCGGAGGCAGAGGCTGTCAAGCTCAGCGTCCAGACGCGCGACGCCTCGCTAGCGATTGGGCAACCAGGCGTGCAGATGGTTCACGGCGTGCAACACGTCTTCGGGCCGGCCGGGCGTGAGGCAGTCCAGGACGATCCGCCGGATGTAGCCGGTCAGAGGCGAGCCGTCGTCTGCAACGCCTTTTAACGCCTTATCCAGGAATCGCACAAACTCTTCCCAGGCTTGTCCCTGCGCGCCGCCCTGGCGGATCGCCTCGATGTCGGTGACGAAGGCGTGGGGCTGGCCTTCGTACACGGTGATCTGATGTCGCACTCCGGCTGCCTTCAGACCTGCCTGAAAAGCGTTCACTGTGCTGGGGGGAATGGAGGCATCGGCCCCGCCGAAGATGCCGAGCACCGGCCCGCGCAGATTTCTCAGCCGTTCCGGGTCGGTCACCGGCGTGCCGTAGAACACGACTGTCGCGGCTACGTTCGGGTGTGTCACGGCGTAGCGGATAGCCGTCCCGCCGCCGAAACAAAAGCCCATCACCGCGATGCGGTCAGCCTGGACATCGGGCTGCGACGCGAGCCATTGGAAGGTCGCATCCAGGTCGCCATCCACTTGTGCGCTGGGGTTGGAGATCACGTTGAAGATGGCGCGCGGAATCCAGCTGGTGGTGACGCCACGAAACAGGTCGGGCGCGACGACGACGTAGCCTTCCTGTGCCAGCGCATCGGCTTTGCCGATGATCTCCGGCTTCAATCCCCAGAACTCGTGAATCATGATCACGGCTGGGTGTGGGCCAGGCCCATTCGGCCGGGCGACGTAGGCGCGAATTTCAGGCCCGTTCGGGTTTGGGATGCGCACGTTGGTCAGCGCATCCAGGCGACCGCGGCTGAGAAGCGTGTCCACGGCGACTGAGCCGATCAAGGCCAACGCGATCAGCCCCAGGGCCGCCGCGAGCGCGATGACGATTCGCTTGAGGATGCGCATCTTTCGGTTTGCTCCTGTCGGCTTAGAAGATGGTCTTGCCGAATAGCGAGGCGGTCAATTCCACGGCCAGTTTGGCGGTGCGATTGCGCTCGTCCAGGATTGGGTTGATCTCCACGATGTCGAGCGAGGTGACCTTTCCGCTATCGTGCAGGATCTCCATCAGCAGATGTGCTTCGCGATAGGACAGGCCGCCCGGCACCGGTGTGCCAACGCCGGGCGCTTCGGCGGGGTCGAGCGCGTCCATATCCAGGCTAACGTGAATGCGCTGGCAGGCTTGCAAATGGGCCAATGCGATGTGCGTCATGGCGGCGATGCCGCGTTCGTCCACGTCGCGCATGGTGAGCACGCGCAAGCCGTGCGCGCGCAGGGCGAGCTTCTCCAGCGGATCGAGGTCGCGCGCGCCGAGGATGACGACTTGGGCCGGCGAGAGCTTGGCGCCCGGCCGACCGATGTCGGTGAGTTCTGGCGCACCCAGGCCCATCAAGGCGGCCAGCGCCATGCCATGCACATTGCCGCTCGGCGTGATCTCGGGCGTGTTGAAGTCGCCATGAGCATCTACCCACAACACCCCCACGCTGTCCGCTTGCGCGGTGATGGCCGAAACAGTGCCGATGCTGAGTGAGTGGTCGCCACCCAGGAAGAGCGCAATCTCGCCCCGCTGGTTGATGTCGTGAGCGGCATCGTAAATCTCGCGGCAAACGCCGGCGATGCTTTGCAGGTGGCGGGCCCGCTCCGAATCCAGCGGCACGTTCTCCGGCAGCGGCACGGGGAGATTGCCGCTGTCGGTGACGTGGTGGCCCAATGCGCGCAACGCCTGATGCAAGCCCGCGTAACGGATGACGCTGGGCCCCATGTCCACGCCGCGCCGTCGCTGGCCCAGGTCCATTGGCACGCCGATGATGTGTATGCGATGCCCCATACGAATGCCTCGTGGCCGGGACACTATACACCGCGGTGATGATTTACACTGCGACCGACCAGCTATGCATGTTTCGGAACTGGACTATGAGTTGCCGCCGGAGTTGATCGCGCAGCATCCGGTCGAGCCGCGCGATGCGTCGCGCCTGCTGGTGTGCGATCGCGCCACGCAGACGCATGTGCACCGGCACTTCTACGATCTGCCGGAGTTCCTGCGCTCGGGCGATCTACTCGTCGCCAACGACACGAGCGTGATCAACGCGCGCTTGCGCGGGCACAAGCCGACCGGCGGCAGGGTCGAAGTGCTGTTGCTGCGCAGGTTGGATGATGTGACGTGGGAAGCGCTGGTCAGCGGACGCAACGTCACGCGCATAGCGTTCGATCCCCCGGCTGCGGCGGGCGAGGTCGGCGCAAAGCGATTGAGCGCCGAGGTCGTCGCGAACGTCGGCGAGGCGGCGTTCGTCGTCCGCTTCAGCGAGCCGATCGAACCCTACCTGGATGCGTTGGGCGAGGTGCCGCTGCCCCCCTACATCCACGAACGCCTCGGCGATCCGTCGCGCTATCAAACCGTCTATGCGCGGGTGGCCGGCTCGGCAGCGGCGCCGACGGCGGGCCTGCACTTCACGCCGCAACTGATCGAGCGCATCCAGGCGATGGGGGTTGGCGTGACGTTCGTCACCCTGCACATCGGGCTGGACACGTTCAAGCCCATCACCGAAGAGACAGTTGAGGCGCATAAGATACATACTGAATGGTGCCGGTTGACGCCGGCGGCTGCTGATGCGATCAACGAGGCGCGCGCGCAGGGTGGGCGGGTGATTGCGGTGGGCACGACCGCCGCGCGCGTGCTGGAGACGGCCGGCGCCACGCGCAGCGACGCGCGAAGCGACGCGCGAAGCGACGCGGTCATCCGACCCTACAGCGGCTTCACCTCGCTCTACATCACGCCGGGTTATCAATGGCAAGCCGTTGACGCCATGATCACCAATTTCCATTTGCCGCGCAGCACCCTGCTGGCGATGATCGGCGCGTTCATGGGCATGGACTTCATGCGCCGTACCTACGCGCTGGCGATCCGCGAACGCTATCGCTTCTACTCGTTCGGCGATGCCATGCTGATCATCTAGCGAGCATCTCACTTCCCGACTCGCATGATCGGCAGCGCAATGCTGCTTCGCCAGATGCCTGTATCGTCGAAGCGCCCCGACCAACTCGACCCAGTTTGCATACCGAGCGACAAGCGATTTTGTAGAATGGTTGCATTCCGATGACCAGAGGAGAAGCAACATGTCAACAGCAAAAGCGGAAGCGACCTGGACGGGTACCTTGAAAGAAGGTGCCGGCGAGATGTCTGTGGGTACCGGCTTCATCAAACAGGCTCCTTTCACGTTTGCCTCGCGCTTCGAGGGTGATGTGAAAGGCACCAACCCCGAAGAGCTGATCGGCGCGGCGCATGCCGGTTGTTTTAGCATGTATCTCTCGGCGCAACTGACGAACGCCGGTTTCGCCCCCAAGCGCATCCACACGACCGCGACGGTTCACCTCGAAGCTGGCCCAACCATCACCAGGATCGAACTGAACACCGAAGCCGAAGTGCCGGGTCTAGACCAGAAAACCTTCGAAGAGAAGGTCGAGGTTTCCAAGAAGAACTGTCCCGTATCGAAGGCCCTGGCGGCTGTTCCCGAAGTGACCGTCAACGCCAGGTTGGTGTAAAGACAACTCATAGGCGCACGAACTCCTTTGTCCCGACGCATGCCTGCAGCCAAGCCCTCGCTGCTCGAACTCGCCCAGGCGCAGGTTCTCGACGGCTCGGATGAGGCTTGGCGCAGGCAAGCAAAAATGAATCTCCAACACAACGCCTGGCAACGTGTGGCTCATCCTCCAGGCCGACCTTCATCCCCGAGACCATCCCGCAACCGACCCGCGTGCCGGCTCGAGCGGAGCCGGTCATAGATGATTTGAGCCGAATCAAAAAGCATCGGTGTAACCGTGGAGGTGAGCGACCTCGCTGTCGAGGGTGTGTTGCAGGCGTTGCAGCTTGGCCCGGTGGGCGCCGCCGTCGTCGCTCTGTCCATTGTGCTGGCGTCCTGGCGCTACCGGCCCATTTGCGGGCGCGCCGTGCGCGCGTGTGGCGCGCTCGTTACAGATATAGCTGACCATGATGTCCGAAATAGCAAGCTTCTTCAATGAGAACGGCTACTACCTCGCCAGGGGCGTGTTCTCGCCGGAGGAAGTAGCGGAACTGGAGCGCGACTTCGATCGCATCGTCCGACAGTTGATGCAAAGCGAGGAACAGATCAACGCGCGCTGGAAAGGACCGGAGGTCGAGAAGCTCGGCGCACTTGATACGATCGTATATCACACCCATCAGGTGCAACAGTATTCGGCCGTCTGGCATCGCGCGTTGATGCACGATGGCTTCCTCGACATCGTTGAGGCCATCCTCGGGCCGAACATCGTGTTGCACCACACCAAGCTCTTTCACAAGCCGGCCGAGAAAGGCGCGCCGTTCCCTATGCACCAGGACTGGCCGTACTTCCCGACCGAGAAGGACACCATGATGGCCGGCGTCATTCACGTGTCGAATGCGACCGACGAGATGGGCTGCTTTCGCCTGTATCCCGGCAGCCACAAACGCGGGCGCATGACCGGCACCTGGGGACAATCGGTGTCCGAAATCCTGCTGAACGAATACCCGATCGAGAAGGCCACTGTGCTCGAGGCCGAGGCCGGCGAACTCGCGACGCTCGTGTTCTGCGACCGCGAGCGCGGGAAATACCTCGAGATACTCTGGCGTCTGGCGTGCGGGGGACCGCGCGTGGACATGAGGACGGCCAGCCTTGTTGCCCGCCGGATTCTCGCCGAGGAGTTCGCCTCCGACGAGCGGGTCGCCTCGGGGTGGTTGGGGGCCGCTCCCGCCGCGAGCGACCTCCTCGTCTTCCAGCGTCCGGAGGGCGGCGTCGCCCTCTTGCCCTACGCCGACCCCGACCTGGAGTTGACCGCCAAGATCGCGGCCCTGGGCGACATCGCCAGCTTCGACCGTGACGGGCTCGCCGCCTATCTCGGGCGGGTCTATGACCGTGAGGACGAGACGCGGGAGAGGCACATCGTTGCTCTCTACGGGCTGGCAGCTCTGGGGCAGCCCGTTCTTACCGAGATCCAAAGTGTGGCTGACCGACCCGATCTCAGCGTCAAAGAGAAGCTCTACACGTGCCTGGCCCTGGCTGCCCTGGGGGACGAAGAGAAGGCGCGGAGCGTCTTCGCCTCCGTGCTACAAGCGTTCGGCGACAGGATAGGTCCCTTGATGAGGCTCGACGTCAGCAAGGACCGCGAGGAAGTCATTGCGGCGACATCCCTCGCGGCCGTCATCGCGGCCCAACTGGCTATGCCCGAGCGGGAGTTCTTGCTCGAGTACCTTCTCGACAACACGCCTCTTGAGGAATTGAACCACCTCGAACTGGCCCTCTACCTGCAAGAGGCGGTGCCCGCAGCTCCGTCCGAGGTGGCCTCGTTCATCATGGAACCCGGGGGGACCGAGGTCCGGCTCGAGCCAGGGGAGACGTATACCTGCGTCCGCACCGCCGAGGACCTGGCCGACTTGAGGTTCCGGGAGGTGCACGGCAGCGT
>JAIMBB010000149.1 GCA_023511655.1 Anaerolineae bacterium
GGCTTTCGGGTGCTTGATGCGCTCCGCGCCATCCTGGTTGGCCAGCCCATTACTCTGCAATTTGGCTGAGTAGTTACCTGGACGATAGCCCTTCAGCAACGCAGCGGGCGAACCTGCCGGGTGTGCGGGCGGCGTTCGTGATGCACGCAGAGTGAGCGGTTCAGCGATAATCCGCACACAAACGCAAACCTTCACAGGGAGAGACATCTCATCGCTCATCATGACCACTCCAGTCAACGTCGGCATCATCGGCTGCGGGAACATCAGCCCGCTCTACTTCCGGGCGTGCCAGTCGTTTGAAATCCTCAACCTCGTCGGCTGCGCCGACCTCGACATGGCGCGTGCGCAGGCGCGGGCCGACGAGTTCGGCGCCCAGGCCTTCGACGTCGAAGCGCTGCTGGCGCATCCGGACGTGCAGATCATCATCAACCTGACCATCCCCAAGGCGCACGGCGAGATCGGCATCGCCGCGCTCGAAGCCGGCAAGAGCGTCTACAACGAGAAGCCGCTCGCGCTCAGCCGCGAAGAGGGCCAGCGCATGCTCGCCCTGGCGAAACAAAAGGGCTTGCGCGTGGGCGGCGCGCCGGACACCTTCATGGGCGCGGGCATCCAGACCTGCCGCAAGTTGATTGACGACGGCGCCATCGGCCGGCCGGTCGCCGCGACCGCCTTCATGATGGGCCACGGCCACGAGAGCTGGCATCCCGATCCGGAGTTCTACTACCAGCCCGGCGGCGGGCCGATGTTCGACATGGGGCCGTATTACCTCACCGCGCTGGTGACGCTGATCGGCCCCGTGCGACGCGCCACCGGCTCGGCGCGCGTCACCTTTCCCGAGCGCACCATCACCAGCCAGCCGAAATACGGGCAGAAGATCACCGTGCGCGTGCCGACGCACGTGGCCGGCGTGCTCGACTTCGAGGATGGTGCGATCGCGACGATCATCACCAGCTTCGATGTGTGGAAGCATGCCCTGCCATGCATCGAGATCTACGGCACAGAGGGCTCGTTGCAGGTGCCCGATCCGAACACGTTCGGCGGGCCGGTGCGCATCGCGAAGGCGGGCGAAAGGGACTGGACAGATGTGCCGCTCACGCATCCCTACAGCAAGCAGTCGCGCGGCCTGGGCGTGGCCGACATGGCTGCGGCCCTGCAGTCCGGCCGCCCGCACCGCGCCGGCGGCGAGCTGACCTACCACGTGCTCGACATCATGCATGCCATTCACGAGGCCTCGCTCGCCGATAAGCATATTGAGCTGCAGAGCCGCTGCGAGCGCCCGGCGCCGCTGCCGCCCGATCTGCGCGAGGGAACGGTGGATTTGTGAGCGCGGAGAGGGGCTGCCGATCGGCAACGCAATCCGCAATCGGCTTTATAGTTACACCCAATCCCTATGCCGCCGCTCAGCAGCCATCTTCAGGCCGCCCGTCGCAAGCAGTTCGTCGGTCGAGAAGCGGAGACCGCGCTCTTTCAATCCGCGCTCGCCGCGCCCGAACTGCCGTTCTACGTGCTGCACGTGTTCGGCCCCGGCGGCGTGGGCAAGACATTCCTGCTCAGGCAATTCGCAGGCCTGGCCGAGCAAGCCGGTGCGACGGCGCTGTACATTGACGGGCGCAACATAGAGCCGACGCCCGGCGGTCTGCTGGGCGCGTTGCGGGCGGCTGCATTGGCCGCCGGCCCGCAGGCGGGCTTGCCCGAAGGTAGCGACGCATCGGCGATCTGGAAAGCGCTGAACACGCGAGAGAAGCGTTGCGTCATCCTGATTGACACCTACGAAACGCTGGCACCGTTGGACGGCTGGCTGCGCGACGTGTTGCTGCCGGACATGCCGGAGAACGTCTTGCTCGTGCTGGCGGGGCGGCAAGCGCCGTCGTCGGGCTGGCGCGCCGACCCGGTGTGGAATGCGCTGATCCGCGCGGTCCCGCTGCGCAACCTCAATCCCGAGGAGAGTCGCGCCTATCTCGTCCAGCGCAGCATCCCCGAGGAGCAGCACCAGAGCGTCCTGGCCTTCACCCACGGCCATCCGCTCGCGCTGTCGCTGGTAGCGGACACCTTCGCCCAGCGCGGGGCCATCGGCGGAAAGTTTCAGCCCGAAGAGACCCCCGACGTGATCCGCGCGCTGCTCGAACGCTTCGTGCAGAAGGTGCCCAGCCCGGCTCATCGAGCCGCGCTCGAAGCGTGCGCGCTGGTGCGCACGTTGACCGAAGGACTGTTGTGCCAGATGCTCAACGTGCCCGAGGCGCACGAGCTGTTCGAGTGGCTGCGCGACCTGTCGTTCGTTGACGCCGGACGGTCGGGCATCTTCCCGCACGACCTGGCGCGCGAGGCCATCGCCGCCGACGTGCGCTGGCGCAACCCAGATTGGTACGCCGAGCTACACAAGCGCGCTCGTGCCTACTACAGCCAGCGCATCCAGCAGGTGCACGGCGTTGAGCAACGGCGCGCCCTGTTCGACTTCACCTTTCTGCACCGTGACAACATGGTCGTCCGGCAATACGTGGACTGGCAGGAAAGCGGCAGCATCCGCATCGAGCCGGCGCGCCCGACCGACATGGAAGACATCCTCGAGATCATTCGCGGCTTTGAGGGCGACGAGTCGGCGGCTTATGCGGCGCACTGGTTTGCCCGCCAACCGGAGGGCGTGTTTGCGTTGCGCGAATCCACCCAACTCGTCGGCTACCTGGCGCGCGTAGCGCTGGAGAGCGCGAGCGAGGCTGACCTGATGGCCGATCCGGTCGCGTTGAAGGCGTGGAACTTCGTGCGCGGGCGCGCACCGTTGCGCTCCGGCGAGATGGCGACGCTGTTCCGCTTCTGGGGTGCGCGAGAGACCTATCAGCAGGTCGGGCCGGTGCAGAGTTTAGCGTTCATCAGCGCGGTGCAGTATTACCTGACCACGCCGCGCCTGGCCTACACGTTCTTCGTATGCGCTGATCCCGATTTCTGGGAACTGCTGAGCGCCTACGCCGACCTCGAACGACTGACCGATCTCGAATGGGAGGCTGACGCGAACGGCAGGCGTTTCGGCCTGTTTGCGCACGACTGGCGGGTCACGCCGCCGGCGCAATGGCTGGAACTGATGGCCGAGCGCGAGATGGCCATCAACCCACAGACGTTCACGCGCCCCAAGCCGGCGACGCAGGTGATCGCGCTGAGCGAGCCGGACTTCGTCAGCGCGCTGCGCGACGCTCTGCGCCAGATGTCGCGTTCGCAGACGCTTCGCGGCAACGCCCTGCTCGGCTCGCGGCTGGTTCTGGAGAGGGCGAGGCAGAACGCTGGTGAGGACGAGCGCATCAACGCGCTCAAGAAGTTAATCGCCGAGGCGGCTGATGCCCTGCAGGCCACGCCGCGCGACATGAAGCTGTATCGCGCCTTCCACCACACCTACCTCCAGCCAGCTGCGTCGCAGGAGCAGGCGGCTGAAATTCTGGATCTGCCGTTCAGCACCTATCGCCGCCATCTGCAAGCCGCCATCGAACGCATCACCGACGCGCTGTGGCAGAAGGAGCTGGGGGATTGACGATTGCCCATTACCCATTGCTGACTCCCGATTTTGAAGATTGAGCAATTTTCGGATTGGAAAGTGAGCAGCGCATGACGTATCTATCCCACCACCATGGCGCGACCGTCCGATCCAATTCCCGCGAAGACAGAACGCTCCCAATGTGAGGCGCTGCGACAACTGGCGCACGATCTGATCGCCGCGTGGAACGATCACGACGCACGCAGAGTGGCGTCCTATTTCGCCGAGGACTACGTGGGCGACGACGTGGCCGTGGCCGGCCAGATGCGCGGACCGCGCGACGTGCGCCGCTACGTGACCTACAACTTCCTCGGCTTCCCCGATCTGAGATTCGAGCTACACGACACGATCGCCCAGGGTAACCGCATCGCGCTGATCTGGACGGTGCGCGGCACACACAAGGGCAAGGTGATGAACATCCCTCCGACGGGCGCGCAGATCGAAGCGCGCGGCATCTCGGTGCTCACCGTGAAGGATGGGAAGATCGTGCGCAGCCTGCGCGTGTGGGATGTGGCCGGCATGCTGCGGCACATCGGCCTGCTGCCCGATCTGCCGGCTATGCGATGAGCCGCATTGCCGACCGCGAATCGGCCAAAAAACAAAACGCCGGACGTCGCAGCGGCCGTCCGGCGTCAACGGTGCGATGCACGTGCGCAGGCGAGCTGCGCTTTACCGCGCAGGCTCAGGGATCGGTGCGGCGCCGCCGGTCGGGAACTTGAGGACCAGGTCCACGTCCGCGCGGTTCAGGTAGGGCAGGAATTGCTTGATCACGGTGCCGAGGGCCGGCTCGATCAACTGCAAGCTGGCCAGCGTATCGGCGGTGTTGGTCAGCGTCTCCTCGCTCCAACGCAGCGTTGGCAGCGGTTTGTTGTTCGACCAAATCTTGATGCCCTCGGGCGTGGTGCGCATGGTGACGTGTTGAATGCCGGCTTTTTGCAACTGCTGAACGGTATCCGGCGGCAGTTGAGCGGAATTCAAGTCGGCGCCGGCCAGCTTCGCGATCTCAGAAAACGAGACGCCGGCAATCGAGGGCACACCCGCATCGTCGAACGTCAGGCGCACCCCGCCGATCAAGGAAGGATCTACCGTTGTGCCGGGCTCGGGCAAGGGGCCGCCCATCGGGCGTAGGGGAATCTCGGATTGTCCGTCCTTGATCGGGAAACGGATGATGACATTTTGTTCCATGCTGCGTACGGTAGGCAACAGCACGTTGTTGAGGATGCCACGCGTGGCTTCGTCCATCTGGACGAAATTACCGATCAGATCTTTCGTGTTATCGAACGACTCGTCGTTCCAGGTGAGCGGGACGAGCGATTTGCCGTTCGCCCACCAATACAAGCCGTCGTTGCGGAAGAGCAGCTCGACGTGCTGCAGGTTTGAATCGGTCAACTGCTGAACGGTAGCCGGATTGATCTTCAGTTGGTTGGGGTCTACGCCAAAGAAACTCAGCATCGCGGGGCTGATGCCGGCGACGGTGGGGAAGCCTTCTTTGTCCACGTCCACGTAGATGCGCGGGAAGACCAATCGGAGAGGGCCACCCCCACCGCAACCCGTGAGGATCAACGCAGCCAGCACCACAGCGGACAGCGCGCGCATGCGCAAGTTGGTTTTCATCACCGATGCTCCTGTTTTGAAGGATGTCGTGTCGTACGAATGAAACGAAGGGAATTGTACAGTCGGCGGCGATGGAAGCAAACGGCGCAAGATCGTTCGAGCCAATCGCTAGCCGTTAGCGTCATCGCCCCCGAGCGGGAAGCCAACGTTGAAGCCGGCGTCCACGTAGTGGATTTCACCGGTGACGCCGGCGGCCAGGTCGGAGCACAAATAGGCCGCCGCATTGCCAACGTCCTCGATGGTGATGTTGCGACGCAGCAGGCTGACCTTGCTGAACTCGTTGATCAGCGCGCGCGAGCCGGCGATGCCCGCCACGGCCAACGTGCGAATCGGCCCGGCCGAGATCGCATTGACGCGAATGCGCTTCTCGTCCGCGCCGAAGTCGGCGGCCAGATAACGCACGCTGGCCTCCAGCGCCGCTTTGGCCACGCCCATCACGTTGTAGTGCGGCACAGCGCGCTGCGAGCCGATGTAGGTCATGGTCAACATGGCGCCATTCGGCCGCATGATCGGCGCAGCGGCGCGGGCCAGCGCGGTGAACGAATACACGCTGATGTCCATGGCGGTGAGGAAGCCTTGGCGCGTGACGGTGAAGTAAGGTCCGGCCAGGTCGTCGCGGTTGGCGAAGGCGATCGAGTGCACCAGGATGTCTACAGCGCCGAAGCGCTCGCCGGCTTTCTGCATCACCGTTGTGATTTCCTCGTCCTTGCTCACGTCGCACGGCTCGATCCAGTCCGACCCGAGAGATTCGGCCAAAGGGCGCACCCGCCGTTCGAGCTTCTCCCCTGCGTAGCTGAAGCCGAGCGCGGCGCCTTCGCGGTGGAAGGCTTGTGCAATCCCCCAGGCGATGCTGTGATCGTTGGCCACGCCGAAGATCAGCGCAGTTTTGCCGGTGAGTAGTCCCATGTGTGATCCTTCCTTATCCGAGCTTCGAATGTCGTGCCGGCGAAGTATACGCAAGCCGGCCACTCTCAGTGACGCATCCTTGAAAGGGGGACCGAATCGCGGACGCGGGTTCTCTCCCCTCGATCCTCGACCTGGCGCGCTCTGGGTGCTTGGGCGCCTCGTCCGGGACGACCTGATCGCTCCCCCGGCTCAACTCGCCCTCTGAGCGCACCCGTTCTCATCGTCGTCTTCGTTCCCTTTCCGCTGTATCTCAGTTTGCAAAATCATCCTCGGCAAGGGATACAAAGCAAAATCGTTCGTCCGTGGGCATGAGGAATTTCGGTTGACGCGCGACTATCGAGTCGAAGCCGTATGAGCCAGATGATGATTGAGATCGTTTGACACGAGAGGAGGGGGATATGCTGAATTCCACTACCCACAGCGAAGCGCAGCGCCATGCACTGGGCACCCGAGTTGCCAACTCCGAGGAACGCTTGCCCGTCACGGATGAGTGCCGGAGCGGGCTGAGCAACTTGGCCATCGGATTGGTGGGCGCGCTCGTGATCGCGGCTGCTCTGCTGCTCGCGCACCTTCTGCTGGCTATTTGAAAGCGAAAGCCGACGCTCTTGAATTATGTGTATCTGCCGGCGAAGAAATGGCCCAGCTGGCGCATCACGGCCGATCTTCATGCGGTGACTTCATGCCCGCGGTCTCAAGAGCCCTCGCCCTGCGCGAGGGCTCTTCCGTTCGCGGCGACGACATTTGCATATCCGCGCGAACGCATTCATCATTGCCGCTATGGCGTCGCATGCGCCAACGGATTGGCTCACGCGCCTCTCTGCCACTCAGCTCGCGGCCCTGATCGCCCGCGGCGATGCGTCGGCGGTCGAGGTCGTCCAGGCTCACATCGAGCGCATCGCGCAGGTTAACCCGACGATCAACGCCGTCGTCGTCACCCGCTTCGAACAGGCGCTGCGCGAGGCGGCGGCTGCCGATGCCAAGCGTGCCCGGGGCGACCCGCTCGCTCCCTTGCACGGCGTGCCGATCACCATCAAGGAGTGCCTGGATCTGGTGGGCACGCCTGCCACGTTCGGCATGCCCTCGCGCAGGAATGATTACCCGCAGGCCAACGACCTGTATGTGCAGCGCCTGCTCGACGCCGGCGCCGTCGTGGTCGGCAAAACTAACGTGCCGCAGGCGCTGATTTACAACGAGAGCAGCAACGCGCTATACGGTCGGACGAACAATCCCTGGGACATAGCGCGCACTCCGGGCGGCAGCAGCGGCGGCGAAGGCGCAATCATCGCTGCCGGCGGCTCGCCGCTGGGCCTGGGCACCGACATCGGCGGTAGCCTGCGCTTGCCGGCGGCGTTCTGCGGCATCGTCAGCCTCAAGCCCACCTCGCCGCGCACTCACGACTACAGCCGATTCTCCGAACAATCCTTCGAGTTTGGTCCCATCGCTTCGGTCGTTGGGCCGATGGCGCGCGATGTGGCCGACCTGGCGCTGACGATGCAACTAATCGGCACGCTGTCGCATCCTCGCTTACCCTCGCCGCAACCGCTGGGCGATCCGAACGCGGTTGACGTTTCCAGGCTGCGGGTTGGATTCTTCACGCACGACGGACTGATGCAACCCTCGCCCGCCGTGGCGCGGGCGGTGCACGAGGCAGCAGCGATATTGCGCGCCGCCGGCGCACAGGTCACCGAGTGGATGCCCCCCGATCTTCATCGGGCTACTGGGCTATACATCCGCCTGCTGACGGCGAACGGCGCGTCCCTCTTTCGCGCTGCCCTGGCGCGCGACAAAGCCGAGCCGCAGATCGCGGCGCTGTACTGGCTGGCGCAGCGTTCCAGACGAACCGTGCAGCGCATCAGGTGTGCGCTTGTCCTATTGCGACAAATGAAGTTTGCCGAGCAACTCGGTAACGTCGGCTTCTCGGCCGAAGATGCACAGCACTTCTCCGCCGAAGCCGATGGGTATCGCCAGGCATTTGCGGCGGCGATGGCGCGCGCGGACGGTGGGCCGCTGGATGTTGTGCTCAGCCCGGCGTGCTTTTCGCCTGCCTGGCCGCACGGCGCCAGCCGCGAACTCATCACCGGCGGAGCCTACTGCATCGTCTATAACTTGCTCGGCTATCCGGCCGGCGTGGTGCCGGTCACTCGTGTGCGGCCGGGTGAAGCCATTGCCCGGCCGCGCTCGCTGGACGTTGTGGATATGGCCGCTCGCCGGGTAGATATTGGCAGTGCCGGGCTGCCGGTCGGTGTGCAGGTCGCTGCCCGCCCGTGGCAAGAGCATGTCGCGCTGGCCGTGATGCAGGTGATTCAAGACGAAGTGCGTAAGCGCGAGGATTATCCGACGATGGTGAGAGAAGGTGGGGAGAGCGTAGGGGAGCGAGAGTGATCTCAACCACTCGCAAGCGCCGCGATGTGCTCCGGCGTAGTGCCGCAGCAGCCACCGATGATCGTCGCGCCGAGGTCACGCCACTCGCGCGCTGCCTCGGCATAGGCCCCAGGCGAGATGGCATTCGTCAGCGTCCAGCCGACGGTTTCGTCTACGTGGCCGACGTTGGCGTATGCGCCTATGAAGACGTGTGGCGGTGCAGCGCTCCGCAACAACTTCAGCGCCGTGGCGACCTGCCTGACCGGGATACAGTTGACCAGCACGGCCTGCGGT
Source organism: Anaerolineae bacterium (assembly GCA_023511655.1). GTDB lineage: Bacteria > Chloroflexota > Anaerolineae > J036 > Brachytrichaceae > JAAFGM01. The sequence goes on from JAIMBB010000149.1 coordinate 8,693, forward strand.
TCAAACCGCAGCACAGCTTGAACCGCATCGCGCAACGGCTCGCCGCTCAGCAGGCGATTTTCGCCGTCGAGTGTGAAGCTCACCCACAGCGGTTTACCCGTGGCACGAGCGGCGCGGGCAGCCGCCACTGCTTCGCGGATGGTGTTCTGCGTCTCAACCAGCATCAGGTCTACCCCGGCATCGGCCAGGTTGCGCGCAAGGACGGCGTGCTCCTGGGCCAGCTCTGCGTCGCTTGGCACCAGGTCGGGCGAGTAACAATCTTCGACCGGGGCAATGCTGCCGGCGATTTGCACATGGAACGCGCCGGCATGCAGGGAGAGCGCAATCGCCCGGCGCGCCAACTCGACCGCCCTGAACGTCAGCTCGCGCGCGCGGTGGGCAATGCCGGCTTTGGCCAGCGCGCGCACGTTGGTGCGAAAGGTGTTCGTAGTGAGCACATGCGCGCCAGCGTCCAGGTAATCGCGATGGATCTGCTCGACGACGTCTGGGGCTGCATCGAGCGCGATGGCCGACCATAGCGGCAACGTCGTATCCACGCCGCGCCGCGTCAGCTCCGTGCCCATCGCGCCGTCGAGGATGATCATCCGATGATCAGACTCTCCTCGTCCTGATCCAGGTTCCCGTCGAGCGCGATGAGGACGTTCAGCTCGCGCGCCCGATTCTTGGCGCTTTCGAGGATGTCGTGTCCGCCGACACCGGCGCGCGCGGCATAGCCGAGCCGGCGCAGGATATTGGCGCGTTCATAGGCTCGTTCGACGTCGCTGATGTCAATAATCCACGATACCTCGAGCGCGAGCAGCTCCTCGCGTTTGTCGGGGCCGATGCCGACCGTCCCGCGCATCAGCACATCAAGCTTGTTCAGGCTGCGCCATTCGCCAGGGGTGAACTGCCCTTCAGCGTAGGCTTCCTCAACTCGTTCGAGGCTGGACGGTTCGATCACGCGCAGGTTTCGGTAACGCGTTCCAAAATAGGCGCTGGCGTGGGTGCGATAGCGTTGTTCCAAGACATATCCCTTGACGTCCGCCATATCCTCAGCCAGCTTGCCGAGCTGTTGCAGCACTTGCTTCTGCACACGTTGCATGTCGGTCTGCGCGGCTGCCAGCTCCCTCATCTGCTCGGCCAGTTCCTCCACGCGGGCCTCGGTGCGCCGCTGGGCCTCGGCCAGTTCCTCCACGCGGGCCTCGGTGCGCTTTTGAGCCTCGGCCAGGTCGCGAACGATGGCCGGCAATTCGAGGATGTCATCGGTGAGCACGAGGCGGCGCAACTCGCCCCGCCACTCGGGGTGGGCATTCAGCAATTGCACCAAATCGTTGAAATCAGTGACCGTGAACGCCATCTTTGCTCACCTGTGAGCGTGATGATAACGCTGAAATGGCAAAAGGTTAAGCCGGAACTGTG
>JAIMBB010000150.1 GCA_023511655.1 Anaerolineae bacterium
GCGCTGTGGTGCGCCGTGGCCATCCTGGCGAGTGCGCCACGCCTGGTGCGGCTGGACTTTCTGTTGACGAATGCCGAGGCGACGGTGGCGATGACCTCGCTCGCCGCTCTGCGCGGTGAGCCGGTCTTCTTCCTTAATCCCCTGTTTGGCTGGCTGCAGACGCTCATCTTCGCCATCTTCGGCGCGACGGAGCCCTCGGCTCGCCTGATCCAGGCGCTGAGCGGCGTCGGGCTGTGCCTGCTGCCGGCCGCTTTGCGCCTCCAGCTTGGACGAACGCGGGCGTTGCTCTTGGCCGGCTTGCTGGCGCTCTCGCCGACGCTGTGGTTTGTCTCGCGCGAGTCGGGTGGCGCGATGCTGGCATGGATGCTGGCGTTTGCGGCGCATTGCGCCTGGCACAGGGATCGCCCCACCTTGACAGCTGTCTTGTTGGGCGTGCTGTTGGCCAGCGGGAGCGATGCCGTAGTGCCCCTGATCGTGACGATGGCGGCCTCGGTGGTGGCGAGGCCGTTCGACGCCGCGCGCCTGCCGCCGCGCGCGACACTGGTAGCTGGAGTGGCTTTCATCCTGGCAGCTACCGGGTTGTTGATGCGGCCATCCGGCCTGGGTGATGCGTTCAACGGCTGTGCGGCGTGGGTGCGATCGTTGTGGTCCGCCGACCCGCTTTCGGCCGGGCGCTTGATGCTTGGCTTTTTGACGAGCGAGCTGGTCGCCTGGGTGGGCGCGATTTTTGCCCTCGCGATGTTCGCGCGCGCACGCCGACTCACCCGTTCCGACGCCGCCTGGTTGACGTGGATTGTAATCGGCCTGCTGGTGCTCGTCTTGGTCGCCAGCCGCAGCGCAGCATCACTCGCGCCGGTGGTGATTGGTTGTGCGGGGCTGGCTTCCCGCGCTTACGATGCGCTGTTCGCTTCTGTGCAACGATGGGCTGACTGGCGGCGCGAAGGCGCCATCGCGGGTGTCACTTTCGTGCTGCTGATGTATGCCGGCCTGGGCGTGTTGCAGTACGCCGGTCAGGGTCGCAGCGCATGGCTGATCTCGGCGCTGGTCTCGGGCTTGCTCATCCTGGCGCTGGTGGCGGCCGGAAGCCTGGGGATGGATTACGGCCCGCCGCTGCGCGGCGTCGCGCTGTCGGGGATTGCGGTGCTATTGTTGTATGTCCTTGGCGCGGGCGTGCAGATGAACCTCGTGCGGCCGCATAATCCCGCAGAGCCGTATCGCCGGGAAGCTGCGGCTTTGGGCCTGGAAACGCTGCGGGATAGCGTCCGTCAAATGAGCGCGCGCGCAATGGGTGAGCCGGATGCGCTCGCCGTGCAGATCGCCGGAGAACCGCCGCCGGCATTGCAGTGGGCTTTGCGCGGCCAGCGCAACCTTATCCTGGCCGAGGGGCCGTCTAACGCCGGCATCGTGCTGACGCCGGCGCCGGCGAAGCCGCAAAGCCCAGGGAGCTTCATCGGCACCGTTTATGATGTGGTGGTCTGGGCACCGCTGAGCGAAGTTCGATGCACGGGCCTGCCCCAGGGTGGAATGGATTGTTTGTCGCTGGCTCGCTGGTTGGCCTTTCGCGAGACGAGCGACGTGCGCACGGAGCGCTGGCTGTTCTGGTTGCGCGACGACGTGGCGCAGAAAGCGAGTGGAAGACGATGATCGGAGAGCAGCGACTGACTGAATTCGAGGAAATGGCGCCTCGAGTTGCCTCGCGCGAGGCCTGGCTGGATAAACCCTTGCTCGCTGCCGTGACGTGGGAGCGGGCGCTGTATGTCTTGTTCATTTGCCTCGGCATCGTCTCTCGTTTCTACGACATGGGCGCGCGCGTGATGAGCCACGACGAGTCGCTGCATACCTACTTCTCATATCTGCTGGCGACCGGCAAAGGCTTTCAGCATACGCCGCTCATGCATGGGCCGTTCCTCTTTCATCTCACGGCGCTCAGCTACTTCTTGTTTGGTGCAGACGATTTCACCTCGCGCATCCCCACGGCCGTTTTTGGCGTTGTCCTGGTTGCTTTGCCGTATCTCTTCCGGCGCTGGCTGGGCCGGGTCGGGGCGTTGGCGACGTCATTCTTATTGCTCATTTCGCCGTCCATCCTGTATCACGCTCGCTACATCCGCCAGGAAGAGTTCATCCTGGTGTGGATGACCTTGACGGTGCTGTGCCTGTGGCGTTATCTGGAAGACCGGCAGCCTGGCTGGCTGGTGGGTTTGTCGGCAGTGCTGGCCTTGCATGCCACTGATAAGGCCACTTCGTTCCTGGCCGTGGCGTTGCTCATGCTGTTCCTCTCGCCACTCGCGCTGTGGCAGTTGTATCGCGCGCGGCGCAAATTCCCCGCTGGTCAGCGCTGGCAAGACGCAGCCCTTCTGGTCGGCTTTGGCGCCGTCACTGGGATCTTCATGGTCAGCCTGAGCATCATCTTTGCGCTGCTCAGCGATTATCTGGCAGGAGCCCTCGGTGTGATCGGCGCGGATGCGCTCACCGCTTTTGGCGATAACGTTCGGATGCTGGTGTATGCGCTCCTCATGTTCTTGCTGGCCGCCCTGGTATGCGCCGGCCTGACCTATCTGTATCGAACGACGTTTGGCGAATGGTTGCGCACGGCTGCAAGCTCGACGTCAGCCTTCAACGCCATCATCGTGCTGGTGACCACGACCATGTTCATGGGGTCGCCGGCCATGCTCTTGATTAAGAATCGCATCTGGCAACTGTTCCGCGGCGAGGAGTTGGTGCCCATCAGCACCCTGGGCAACATGTCCAACCTGCAGATGAACCCGCAGGTGGTCACCACCATGTTCGCCATGTCGCTGGCATTGATCGCCATTGCCGTCGCCATCGGCGTTGCCTGGAACTGGCGGTTGTGGCTGGCTATCGCCGGCGTGTTCCTCGCCATCACGGTGACGCTGTTCACCACGGTGTTCACCAATATCGCCGGCATCGGCACCGGTTTTGTGGGGCAGTTGGGCTATTGGATGGCGCAGCAGGATGTTCAGCGCGGCAGCCAGCCCTGGTATTACTACTTCCTGCTGGTGCCGATGTATGAATACACTGTGCTCATTGGCGCAATTGGCGGCCTGGCGATGCTGGCTTTCAGAATCGCGCCGGCGCTTCGCTCGCGACCCACGTTCTTTGCCGCGCTGCACAAGCAGCGCTTCCCGCTCTTCCTGGCGTGGTGGAGCATTGCGACATGGATCATCTATACCATCGCCGGCGAGAAGATGCCATGGCTGACAGTGCATTTCGCACTGCCCATGGCATTTCTGACGGGCTGGCTCATCCGGCAGGTCGCGGACGGTTTACAAGCGGCGTTGAGCAGGGGGGCGGTACCGCAGCATGAGCGTGTTGGACAGAGCTTCATCATGGCCGGCCTGGCCGTATTGGCTGTGTTGTCGTTCGTGCGCCTGTTATCGCTGATCGGCAGCTTAGACCTGGCCGGCAGGCCAATAGCCGAAGCGTTGCAATGGGTGTTGAGTTTTGCTGTCGGCGCGGTTGCCCTGACTGTCGTCGGATATGCGCTTGGCCGCGTGGCGAACGGGGCTGCCTTGCCGGCGGTCGTGCTGGCTGGCTTTGGCTTGCTCAGCGTGCTCACCATTCGCACCGCTGTGATGGTGACGTACATCAACTACGACTACACGCGCGAATTCCTGTTCTATGCTCATGGCGCGCCGGGGGTGAAGATTGCGCTCGGCCAAATTGACGACCTGCAGAAGCGCATGGGCGGTCGCGAGCCGCTGAAGGTGGGCTATACCCAGGAGACGAGCTGGCCGATGTCGTGGTATATGCAACGCCGCCCTGGCGCGCAATACTTGGGCAACCAGCTTCCCGCTAACTTTGAGGACTTTGACGCCATCATCGCCAGCGAGCAAGATACTCAGTTTGCACAGATGGCCGATGCGCTCTCTGCAAACTACACGCGCTTCGACTATATGCTGGTGTGGTGGCCGATGCAGGATTACTACGACCTGAACTGGGATCGCATCAGCTACTCGCTGTTCAACCCGCAGGCGCGCGCGGCCCTGTGGGAGATTGCTTTTAACCGCAACTTCGAGCCGTATGCCAAGTTGTTCGGCAAAACATCGCTCACGCCGGAGACGTGGTCCCCCGGACACCGCTTCTCGTTGTTCATACGCAATGATGTGGCTGACCAGTTGTGGGACTATCGCACTGGAGCCGTCGCGAGTGGTGGGAGCAGCGAGCGCGCCCTGAGCCCGAAGATGCAAAGCCCGACTGGCCTGGCTTTTGCCCCCGATGGCACGCGCTTCGTGATAGACCGCAAAGCGAATCGCGTGTTTCACCAGGACGCCACCGGTCAACTCATCACCAGCTTTGGCGGAGCCGGTAGTCAGCCGGGCAGGTTCAACGATGCGTGGGGCATTGCCGTGGACGACGAGCAGAACGTCTACGTGGCCGACACGTTCAACCACCGCATCCAGAAATTCGATCTGGCCGGCAATTTCCTCACGGCCTGGGGGCGTCCCGGCGCTACGGATCAGCCCGGCTTTGGCACCGATACGCAGTTCTTCGGCCCACGCGACATCGCCTTCGATCGGCAGGGCCGCTTGCTGGTCACCGACACCGGCAACAAGCGCGTGCAGGTGTTCGACCGCAACGGCAACTTCATCGCGCAGTTCGGAGGCGCTGGGGATGGTGACGGCCAGTTCAACGAACCGGTTGGCATTGCCGTGGATGCGAACGGCAATATCTACGTTGCTGATACCTGGAATCGGCGCATCCAGGTTTTCGATCCGGATTATCGCTATCTTCGCTCGTGGAAAGTGTCGGCGTGGGACGAAGATCGGATGGACATGGCCACGCTGCAGGCCATTGACCACAAACCGTATCTGGCTATTAGCGGCAACACGCTTTTCGTCACCAGCCCTCGCACGGCCCAGGTGCTCGCATATACGTTGATCGGCGTGCCGGTTGAATTGCCGGGCATCTCCTTCAATGCCGACGATCTGCCGACCGGTGTGAAGGTGCACGACGGATCGTTGTTCGTGACCAATCCGCGCAATGGCACGGTAGTCGAGTTCCCACTCGGCGGCGGCGCACAATAGCAGCCGGCGAATCGAACGTGCCTATTTGAAGCGATTCCGGTTGCCCCACAGCCCGCCGGTGTACGAGCCCAGGTCAATGACGAAGCCCAGGGCGACCAGCGCCCACGGCAATACACCTTGCAGGCCACCGGGTTGCCAAACCAGCACGTAGAACAGCGACGTGAAGGGCAGGAACAACATACCCAGCAGCGGCAGCAGGAATTGGCCTTCGAAGGCGCGCGTCACGCGATCGCTGAATAGCCAGGTCGCGATGAAGGCGGCCCGCGGTCCGATCAGCAGCAAGATGGAGAGTATGCAGCACATGGATTGATTCCTCTTAGTGTGAGCACGATCGGGCCAGTCGGCTCAATCGTGAAACTGGTCCGGCTTGAGTGGGTTAGGGCGGCCGAGCGAGGCAAAAGCGCGCTCCTGCGCCTGCCACATCCGCCGTTGGTGGGCAGGTGTGTGGTGATCGTAGCCGAGCAGGTGCAGCACGCCGTGAATCACCAATAGGGCCAGCTCGTCGTCTACGGAGTGACCATATTGCTTGGCCTGCGCGATGCAGCGCTCCATCGAGATGGCGATGTCGCCGAGATACGCGCGCGGCATCACTTCATCGTTGCGCCTTTCGGCCGGCGCGCTGTCGCGTCTGGGCCGACCATCCTTATAGCCCTCGCCGCCGAACGACAATACGTCCGTCGGTGCGTCGGTAGCGCGGAATCGCCGGTTGAGCATCCGCAGTTCGACGTCGTCGGTGAGGCGGATCGTCAGTTCTACGGCGGCGGGCAGATCGCGACCCTGCGTCAATGCGGCGAGCACCGCCCGGCGCACCCATCCGGCGCGGCCAGGTGCGCGGTAGGCTGCGCGGATGTGCAGGTGGATGTGGGCGTCAGATGTCGGCTCCCGGCGCGTCAGCAGGAGACCGCTTGTATGCGGTGTCATGGCGTGGCCAGCTCTTGGTCGGGATGAGGCGAGGGCGACTTGGTCATTGCTCGTGCTTCGGCAGGTTGGGCAGCCGTGACCTGTTGGGCCGGATATTTCATCCGCGGGTGATACACACCACGCAACGTCTCCAGGAAAGACTGGCGCACCACCTCCATTTCGCGCAGGGTCAGGTCGCTGTCGTCGAGCTGGTGATCGGCCAGGCGGTCGGCGAACAAATGGCGCAGCACGTTGTCCATTTCCTCGACCGAAGTGCAGCGGTTAGCGCGCACTGCAGCTTCGCTGCCGTCGGCCAACATCAGCAGAGCCGTCTCTTTGCTCTGCGGGCGTGGCCCTGGATAGCGAAACGGTTGCGAGTCCACTTCGCGGCCGCTTTCTTCGCAAGCTTTGGCGTATTGATAATGGGTCTTGGTCGTGCCGTGGTGCTCAGCGATGAATGCCCGCACGCGCGACGGCAGCCGATATTTGGCCGCCAGCTTCAACCCGTCGGTGACGTGATTCTGCAAGATGGTCGAGCTGGTCAATGGATCAAGCCGCTCATGTGGATTGATGCCTTCGAGCTGGTTTTCGATGAAGAAGTGCGGGTTGGTCAGCTTGCCGATGTCGTGGAAGTATGAGCCGACGCGCGTGAGCAGCGAATCGGCGCCGATGCGTTCGGCGGCGTTCTCCGCCAGGTTCGTCACCATCAAGGTGTGGTGATAAGTGCCTGGTGCTTGTGTCACCATCTGTTGCAGCAAAGGATGTGACAGGCGGGAGAGCTCGATCAATTGCACCACCGTCGTCACGTCGAAGGCCGCGCCGCTGAGGTAGAGAATGGCGAGCGCTAATCCTGCCGACAACACGCCGCTGGCGAAGCTAGCGATCAAATACACCGTCAACAGCGGCACATCGTTCGGTTGGGTGGTGGGCAGGTTGAAAGCCAGCACGATGGCGCACTGGGTGACGCCGGCCAGTATGCCTGCCCGCAGGAAGTTGCTCAGACGCTCGGCCCGTCCGAGTGTTACACATGCGGCAATGCCGCTTGCGGTAATGCAGGCGGCGAACTCCAACTGTTTATCCATCCCCATGCCGACCAGGCCGCCCATCAGCATCGCGCTGATCACGCCAGGCAGCAGCCCTGACCAGCTGGTGATCGCGATGGCAGTGGCAGCCAGGGGCGCCAGGTAGGGCAGCACTCCGTGTCCCGGCAGCAACCAGCGCGCCAGCATCAGGATCATCACGAATAGCGCCGCGCTCAGCGCACTTTGGCGGACGGGGCGTTTGAAAATGTTGTCGCGGGCGCGCAACATTGCCATGCCGAGCGCCATCACTGACAATGCGCTCAGGATAGTGGCGCTGACCACGTGCGTCCAGGCCAGCGCCGGGCGGCGCAGGTTGAATCGCTCCAGCGCTTCGATCTCATTCGGTCCGATCACCTGACCGCTGCGGATGATGATCTGGTTGGCTTCGTATTTGCGTTCAACCGGCTTGACATTCTCGCGAGCGGCGCGGCGCGCGGCCTCGGTTGCTGCGGAGTCGTAGTTGGTGTTCGGCACGATCAACGCGCTCACCAGTTGATTGACGATGTCAGCCTCCTCGGCGCGCAGGCTGAAGCTGATCAACTGAGACACGCTGGCGCGCGTTTCGTCCAGGTTGCCGGGGTGGATCGGCCGGCGCAGCACGTTGTCGAGCACGGCCAACGTCTGGGCCGAGATACGGTTCCACTGATTGTCCTCGAGCGTAAGAATGATGCGAGCGGTGGATTCTCGAATGACGAGCTCATCCATCCCGGTGAGTTTGCGGACGCGCTCCTCCAGGCTGGTGGCGCGATCGTTGCGCATCTGTTGGATGTAATCGAGCGATTCGTAGGCCAATGACATCTGTCGCCGAGAAGTTTGTGCGTCGGGCGGGGTGAAGATCGGCGCTACGCTGGCTTCGGCCAGGTCGCGCTGGCGATTGGTCTCCACATCGCTGATGTAAACCATGCGATGTGGCGCGCGAATGTCGAAGGCGGCGACGTCACCCAGATTGTAGACCACGCCGGCACCAATGACGTAGCGGGACAATTGGGCAGCAGTGATGCCCAGGAATGTCATGCAAGCGATCGTGCTCAGCAGCACGAGCTTTTGCCGGTGCAGGTTCCTCAGTTGCTGACGGGTGCCGGAAGTCGCGTCTAGGTTCATTCCCCATCCCGCGGCTGCGTCCGATGGGCGTTATCGGGCGAAGCCGAATGGTGTGCGACGCGCCTCCCGTCCGGGTGGAGGGCATCGCGCCGTGTGTGCGCGGATTGGCCTAAGACAACAGCTCGCGCACGACCTCGTTCACAAGTTTGCCGTCCGCGATGTCTTTGACCTTGGGCTGCAGTGCTTTCATCACCTGGCCGTGTTGCTTGGGCGAGGTGGCGTTGATTTCTTTGATGGTTTGTCTGGCCAGTTCGATGATCTCTTCCCTGGATAGTTGCTTCGGCAGGAATTCTTTGAGAATATCCAGTTCGGCTTGTTGCTGGGCGACCAGGTCTGCGCGGCCGGCGTTCTGCGCTTCGAGCAGCGACTCTTCGTGCTGCTTGATTTCACGTCGCACGATTGCCAGCAGGTCGCTGTCGCTCAGCACGCCGCCGCGGCCGTCGGTGCGGGCTTCCACCTCGGCGTTCTTGATATGGGCGACGAGCAAGCGCAGCACGGTCTTGCGCGCTTCGTCGCCGCCGCGCATCGCTGCCTTCAGCTCATCCTGGATCCGCTGTTTGAGTACCGCTTCCATCTTTTGTCCGGTGCGACCGATTGGTCTTGCTCCGACGGGTATATTTTACAAGCTGTGGTGTGGGGCATCCGTAGCTTGTGCGTCGGCATGCCGTGGGCTTGCGTGCCTGTCTGAGTCGGTTATTTGCTGCGGTGGCCGTCCCCCAACTGTGGCTCGGGACCGTCCCTGTTGTCTTCGTTGACGGATGTGTCCTGCGCCGCCTCGAATAAATGATAAAGGCGGGCATGCATGCCCGCCCTCGATTCATTTTGAAGAAACGCGCAAAAATGACTCAGTCCGGTTGCGCGAACTTCATACTTTGTCGCCTGCTCTTGCGCAACTTCACCGCGCGCTTGCGCTTGTTAATCACGCTTGGCTTCTCGAAGAAACGCCGATTGCGCACTTCGACGAGGATGCGGTTGCCTTGCACCATCTTATTGAAGCGCCGAAGCGCCGATTCGAACGTCTCATCTTCTTCGACTACTACGCGAGCCACCCAATCACCTTCTTTTATTTGAATTTTCTCTCCTATGCCGCGCAAAATTATACGGGATCGAAAGCCTCTGTCAACGTTGGCGCACTTCTTTTTGCCCATGACGATGCCTCGTGATGAAGCGAAAGGGCGTTGCCAATGAATGCCGTGCGTCGTACGAGTGCGGTGCGCGACGTGCGGCGCGTAAGACTGAAAGGCCCGGCTTCCGAATGCGGAGAGCCGGGCTTTTGGTCCTTCCAAACTTGCCTAGTAACGGCGGTCGTTGCCGCGGCTGCGGCGGTCGCGGTTGTAGCCGCCTTTCCCGCCCGAATTCCCGTAGCCGCCGTTGCTGCGTTGCTCGGGTGGGCGCGCCTCGCTGACGTTCATGGTGCGTCCTTCGAAGTCCTGGCCGTTGAACATCTTGATGGCTCTGCTGGCTTCGTCGGCAGTTCCCATCTCCACGAAGGCGAACCCGCGCGGCCGGTTGCTCATGCGATCCAACGGTATGGTGACCGATACGATGGTGCCTGCTTGCGTGAAGAGTTCGCGCAGTGCGCTCTCCGACGTGTCGAAAGGCAAATTGCCGACGTACAGTTTGTTGTTCATGCGATCCTCCTGCGATCGTTACGGTGCTGCAGAGGTTTTCTCTGCAGCGTACTCAGAATTAACCCGTAGGAGACGAAGGAACGTGTAGCTCAAATCACGCGATCTGACAGGGAAGCGCCGCGGAGAAGGCCGAGGACGTAAAGAGCTGCAAGGATCGGCTTTTGACTGACCTAACGTAATCCGTAAATCTCTACAGACACTTGAATTATAGTCTATTTCTGCTCAGTTGAAAACATCGCATAATTGGGAGTCATGAGAGGTAGAAAGGCAAAGGCAGTGAAACTGCGTGAGAGTCG
>JAIMBB010000151.1 GCA_023511655.1 Anaerolineae bacterium
ATGCTGTTGGCGGGCGTGCTCAGCGATACCTTGATGTTCAAATCGCCGACCACCACGGCGCGCGACCACAACGCGGCGATCTGGCTGGCCGGGCACGCTTTCGGCAGTGAGGACGCCGAAGGCCGCATGAGCGACTTCGGCGAAACGCTGTTGCGCGCCGGCGCCGACGTGAGCGGGCGCTCGGCTCAAGACATGGTGCAGGCCGACCTCAAGTTGTTCGAATCCGGGCCGATCAGGTTTGGCGTGGCGCAGGTGGAGGTGACCAGCTTCAACACCATCTTGCCGCGCATGGATGAGATTCGCGCGGCCCTGAAGGCGCTGCAAGAACAGCGCGGCCTGGACTTCGTCGCGCTGATGATCACCGACATCGTGGAGAACAACAGCCTGCTGGCCGGCGTGGGCGAGCCGCGCTTCTTCGAGCGGCTGCCATTCTCGCGCAAGGCAGATGGCGTCTGGGACATGCCCGGCGTGGTCTCGCGCAAGAAACAACTGCTGCCCACGCTACTTGGCCTGCTGCAAGGGTGATGCGATCGAGAACCGAAAAGGGAGGAAGGCGGGAGGGGCAATTGGTGCGCCGATGGCTGATCGTCGCAACATGCGCTGTGCTCACCTTCCTCAACTTTCAATCCCCGATTCTCAGTTCCCACGCCCTGGTGGAGCCATTCGATCCGTCCTTCCTGATCACGGATGAAGAGTTCAACGACGTAGGGGCGATGTCGTGTGAGCAGATCCAGGCGTTCTTGAACGAACGGCGCGGCGTCCTCAAAAGCTACGTCGTGGAGGGTCGGTCGGCGGCGCAGATCGTGTGCGAGAACGCCATGCGCTTCGGCCTCAACCCACGCCTGTTGTTAGTGATGATGCAGAAGGAGATGGGGCTGTTGACCGACCCGGCACCCACCGAGGGCGCGTTGAATTGGGCCATGGGATGCGGGCCGGGCTGGAGTTCGACGAGGGGATTCGCGAACAACGTTGAATGTGGCGCGCGCACGCTGCGACGCAACTTCGACCGGCCCGGCCTGGGCCAGGAGACGATTGATGGCGTGACGCCGGTGAATCGCGCCACGCTGTCGCTCTACCGCTATACGCGTCACGTGAGTGGCAACCAGGACTTCTGGAAGATTTGGACGAATTACTTCCCGCAAAGCGCGGCCAGCGGCCTGCCGCCCGAGATCTACGTGGACAGCCGCAGCGTCGAACTCTCGCCGCCGCTCAAGGGTGAGCCGGCCTGCCGGTATGGTTGGACGGTCGGAAACAAGGGCCGCGGCGGCCATCACCTGGCCACGCCCAACGTCGCGACTGCCGGCGAGTCCACCAACAAGGTGATCTGGCGACCGAATCTTCCCTACGAAGGCGCCTATCGCGTGTTTGTCTTCATCCCCGACCGCGCGGCGCTACCCTGGCCATGCGGCCCGATCGCGGCCCGGCTCGACACGACCAACGCGCGCTACACGATCAAACACCGCGACGGCCTCACGGCCTACGCGATCAATCAGGCGCCGATCCATGACGGTTGGGTAGAGCTGGGTTCGTACTACTTCGCGGCCGGCTCCGAGCATTACGTGATGCTCGATGATGTAACCGGCGAGCCGAGCGGCACACGCTGGGTGAGCGTGGACGATGTGAAATTCGTCTGGTTGCATCCGTAACTATATGCCGATCGCGGGATTCGGGGACGAGGAACCTTCGCTCCGGCAGCCGCGCGGGTCGTTCGCAGCCGAGAGGTCACGCCGGCCGAAGCCCGCTCGAACATGACGGCGCAGCGCCCACGGCCGTTTCTCGTTACGCCATGCTGCTGTGGTACGAAACTATCTGCCTCGTAGAGCAAGAAGGGGACTTGCGGCAGAGCGGAGGCGAGGGGGAGGCGTCTCCGCCCCGCCGCAAGCGACAGTAAGCGAAGCTAAGGCTTTGCAATGGCCGGCAAATAGGTTGCGGAGAAAGTATAACTGCGTGCCGGCTCTCGCGCAATACCCATCCACTGCGTTGGTGGCGCATATCCGTTGGGAAAGATCGTCGTCAGGTTTTCCTGCCGGTTCCCCAGCCGGGTCACCAGCAGTTCGCTGAGCACGTGGCGGTAGTCGGTGGTGATCTTCAGGTCGCGTCCATCGAAGAGCTGGTCCCCGGCTATCCCCGGCCAGGTGCCGTAGAGCTTGCCACCGTTGATGCCGCCGCCCATCACCAACATGACGTTGCCATGGCCGTGATCGGTGCCATAGTTGGCGTTCTCCTTGAGTGTGCGCCCGAATTCGCTCATCACGACGATCGTGGTGCGCCGGGTGTAGGAGCCGAGGTCCTGGAAGAACGCCAACAGGCCGCGCGCCAGCAGGCTGAGCTGATCGTAGAAATACCCGCCGACGCCGTCCTTGTCCCAGGGGGACTGCTGGCTCTCGTGGGTGTCCCAGCCGCCCAAGTCCACCGTGGCAGCGCGCAGCCCGACGTCCATTTTGATCATCTGGGCAACAGTCTTCAGGCTTTCGCTGAAGCTGTTGTAGGGCGGATAGGCCACGCCGGGCGTGGGTGAGTACTCGCCGGTGCCGACGATGTCGAGCGCGTTGAGCGCGTTCTCGCCGGCTTGGTGAATCCAGGTGCGCACCGGATCGTCGGCAGCCAGCCCATACATGTCGCGCAAGGCCTGCTTTTGCAGGTTGGCGTAGTCGCCCCAGGTGTACAGGTTCAAACTGCCCGGGCTGGTCAAAGCGATGGCATCTTGCCGCCCGGCGAGCGACATGGCCAGCCCGCTGCCGGCGGAGAGGGCGGGGAACTGCACCACGCCCATGTTCAGCGTATTCAGATGCCGCGCCAACCAGCCGCTGCCGGTGGTCTTGACGTCCGGCGTGCCGGTCTCCATGAACTGCATCGAATCGAAGTGGCTGCGATTGTTGCTGGTCAGGCCGGTGGCGTGCACCACGCCCAGGTAGCCAGATTGATACAGGCCATGCAGCGGCGCCAGCGCCGGGTTGAAGCCGAAGTCGGTGGTCTTGCCGGTAGCCGGGTTGGTCAGGCTGCCGAGCGGCAGGGCTTTGTACTGACCGCTGGCGGGGATTCTGAGGTTTTTGCGCAGTTCGGCCTCGTAGTGATAGCGATCGTTGCTGCTGCCGCCGATCGGCACGACCACGTTGATGCCGTCTATGCCCCCGCGCAGGAAGACTACCACGACGATCTCGCCACCGGTGGCGTCGGGCGCGTTCGGGCTGGCGAAGGCGAGGTGGGTGATGCGCGAGCCGGCCAGCGCGGCGATGGCAGCCGAGCAGCCCATCATGAACGAACGGCGGGTGACTTTTGTGTTGAATGGCATGTCGCCTCCAGAAGTTGGTGTCGGACTGCCGGGACGCTGCCGACATACCGATACGAATGACGCTATCGCAGTTGAAAGTCCGGGCTCATTAAGATCAGCGCGACAGCATCCGGCACGCGATCGCGCAATTGGTTGTCCGAGAGCGCATAGCTGGCCGGGTTGGCGCCGCGCGCCAGCATGTCCACGACTGCCTTGCGGCTCTGCGTGCTCATCATCGGGCGGCCGAGGATAAGGCCGATCCACCAGTCGGCGATGCTGTTGGGCGTGCGGTTGATGGTGCCGCTGCTGATGGCATTGAGCGTGGGCGTGAAGACGTCCACTTTGATGTCGGTGCGGTCTCTGGGCACCCCTTCCTCCATTACCCAGTTGCACCAACGCCAGCGCATGAGCATGGAGGTGGTGTTGTTCCATGCCTGCTTCACGTCGGGATAGCCATCCGGCGGGCGCCGGCTAAACAGGTCCTGTCCCATGGATTCGTAGATCCAACCGAAATCCCAGTGCGCTTTGTCGGGGCGAAAGTCGGCGCCGATGGCCCGCAGCATGCTGATGGCGGCTTCGAATGGCCGCTTGATCTTGTCGCCGAACGTGGTCTTGAAGGGCGACTTCGGATCGGTCAAGAGCTTGGCCACGACTTTGCGGATTTGCTGTGGGTCCTGCCACAGGCTGGTCCAGTAAGCGGCGCACTCCTCGAGAAAGTCGTGAGCAGGGTTGACGCCTGGGGCCGGCGGTGGATCATCGGGCGGCCCTTTGTAGGGGCGCGGCGCGCTATCGCCGATGAAGCGGCGCCACAACTTGCGCACGATGTAGCGACCGGTGCCGGGATGGCTGGCGAGTTTGTCCAACACGACCCGGCCGTCCTTCTCGGCTTCGTTCGCCCACGTTTCGGGGAAGCTGGTTCCCAGCACGATTTTCTGGAAACGGTCGTGCCGGCTGGCGTCGTAGAGAAAGGTGCCGTCGTCCTTGAAGGTGGGGTCGCCTTGTTTCTTCTCGTCGTTCACGCGCCAACCTGTGAAGCAGCGCGTGGCTTCGTACACGTCGCCGTCGCAATACTTCTCCGGCGCAACCGGGTAGCCCGGCACCGTCTCGCGCGGAACGACGCCGAGGTAGTTCTCCGCGCCCAGGGCATGCAGCTCGAAGAGCTCACGCGCCCAGTTCTCGTTCGGCCCGGCCACGGTGTTGATGTAGTTGTCCAGGTAGAACAGCATGGCCGGGCTCTTGGCCACTGCTTCGAGCATGGCCCGGAAGTTGCCCAGCGCGTGGGCGCGGATCACGTCGCGGTCGTAGTGCACCCAGGTCGCCATCGCATAGGCCCAATCCCAGGCGTACACGTTGAAGTGGTTGTGCCAGAAGTCCACCAGCAGCTCGAAGAGTTGCCATCGGCTATAGGTCGCGCGAATGAACGTGGCGATGTAAATATCGTCGGCCGGGTCGTGCCGTTTCAGGTTGGGGTTCTGAGTCGGATTGCGCATGTGATCCGTCCACAGTTGCGGCAGCGACTTGTTCAGCGTGGGCAGGTTGGCGGCGGCGATGCGGGCGTTGCACTCCGCGTCTGCGCCGAAGTCTGGGTTGAGTTGCTGGTTGACCCAGTTCGTGAAATCGGCGTCCGGATTGCCGGTGTTTGGATATCCTTCGCTGTTGTTGATGCTGGGGCCGAAGGCCAGCCGCATGAGGGCGATCACCCGCAGCGGGGGTAGCGGCGCGCTTGCCGCGCTGGGGGAAGGGCCGACCTCCTGCACGAAGAATCCGTCGTTTGCCGGCGCGGTCGGTGGGCCGTCGCTGTCGTATGCCGCTCCCATCCCTCCTTCGCCGGCGCCCGTTCTCGCGGTTGAGGCGGCGGGTGCACTGGCCATCTGCAGCATGTTGCGGCGCATCGTCCGTTGTGAATGACTCTTCAGGGTGTCCATGGCTGTGCGCCTCAGGGTTTGCGGATCAAGGGCAGATACACGCGACGTGGGGCCAGGCAGCCCGCAGCCGGCTCTGCGCCGATGGTGTGCATCAGCCCAAGGTCGGGCTGCGGTGTGTAGCCGGGAAAGATGCTGGCCAAATGCGCCTCGGTGCGCGCCATGCGCGCCTTCAAGATTTCGCTTAGCACGCGGCGGTAGTCGGTGGTGATGGCCAGGTCGGCGCGCTGATAGAGCTGATCGTTGGCCAGGCCTGGCCAGCGTCCATACACCTTGCCGCCCTTCACCGTTTTGCCCATCACCAGCATCACGCTGCCGTGGCCGTGGTCGGTGCCGGCGTTGGCGTTCTCGCGCAGCCGCCGGCCGAATTCGCTCATCACCACGACGGTGGTGCGCGCGTTGAAGTCGGGCTGTCCCGCACATGCTTCGAGGTCGGTATGGAATGCTTCCAGCCCACGCGCAAGCGTGTTCAGCAGCGTACCCATATAGGTGTTCGGCGCTGCGCCCTGGTTCTCGTGCGTGTCCCAGCCGCCCAGGTCAACGGTGGCTGCGGTGAGGCCGACACTGGCCTTGATCATCTGCGCGATCAATTTGAGGTTGTTGCCGAACCCGCCCTGAGGGTACTGCGCGCCGTTGGCCGGCGTGTAGTTGCCGATGTTCTTGCTCTGGATCAGGTCAATCGCTGCAATCGTCTCCAGGCCTGCCCGGTCGAGCCAATCGGCGGCCGAGCCATACATGCTGCGCAGCGCGTTCGTTTGCTGGCCGCGGTATTGCGAGTTGCCGCCCAGGCTGAACGTGCCTGGGCTGGACATGGCGATGGCGGGATACCCGATCATGGAAGCGGGACGCGACGATCCAGAGGCCAACGCGGGCATCACCGCGCTGGATGTCAGCGTCAGCGTCTCCAGGAAGCGGGTCAGCCACCCTGTGCCGTTCTTGGAGCCGAGCGTCGCCGTCTCCATGTACTGCATCGCGTCGAAGTGGCTGCGCGTGTCGTAGGTCAGGCCGGCCGCGTGCACGATCGCCAGCCGTTGCGCCTGGAACAGGCTGAACAAGGGGGCCATGGATGGGTGCAGCCCGAAGAAGTCGTCGAGGTTGTAGGTCGAGTTGGCGCCGCTGGTGGGCAGCTTGAGGGTGGGGCGGGCTGTTTCGTAGAACCCGCGATCCGGCCCCACGGCGATGGGCGGCACGACGTTGAGCGCGTCCCATCCGCCGCGCAGAAACACCACCACGATGGTTTCGGTGTTCTCTTCGCCAATTGAGAACGCCATGTTGGTGATGCGCGAGCCGGCCAGCGCGGCGATCGCTGCCGAACAGCCGGCCATGAAACTACGTCGGGTGAATTTTTGTGCAAATGCCATGGATGTTTCCTTTGTGAGCGTGTGCGCGCTGCCTTCTTCCTATCCTTAGTTCGCGGCCTCTGTTCCCGATTTGCTGATGAGCGGGAAGTCGCGAGTTGGGAGTCGGGAGTGGAGGGCGGAGGTCGAACTTGCGATCATCTCCACTGAAACTCGGGTGACATCAGAATCACGGCGATCATGCGCCGCAGCCGATTGCTGATGTCCGTCGCTGCCATGACGGCGTTCGGGTCTACATAGACGGGTTTGACCGAATTGGCGTTGTTGCCGGTGTCCCAGCCCTGCATCATGCGAACCACCTCGGCGCGGTGAGCCGGGTCATCCATCGGTCGGCCCAACAGACGGTTGATCCAGAAATCGGCGATGGAGTTGGGCGTATTCGCGCCGCCCATGGTGCTGATCAACGCGTTGTTGTCCACCTGCACGCCGGTGTTGCTCGACGTGCTGTAGTACGAACCTTCCATCAAGCTGTTGAACAATCGCCAGCGATAGAGCATCGAGGTGGTGTTCGTCCACGCGTCGCGCACATCGGGGTAGCCGTCGGGTGGGCGGCGGCCGAAGTGCTGCTGGCCTATGGCGTCATAGCCGCTCCACAACGACCCCAATCCGCCGGCGTCCACGATGATGTTGGCGTTCACCGCGCGCAGGGCGCTGTAGAGCGCCTCGTGCGGCCGCTTGATCTTTTGGCCCCACGTAGCGGCGAACGGCGAGGGGATGGCCGGATTGCCCCCCGCCGCCGGCACGCCCAGCAGCAGTTGCCGCAGCACCAGCCTGATCTGATCCGGATTCTGCCAGTTGTCGGTGAACGTCTTGGCGACGGCGTCGAAGAAGGGGTCGGCGGCGCCGGGCTCAGGCGCGTTGTCACCGATCAGCCGTCGCCACAGCTTGCGCACGATGTAGCGGCCGGTGCCGGGGTGTCGCGCCAACATGTCAAGCACCTGTTTGCCGTCTACTTCGGGCCCCTGATCGGCCGGGATGTATACGCCCAACACGAACTTGTTGGCGCGATCGTGCCAGGGATTGTGGTAATAGAAAGTGCCGTCGTTGCCGGGAGCGCCGGATTGGCCGTTGTTCACGCGCCATCCGGTGAAGCAACGCGCCGCATCGTATACGTCGTTGTCCACATAGCCGATGTGCAGGCCGCTGACCGGATCGTTCGGCACCGTTGTTGGGTCGGCCGTGCCCAGGTAGTTCTCCGCGCCGAGGGTGTGCAGCTCCATCAGCTCGCGCGCCCAGTTCTCGTTGAAATAGGCTCCCTGGCTAATGTAGTTATCCAGGTAATACAGCATGGCCGGGCTCTTGGCGACTGCCTCCAGCATGGCCCGGAAGTTGCCCAGCGCGTGGGCGCGGATCACGTCGCGGTCGTAGTGCACCCAGGTCGCGCTGGCATATGCGCCATCCCAGGCGAAGATGCTGAAGTGGTTGTGCCAGAAGTCCACCATCACCTCGAACAACTGCCGCCGACTGTAGACCGCGCGCAGCAGCGTCGCGACGCGCACATCCCGCACCGGCCGGCTGCGGTCGGCGTTCTGCGCCTTGAAGTAGGCGTCCCACAACTGCGGCAGCGTCAGGTTCAAGCTGGGCAGGTGAGTCGCTGCGGCGGCAATGCGCACGTCGCTGTCGTCGGGGGAGGCCAGAAAGGCCGGGTCGAGTTGTTGGTCAACATAGGCGGTCAGCCGCGAGGCATCGTCGGCGCCGAGCGCGTTGAATGCCTCGACGCTGGTAAACGGGTCGCCGGGCTTCGGTCCCCACGCCAGCCGGTTCAACGCGATGATCGCCAGCGGCGGCAGCGCCACGTTCGCTTCGTCGGCCCGGCTCGTGTTGAACGACACCGGTGCTTCGTCATCGGCATACGCGCTGTCCCGAAGCCCGCCCACGGCCAGGGCGCCGCTGATGGCTGCGCCCAATTTCAGGATGTCGCGCCGCGATGGCAACGTCGGCCCTATGCTTTCTCGTTCTGCTACTCCGGTTGGAATGGTCATGGCTGTTCCGAATGTGAACGCTGTGCTGAGATGCGCTTTTGCTCTGCGGCCGCGGCGTGCCGCGCCTCCTCGCCGGCGCGGCACAAGTGCCGTCCGCGCGCATGCGGCTCGCAGCGATGGAACGACGAGGCAAATGCGCGCAGCGCGGCCTGGGAGCGTTCGCAAGCTGCGCGCGATTGTAGGAATGGGGGAGGGGCGCGACTATGCGCTCATCCGACGGCGTCCACCACTGACTGATCTACCGGGTCGCGCGTCGGCTCGACTGCAACTTCAGGCAATATCATTCGCTGCCCGACGTTTGGCAGACTGCACGGCTTGCATGAACTGGTCGAACAGGTAACCGGCGTCGTGTGGGCCAGGGGAGGCTTCGGGGTGGTACTGTACGCTGAAGGCATTGAGCGCAGGGACGCGCAACCCCTCGACGCAGCCGTCGTTGAGGTTCACGTGAGTCACCTCCACGTCCGGCGGCAAGCTGTCGGCATGTACGGCAAAGCCGTGGTTGTGGCTGCTGATCTCGACGCGGCCGTTGGCCAGTACCGGCTGATTGCCGCCGCGGTGACCGAACTTCATCTTGTAGGTGCGGCCGCCCAGCGCCAGCCCCAGGATCTGGTGGCCCAGGCAGATGCCGAAGAGGGGCACCCGGCCGAGGAGCTGACGAGTGGCCTCGATGGCATAGGTGCATGCGGCCGGGTCGCCCGGGCCGTTCGAGAGGAACACACCGTCCGGTTGCATGGCCAACACCTCGCTCGCCGACGTGGTGGCCGGCACCACCGTGATGCGACAACCGCGCGAAGCCAGCAGCCGCAGAATGTTGCGCTTGATGCCGAAGTCGAAGGCCACGATGTGCGGCTGGGAGAGCGAAGGATCGCTCGATCGGTTGGAGCCGACGGTCGGCTCGACGTACCACTGCCCATCCACGCCTTGCGTCCAGTGGTACGGCTCATCACACGTCACCTCACGCGCCAGGTCGGCGCCGTTCATGTCGCGGCTGGCGCGCGCCATCTCGATCAGGCGCGCCGGGTCGGTGTTGAGCGACGAAATCGCGCCGCGCATGGCGCCCTTTTCGCGGATGTGTTTGACCAATGCGCGCGTGCTCAGGCCCATAATGCCGACGATGCCGCGCTCGGCGAGATAGGCGTCCAAAGGCTGGTGGCTGCGATAGTTGCTGGCCACTGGGCTGAGTTCGCGCACGGCAAAGCCGGCCACCCATGCGCGATGCGATTCGTCGTCGTCGGGGTTGGTGCCGACGTTGCCGATCTGCGGCGCGGTCATCACCACGATCTGGCCATGATAAGACGGATCGGTGATGACCTCTTGATAACCGGTCATCGAGGTGTTGAAGACCACCTCGCCGGTGGTTTCACCGATCTTTCCGAAGCCGGCGCCGGGCCAGGTGGTGCCATCTTCGAGCGCGAGCAAAGCGGGAGGAGGTGTCATGGTTTGGCAAATTGAAGGGAGATTGGCAACTGATGACCGATGGCTAGTGCTTCGTTAGGTGAGATTTTGCACTTCTTACAAGT
>JAIMBB010000152.1 GCA_023511655.1 Anaerolineae bacterium
GGGCGGCGGGGTGTGATGTAGGTGCGGCCCTGCGCCGCCGCCCGCCCATACGCGCCAAACGCGGGCAGGCACATAGGCCTGCCCTTACAAAATGCCCCCGTGCGTGAACGCACCCGCCTGTCCAGGTCAGGCGTAACGCGCCAGGTAGTCCAGCACCTCTTGCTTGCTCACCACGTCGCCATATTTGGAGTGGATGTCGAATAAGTTGGCCTCGTGGGGTTCGGGCCGGCGATCGCCGACGCATTCGCGCGGCACGATCACGCGGAAGCCGTGCTGCATGCCATCCACGGCAGTGGCGCGCACGCACCCGCTGGTGCTGCAGCCGGTGAGGATGAGGGTGTCCACCCCCTGAGCGGTGAGCAGAGAGGCGAGCGAGGTGCCGAAGAAAGCGCTGGCGTATTGCTTGACGAGGATGACATCGCCTGGGTGCGGGGCAAGCTCCGGCACGATCTCGGCCAGCGGCTCGCCCTCCACCAGCGTGCGCAGCACCGGCACTTTTTGCACAAAGATGCCGCCATCCAGGCCATTCTTGTTGTATAGCACCCTGGTGTAGATCACCAGGACGCCCCTGGCGCGCGCGGCGTCGAGCAGCTCCGCGGTTTCCATGACGGCGTCGCACACCGGCGGGGCGAACAGCGCGCTGCCGCTGGTGGTGTAGGCGCGGATGAAGTCCACCACCAGCACGGCCGGCTTTTTGCCGAACCCCAGGCGCCCGTCAAACACCCCTTTGTAGTTCTGCTGAAGGGTCTCGTTCATGGTTGCTCCGTCCTCGCGACTGGTTCACGCTCTGCTCCCCACAGGATGCGCACCAGGCGCTCGCGCATCGGCACGCCCAGCATGCGGTCGGCCAGGACGTTGGCCGGGTCTTTCTCGACGATCGTCCGGCGCAGGACGTAGTCGCGATGGGCGATGGCTGGCTGCTGATCGGCGGGGAGCGGCCGGGCCGCCTGCACCAGCGCCACCCAGGCGCGCACATACGTCAGCATCAGCGGCTCGACGACGGCGCGAAAGTCGTCGAAGGGCAGCAGGCCGCAGATGGCGATGGGCGAGAGCGTGCTGCGCGTGTAGAGGTGCACGGGGTTGAACAGCTTGTAGCGCGCATCCCGACGCAGGCCCACCCAGGCTTCGTTCATCGGCTGCAAATAGCGCTCCACATAGTCGTAATCGGTGCATGCTTCCACGCGCGGCAGGAAGTCGCAATAGCAAAACACATCGGGGGCTGTGCCGAGCGCGAAGCCAAGGTGCGGCACGTCCACCGTTGCATCCAGCCAGCAGGTGAGATGGATGTTGGTGAAGCCGGCTTCCGGTCGGCCAATCCACGAGCGCACGATCCAGTCCACCGGGCTGCCGTCGCCGGTGAAGGTGGTCATCTCGCCGGCGACGTTCCCCTGCAAATCGCGGATGGTGCGCACATCGGCGCAGGCGCGATCTTCACGCAGGCGCAGGCTGCTGTGAATGATCTCCCAGGCACGCTCGCGCAGGTCGAGCAGATAGGCAAAGCGAGCGGTGTTATCCACCGGCGCGTGCGCGTCGAGCACATCGGCAAGGTGTTGAGTGGTATCGGCCATAGTGTCCATTGTGCATCACGTGGCACAGGAGCCACGTCAGGCGAACTGCAAGCGGCCCTCGACCAGCCGCATCTGGGTCTCGCGGCTGAGCTTCCAGGCCGCATAGGCGAAGGCAGCGCCGCTCAGCGTGTTGATGATCTGTTCAGTCCACTGCAGCGAGATGGTTTGCTCCGGGATGCGCGCCAGGCCCTGCAAGATCAGGACGGCGACGACGTTGGTGACGAACAGCGCCGCCACCTCGCGCCTGCCCATGCGCAGCGCCTGCACAATGCACATCCCGCTCAGCGCCAGGTTGGCCACGGTCGTCGCGCCCAGCAAGACGAACTTCCAGGCACTGCCGGACGGCATGGCCGCGCCCAACCCGGCGGCGAGCGCCATGCAAACGCCGGCGATGCCACAGGCCACCACCGGCAGGCTGGTGCGCGGCGGTCGCCCGTCCATGCTGAGCTGGGCAAAGCGCAGCGCGCAGGCCATCAAAATGAAGCCAGGCGCCAGCAGGACGAACAGCGCATCCGACATCCAGGCGACGTTGCTGCCGGAGATCGCCATGTTCAGCTTCCAGGCGGCCTTCAGGCCGCCGCCGAGCATGATCAGCCATGCGCCAAGCAGCGCGACCGGGCGGCCGGCCTTGTCGGCGCGCGCCATCATCTCAGCCAGGAAGAAGAGGCCGGCCGACGATAGGGCGACGGGCATGAAGTCTTGCAGAGCCAGGGGGACGGTATATTGCTCGTTCATCGAAAGAACCTCCGAATGACATCAGCGACGAGCGCGGTCTGGCGCTCGCACACATAGGTTCCAGCGCCCGGGATGAGCTGCATGCTGCCCTGGCGGGCTGCGGCGGCCGCCGGTTGCAGACAATCGCGCAGGGCGTCGAACTCGCCGCCCATCACGTGCACCGGGCAGGCGATGGACGGGAGCTGCGCGGCCAGGTCGTGGCCGAAGACCGCGTGGTAGGCCGCCGCGTACTGGTCGCCCGCGCCCAGGGTCAGGGTGAACTCGCGATGGGCCAGCGCCAGCGGCACATCTGGCTCCTTGCCCACGATGCGCTGCCACAGCGGCAACAGGTGCGCGCCGTCCGGCGTCGGGACGATCGGGTGAATGTTGGCAGCGAAAGCGGCGCGCTGCGCGACGGTGAGATACGGCGGGCCGGAGAGGATGAGCCGGCGGGCAAAGCCGGGGTGGTCGTGGGCCATCTGCACGGCGATGCTGGCGCCGGTGTGGTGGCCGAACAGCCAGCACGCGCGCACCTTCAGCGCGCTCAGGGCGTCGTATAGCGCCTCGGCGTAGAGCGCGATGGTCGGCGCGGCCGGGGGAGTGAACGACTCGCCGAATCCCGGCGTGTCCGGCGCGATGCACGCATATTCGCCGGCCAGCGCGTTCATCAGCGCCTCATACATCACCGACGAGCTGGCCGTTTGATGCAGTAGCACCAACGGCACGCTGTTGGACAGATCGCCAGGCGAGGAAATCGTCGTCCGGTAGTGCACCTGGCCGAAGCGAGTATCCACATACCCTTTGCGAATGGGCGCGTTCATCAGCTTGGCTAAATGTCATGACATTGTATCATTACGACTTAATTGGGCAAGCGGCCATCGCTCTGCCCATGACACCATCGTTCAAGAGGAAGCCATGACAGATGCACTAGGTTGGCGCAAAAAGTTCGCCGTGCTGGCCCCCAGCACCAACACCATCGTCGAGCCGGATTTCTATGCCATGCGGGTGCCGGGCGTCACCGCGCACTTCTCGCGCATCCACATCCGCAACCAGGACCTCAGCAGCGACGCGGCCTTTCAGAACCTGCTGGCGCAGATTCGCGAGGAGATCAACTACGCCATTGACCGGGTGATGACGTGCGAGCCGGACTACGTCGTGATGGGCATGAGCGCCGAGACGTTCTGGGACGGCGTGGAGGGAAATCGCGCCTTCAAGCGGCGCGTGAGCGAGCGGGCTGGCGGCCTGGGCGTCGCCACCGGCGCCGAGGCCTGCGAGCGGGCGCTCAGGCTGTTCGGCGCGCGCCGCATCGCCGTCGTCACGCCCTACCAGCCGATCGGCGATGCCAACGTGGTGCGCTTCTTCAACGACATCGGGTTCGACGTGGTGCGAATCAGGGGGCTGCGCTGCCCCACGGCGGTCTCGATTGCTCACGTCCCTGAGGATGAGCTGCGTCGCGCGCTGATTGCGCTGGACGGCGACGACGTGGATGCGCTGGTTCAGGTGGGCACCAACCTGAGCATGGTGCGGCTGGCCGACGAAGCCGAACGCTGGCTGGGCAAGCCGGTCATCGCCATCAACGCCGCCACGTGGTGGTTCGCCCTGCGCGAGAACGGCATCCACGATAGCGTGTGGGGCGCCGGCCGGTTGCTGCGCGAGTTCTAGGCGCCTGGCCCCTGCGCCTCGCGCCCGAACAGCGCATCCAGCTTGCCTTCGTAGGCATAGTAGTCCAGGATCTCGTACAGCTCGTCCTGGTCTTGCATCAGGCCCAGGGCGCCGGCCTGCGTCCCATCGCGGCGGATGGCCTGATACACGCTCAGCGCTGCCCGGCTGGCCGCGCGGAACGCGCTGATCGGATAGAGCACCATATCCATGCCGTGTTCGGCGAACCTGCGCGCCTCATGCAGCGGGGTGCGGCCGAACTCGTTGGCGTTGGCCAACACGGGCGCGTTGGCCGCTTCCTTGAAGCGCCGATACATCGCCAGCTCGGTCATCGCTTCCGGGAAGATCATGTCGGCCCCGGCCTGAACATAGGCCACCGCGCGGGCGATGGCCGCCTCCAGACCTTCGACGGCCAGCGCGTCGGTGCGCGCCATGATCACGAATCGCTCGTCCGTCCGCGCGTCCACGGCAGCCTTGAGGCGGTCAACCATCTCGGCGGCCGACACGATGGCCTTGCCGGGGCGGTGGCCGCAGCGCTTGGCCTGCACCTGATCTTCGATGTGAAGGCCGGCGGCGCCCGCCCTCACCAGCGCCCTGACCGTGCGCGTGATGTTGAAGGCGCTCCCGAAGCCGGTGTCCACGTCCACCAGCAGCGGCAGGTCGCAGACATCGGTAATGCGGCGCACGTCCACCAGCACGTCTTCCAGCGCGATGATGCCCAGGTCGGGCACGCCCAGCGAACTCATGCTGACGCCGGCGCCGGAGAGATGCAGCGCGCGGAAGCCGGCGCGCCGGGCGAGCAGGGCATGGTAAGCCGTGCTTGCGCCGACGATCTGCAGCGGCTGCTCGGCTGCCAGTGCGGCCCACAGGCCGGCCTGTTTGCCGGTCATGTGGCTTCCCCCTGGGCGATGCGCGCGTCGAGCATGGATGCGCGCAGCAGGAAAGCCCGCGCCTGCGCCGGGTCGGCGGCCGCCTGGCGCAGCCGCCGGTTGCGCTCGGCGCGCGCCTGCTCGTCCGCCGCGCTCAGGTCGCGCGCGTTCTGGTCGGAGCGCATCTGCACCAGCCTCAGCGCCGCCTCGCGGCGTTGCTCGGCATATTCCCGGAGCAGGGCATCCGGCTGGCCGCGCAAGACGCGGCTGAGCCTGTCGGCCAGGGCATGCGCGTCGTGAATGCCGCTGTTCATGCCCATCCCGCCGGTGGGGTTGTTGATGTGGGCGGCGTCGCCGAGCAACAGGGCGCGCCCGACGTGGAACGCCTCGGCAATGCGCCGATGCACGCTGTACAGCACCGCGCCCGCGATGGGCACGTCGTCGGCCGGCAACGGATCGAACAACCGCCTCAGGCGCGCGCGGATGGCATCCTCCGCCAGGGCAGCCCTGGCGTCCTCATCGTCGCCCACCCGGAAGATCACCCGCACGCCCTCTCGCTGGCGCATCACAATCACCCACTCGCGAGGGTCAAAGATGTATGCGACCGGCCCCAGCCCCGGAAAGACCCTGCTCATGTCGTAGTCGGTGGTGACGAGCAGGAAGCGGTCGGCGTAGGTCATGCCGTCGAAGCGCAGGCCGAGCTGTCGGCGCACCAGGCTATGCGCGCCATCCGCCCCGCACAGATACGCCCCGCGGAAGACGCGCTCGCCATCCGGCGTCTCGGCGGTCACGGCCACGCCGTCGCCTTCGTCGCTAAAGCGCGCGACGCGGTGGTTGAAGTGCACCTGCGCGCAGCCAGTGGCCTGGATGGCCGGCAGCAGCACGCGGGTGAGGGTGGATTGCGGGCATTGCAGGCGAAACGGGAACGCGGTGTCGCCGGCGATCAGGGCGTAGTCAAACTGGGCGATCAGCTCGCGGGTGGCGCGCTCCCAGTACTGCAAGGCGTTCACGCGCAGGCCGCGCGCGATCACCGCATCGGCCACGCCCCACTCGGCCAGCATCTCCAGGGTGGGCGGATGCAGGGTGCTGGCGCGGGCCTCCTGGCTCAGCGCCGGCTGGGCCTCGAAGACGCGCGCGGGTATGCCGCGGCGCGCCAGGGCCAGCGCCAGCGATAGCCCCACTGGCCCCGCGCCGACGATCAACACTTCATCCATAGAACTATCCCTGATCCAGGTACTCGCACAACAGGCCATGAAAGTGATGCACCCCGTTCTCGCGCTTGACGCAGTAGCGCCCACGCTCGTAGATGCCGACCTTCAGGTTGCGCCACACGTCTTCGCAAATCTCGATGTCCTCGCGCTGGATTTCGTCGCTGAAGGCCATCGAATCCTGGAGCATGCTCCACGATTCCGGCGTGCCGGGATCGGCGAAGTACCACTCGAAGATGGTCAGGGTGCGGTCGTAGCTAAGCGGCACGATGATGTTGATCTGCAGCATGCCCAGGTAGATGTTGAGCATGAAGTTGGGGAAGATCCAGTAATACAGCGCGCGGTCATCGCCGCGCAGCGCGGTATACACCCGCCCCTGAGCGTCCTCCTCGCGCACCGGCCGGATCGGGGCGTGCTGGAGCGAATAGTAACGAAAGGTCTCCACGCGATAGTTCTCGTAGTCCAGCTCGCGATACAGCCCGGGGTGGGCGATCGGCACGTGGTAGCCCTCCAGGTAGTTGTCTATGTACACCTTCCAGTTGGCGTTGACGTAGTAGTCGCGCCGCTCCACGCGCCGCATGTCCTCGAAGTGAAAGCCGGCCGTCTCGGCGGGGATGTTCCCCAGCGTCTCCAGCAGGCTGGGGCCGTCGTCGCTCATGTTCACGAAGGCAAACGGCCCCCAGGCTTCGACGCGGATGGGCAGCAGGCCGTAATCGCAGCGGTCGAAGTCCTGGACGCCCTCGAACTCGGGCATGCTGCGCAGCGTGCCATCCAGGTTGTACACCCAACCATGGTAGCGGCACTGGAGCGTCTTGCGGTTGCCCGCCCCGTGAGCCACGACGCCGGCGCGATGCCGGCAGATGTTATAGAAGGCGCGCAGTTGACTGCCCTGGTCGCGCAGCACCACCACCGGCACGCCCATCACCTCGGTGGCGACGTAGTTGCCGGGGAAGCGCAACTGCTCCAGCGGCGCGGCAAACTGCCAGGTGCGGCGGAACACGCGCCGATGCTCCAGCTCCAGCCGCGCGGGGTCGGTATACCAGCTGGCCGGGATGGTGGCCGCGCGCGCCAGCTCAGGGTTAAAAGCGAACGGAGATGTGTGCATGGTCTTCCCTCAAGAGATCAGGCTGCCCTGAATTTCATCACAATGTTATAACATCGCGTCATGACTACCCGCATCGCCGCGCTTCAGTTCGCAGCCGGGGTGGACGTGCGCGCCAACCTGGCCACCTGCCTGCGGATGATTGACCTGGCCGCGCAGGATCGCCCGCATCTGATGGTGCTGCCGGAGTTCTGCAATCACCCGGCCTGGTATGCCGACCAGGCGCACGCCTGGGAGGTGGCCGTGCCGGCCGACGGCGAGTTCATGGCAGCCATCGCCGGGCGCGCCCGCCGTCACCGCTGCTTCATCAAGACCAATTGCACTGTGCGCCGCGCCGGCGGCCAGGTGACCGGCACGAACGTCCTCTTCGACCCACACGGCGATTGTCTGGCCAGCGGCGATAAGCAGGTGCTGATGGGCAACGAGAATAACTTCCTGACGCCGGCGACGACCTGCACGCCCGTCGTCGAGACGCCCATCGGTCGGCTGGGGCTGTATTGCTGCATGGACGGCGTGATCCCCGAAGTGGCCCGCTCGCTGGCCCTGCGCGGCGCGCAGGTGTTGTTGAACAGCCTGAACTCGTTTGCGCTCGACGAGGCCGCGCTGCACATCCCGGTGCGGGCCGCCGAGAACAAGTGTTTCGTCGTCGCGGCGAACAAGGTGGGCTGGCTGGTGCCGGAGGCGATCGCGGCGACCGTCGCAAAGCGCATGAAGCTGCCGCCTCATGCCCTGCAGGGGGCAGGCGAGTCGCAGATCGTCGGCCCGGATGGCCGCGCCCTGGCCAAGGGCCCGCGCCAGGGCGAGGCGGTGGTGATCGCCGAGGTTGACCCGACCCAGGCCGACCACAAGCGCCGGCCGGATGGCACGCACATCTTCGCCAGCCGGCGCCCGCGCCTGTATGCCTCAATTGCTGCGCCGCCGCAGCCCAGGCGTCGTTGCGCCCAGGCCGAGCAGGTGATCGTGGCCGCCTGCCAGCCGGCGGAGGAGTCGCCGGCGGCGGCCGCCGAGGCGGTGCGCGCCGCCCTCGCTGGCGGCGCGGCGCTCATCGTCCTGCCGGAGCTTTTCGGCCTGCGCGACGGCCTGGCCACCGACCTCGCGGCAGCCGGGCGCGTCGGCGAGCAGGTGATCGCAGCGGTGCGCGCCGCCCTGGGCGAGAGCGAGGCGCTGGTCGCCACCAGCGTGGCGCGCGGCCAGGAACACCTCGGCCTGCTGGTGAGCCGGCAGGGCGTGGCGCTGGCCCAGCCGCAGCTTCATCCCTGCGCCCGGCATCCCTGGTGCAGCGCGCTGGGCGATGCGCTGCACACCTTCGACGCGCCCTTCGGCCGTCTCGCCGTGATCGTCGGCCCCGACACCATATATCCGGAGACCTTTCGCCTGGCGGCGCTGGCGGATGTCGAGATCGTGGCCGTGCCGGCGCAGCCGCTGGAAGCCTGGGAGATGGCGCTGGGGCTGCCGGAGCGGGCGGCGGAGAACCGCCTGAACGTGGTGGTAGCAGCGCGCCCGACCGGGGTCGGCCACAGCGCAATCTTCGCCGCCAGCCCCGACTTTACCCTGTGGACGGAGTGGCGGACGCGGCCTTTCGAGGGCAACATCAACACGCCGCTGATCGCGCGCGCACGGGTCGGCGAGCCGATGGTCATCGGGCTGGCCTATCCGGCGGCCTGCGCGAACCGGCTGATCTCGCAGAAGACCGACCTGGTGATGGGCCGCCCATGGCGGCTGGCCGGCGCGCTGGTTGAGGATGCGGATGAGCTGTAGGCACCCCACTCCAACAAAGCCACCGCTGGCCGGCCGTGCAGTCCCGTCCGTATAACGGTGGCATCAGCCGCGCCGCTGATAGGCGGCGTCGGCTGGAGCGAGTTGTTGGGCGGCTTGGCTAGAGAAACGGATTGCGTATCTGCAGTTTTCCCTCAAACGTCAATCCGTGTTGCATATCTTCAGAATACAAAACAGGCACGCCAGCATTCAAGGCCGTTGCCACGATCGTACTGTCCCAAAAAGATAATGAATATTGCTGGCGCAGTTGAGACGCTATCAGCAAGCCTGACTCGGTCAACTCAACCACACGGCACTTTTCGTAAAACGATTCGATCAGTTGGCTGATTTGGTCTTCAGTAAAGTTCGCCCGTCGCAACAAATTGACGCATACTTCGTTGATAACCTGAACACTGACGACAGACTCGCTCTCCTGAATCAGCGTACGTGCTATTCCAGACTTGGTCGTATCATCTGCCTCGATAAAGGCGTACAGCCAGATGTTAGTGTCAATGAAGCAGTTGGTGGCTTGATCATCTGGCATAGATTTCTTCGCGAGTTAAAGGGCGGAAACCTTGCACACGCACAGGATGAGCAAGGAGTTGGTCAATGAAATTCGCAGTGGTTTTGGGCGTCTGTTCAACTAGCAAGATTACACGCACGCGGTTAGAGAGATTCCTCAGATATTGGCGAGGAATCTCGATGACACCGTTCTTGATTACGGCTTGGAACTCTATGGCTCGCATAATCCACCTCGGTAGTTGAACTCTCTGCCCGAAAATCCAGGCCCACTCAACCCCTGCTCAGGAGTGTAGCATGAATCACGCATCCCCTTCAATCACCGAAACACGCTATCTGGGGGGCGACCTACACAAGCACTATCTCGTCATCGGCGGCGTGACCGCTCGCCAGAAGTTGGTGCTGCCGCCGCGCCGGGTCGAGCTGGACGATTGGCCGACCTGGGCCAAGGCCCATCTGCGCAAGAACGACGTGCTGGCGGTGGAAGCGACCGGCAACACATGGGACTTCCACGACAGCGTCGTAACTGCCTACCCTTCTCCGGGAAGTGCGGTAAATTATCGCTATGGCTGAGCAACTGCCGGAGGTAGAAGTCCTGC
>JAIMBB010000153.1 GCA_023511655.1 Anaerolineae bacterium
ACGCCACGCCCTTGCCGGACGATCCGATCACTTAGATCAGCTCCTTGGTATATGCTTTGACGATGGCGGCCGGCACAACTTCGGCGGCGCTGGTCACCCGCGGCGGCTCGCTCACGCGACCGATCCTGCCGTTTTGGCCGACGATCACATAGACCGCCTCGTTACCGATCAGCTCGTGCGCGGTGAGCGGGAAGTTGCTCGTAGTCATTTGTTCGCCGCCGGAGCCTTCCTTTCCATCCCCGCTGCGCGGCTTTCGAGCCTCGCCCTCCGACTTCCGACTTTCCCCTACCCGCCTGCGGCCTTCGTCCTTCTTTCCATCCCCGACCTTGCCCACGATGACGGTGCGCCGGCTGTCGCCGTACTTCTCCTTCAGCGTCAGCAATTCTTCTTTGATCACCCCCAAGATCTTGATCGGGTTCTTGAGCAAATCTTCGAGGTGCTTGATCAGTTTGCGCTTCTCGGCCAGCTCCTCCTCAAGCTTCCTGCGATCGAGCTGGGTCAGCCGACGCAGTGGCATGTCCAGAATCGCCTGCGCCTGAACCTCGCTGAACTTGAACTGCTGGATCAACCCCCGGCGCGCAGCGTCGGTGTCGCGCGAGCTTCGAATCAGCTTGATGATCTTGTCTATGATGTCGAGTGCCTTGACCAATCCTTCGAGGATGTGGGCGCGCCGTCTGGCTTCGTCGAGGTCGAACTCGCTGCGTCGCTTGATCACGACCAGGCGATGTTCGATGAACACCTGCAACATCCGGCGCAATGGCAACACGCGCGGTTCGCCGTTCACCAGCGCCAGCATGATCACCCCGAACGACGTGCGCATGGGGGTGTGTTTATAGAGCGCGCTCAACACCTGGCGCGGGTCATCGTTCTTGTTGATGTCAATCACGATGCGCATGCCGCGCCGGTCGCTCTCGTCATGGATGTCGGTGATGCCGGTGATCTTCCCGTCGCGCGCCAGGTCGGCGATGCGCTCGATCAGCGCCGACTTGTTCACCGCATAGGGCAGCTCGGTGACGATGATGTGGTTGCGTCCACGCGTGCCTTCCTCGAAATGCGCCTTGGCTTGCACCACGATCTTGCCGCGGCCGGTGGCGTAGGCGGCCTTGATCGCGTCGCCATCCTCCACCCGATCATCGTAGCGGAAGGCGATGCCGCCGGTTGGAAAGTCCGGTCCTTTGACGAACTTCATCAAGTCGTCCACGTCCACTTCCGCATCGGGCAAGGCCCGCTCTTGCAACTTCTTGGCCGCGCCGCGCTTTTCGGCAATGCGATCAATCATGAAGGCGATCGCATCCACGATCTCGTTCAGGTTGTGCGGCGGGATGTTGGTGGCCATGCCGACGGCGATGCCGGTGGCGCCGTTCACGATCAGGTTGGGCAGCGCAGCCGGCAGCACGGTCGGCTCGCGCGTGGTGCCGTCGTAGTTGTCGGTGAAGTCAACCGTGTTCTTCTCCAGGTCGCCCAACAGATCCATGGCCGGCCGGCTGAGGCGCGCCTCGGTGTAGCGCATGGCGGCCGGCGGATCGCCGTCCACGCTGCCGAAGTTGCCCTGACCATCCACCAGGGGATAGCGCATGGAGAAGTCCTGCGCCATGCGCGCCATGGCATCGTAGACCGATTGGTCGCCGTGCGGATGGTATTTGCCGAGCACGTCGCCGACGATGCGCGCGCTCTTGCGATAGGGCGCATCGGGCCGCAGGCCGGTGTCGTGCATGACGTACAAAATGCGGCGCTGCACCGGCTTCAAGCCGTCGCGCGCGTCGGGCAGGGCACGGCTGACGATGACCGACATGGCATACGACAGATAGCTGGCTTGCATCTCCTCGTTGATGTCGGCGCGCCGGATGCGACCGAAGCGGCTGTCTTCCGGCTCGATCACGGCCTGGGTGGGGACGCGCCCATCGCCACCATTGCGCGTGTGGGCTGATTGCTTTCTGGCCATAGGACGTTTGTTCTAGGGCGAGATTATACGCGGCGATGATGGCGTGCCGCGAGCATAAACGCCCACGCGCTCAGGGCGTGCGCTCAGGGCACGCTCAGAGCACGTGGGCGTTTGGGCCACCGCTTCAGCCCGATGTGCGCTTCCGGCGCAATGCACTCGGCAGGTGATCGCGCGTGCGCGTACCGGGCTCCCTACCGAGCCCCCGCGCAGTGCCCCTGCGCGGGGGCCTTGATTGGTGGGTCACCCCGTCTCAAACCGATATTCGCATCGGTTGTACTTGGTCTTGCGCCGATGATCCTTCAGCGCGCGCTTGCGATTCCGGTAAACGGTGATGACGCAGCTCCCTTTACACATCACGGCGATGCCTTCCAGTCGCTCGGCGTGGGCAGCTCCGGCGGGGATGCGTCGCTTACCCATGAAGTAAAGCGCCACACCGGCCCGATACTCCACCTGGCCATGCTGCAGGACGAACAGCACGTCTGCGAGTGAGACGTTCCGTTGCGACATGCGGCGTCGTGCGTGCTCCGTCAACGTGTAATCCGTCGTCAACGCTCTCATCGCTTCCCCCTTTAGCTCATTTGTCGGCCGATGCGATAATTTCTGCGCAGCAGTGAACCCTTTGACCTTTGCTTCTGGCCTCTTGCCTGCGGACGAGACACCTGATTACCGCGTCTTCGACCTCCGCGGCGGCCACGCTCACGTGGGCTACGCCCTGGGGCAGGCAGACCCACCGTTTCGGATGCAGTTCTGGTGGTGGTCGCCGCCGCCGGACCGCTTCGCCGACGCCTGCCGCAGCGTCGTCCATGAGCTGCATCCTTACTTGATGGACGAGCTACGCGCCTACGCCGACGCGCAACGCCTGCCGGCCGACGAGCTATGGCGGATGTGTTGCCGGGTGAACCTGAAGGCCAGGCTGTCGCCGGCCCACCTTGCGTCTGGGCTGACCGGGCGCGAGATTGCCGAGGGCTGCTCCACGTTCGTCCGCTACCTCACCGCTGAAGATTCGGGCACGGTCGAGCGTCGCGCCGTGGTTGGGCGCAACTACGACTATCTCCCGCAACAAGCGCGCCGCCAACGCATTCGCTTCGTGCCGGATTGCTGCGCCAATGCGACGATCGGCGCGCGCGGCAGCGTTCCATGTGGCCGCTACGATGGGTTGAACCAGCATGGCTTGTTCGCTTCGTTGCACGTGGTGATGACTGACACGCCGCGCGAAGATGAGCTAAGGCCGGGGGTGCCCTTTCACCTGGTGGTGCGCATTCTGCTGGAGCGGTGCCACACCGCGCACGAAGCGCGCGATCTGTTGACGCACATCCCTCATCTCAGCTCGCTGAACTACCTGATTGCCGACGCGCGCGAGGCTTTCGTCGTCGAGGCAGACCCGCGCCGCGTGCGGGTGATCGAGCAGGAAGGCGCGTTCCTGGCCGCTACAAACCACTTCCGACACCCCGACATGCAGCCATTGCAAGGCAGCCGGTCGTTTGCAAATTCGGCGTGTCGGCTGGCGTTTCTGTCGCAAGGCGGAGGGAGGGATTTGCACTCGTCTCCCTTGGCCTCCGTGGATCGGCTGCTCGACGAGGCAGGGCGCATCATGGCTGATCGCAGCGCGCCGGTGTGTGGCTTGAAGGGATCGCTTACTACGCTGTGGTCGTGCGTGGCCGAGCTGACCACGCGGCGCATCCGCTACGCGGCCGGCCCGCCCTGTCACACGCCTTACGAAGAGATGCCGGCCGTCTAGCGCTCCGGCCGTGGCTTCCAGCTCTCGCGCATGGTGAACACTGCCTCTAACACGCCGCCCGCGACCGCAAGCGCTTTGTCGCTGATGGAGAAGCAGTAGCGCGGCTCGCCGCGCGGGTCAATGTCGGCGATCTTCAGGCCCGTCCTCACCTGCACGTCATCATGCAACAAGCCGCGCAACACGCCGCTCAACGTGGCGTGGATCGGCACGTCCCCCACCTGCGCGATCACATCGCCTTCCTTGACCATGTCGCCGATGGCGCGACGGCCGTAGAACGGGCCATCGCACGGAGCGCGCACCACGCGCCTGGCATCCTCGCCGCCCACCTTGCCCGGCACCCCTGTGTTGGGCGAGGCGCCACCCACCCAGATCACGCGCCCGAGGTCGTGCCCTCGCTGCGTCTCGATCACGGCATGACAATCCTGACCGGCGGTGAAGCCCGGCCCCAGCGCGACGACGCACGGCGCGTCGAGGATCGTCGTGCCGGTGTTGCGCTTGGCCATGATGGCATCCACGACGATCTCCGGCCGCAGCGATTCGACCACGCGCCCAACCGGATCGGCCACCACGGCCAGCGTGTTGCGCTGCCACAGGTAGATCGCCTCGTCGGCATAGAACACGCGCTCGCACTGCACACCCTCGACCGTAATGCGGCCGTCGTAGAGCGCCGAAGCAAAGGCGACGGTGCGCCGGATGACCAGCGGCCTTTCCAGGTCGGTGCACAACACACGAAAGCCACACTTCCACAGGCGATAGGCTACGCCGGTGCCGAGGTCGCCTGCACCTTTGACGATAGCGATGGGAATGTCGCGAGCCATGGCTGGCGATTGTAAGTGAGGCATATCCTGCCCCACCTGCTCAGTCAGGAGTGAGGCGTCGTCAGTTGCGCATCCGCCGGCCGCAGCCGCATCACCCGCTCGACCGCCACCGCAAAGCACGCGCCGCAGAACACGAACAGCGCCGCGAAGCCCAGATAGTCCACGATCAGGCCGACCAGGCTGGTGAGCAGCATCGCCACGCCGAGCAGCGTGTTCATCAGGCCGAAGTAGAGCGGTCCCCGGCCCATCGGCGTGATTTCGATCATCTGCGGCGTGGAAGACACGCCGATGCCCGCGCCGATCATGCCGCCCAGCGCATAGATCAACGGCAGGAGCACCTCCAACGCCGAGGGAAGGAGGATCAGGCTCAGGCTCAGCGCGCACAGCACGACGCCCAATCCGCTGCACAACGCGAGGACGAAGCGACTGCTGCGCTGGTCGTTCAAGCGCGCCCACAGCAAATTCGACAGCAGGCTGCTCGCCAGCGTGATCGAGACGAGCGAACCGACGAACGCATCGCTCATCCCCAACCCGCGCTTGGCGTAAACGGTGGTAAACGGAATACACGTCATGGCGAACATGAGCGCCACGCGCATGAAGATGAAGCGGCGAAAGCGCCGATCGGCGCGAAAGGTCTGCTGTGCCCGATTCAACTGCACCGACAACGGCGTGATCCGCTCGGGGACGGGGTCCGGCGTCTCCCGGATCAGGCCAAACATGACGCAGGCAACGACGAAGAACACGGTCGAGATGGCGAACAGCAGCGCATAGTTGTCGGGGAAGCGCAGCTCCAGGCCGAGCACGTTCCCACCCAGCACCACGCCGATGGCGCCGCTGGCGAGGATGCCGAATCCGCCGCCGATGAACAGGCGCAGCCCGAACAACATGCCCATGCGATCGGAGGGGATCACCTTCTGCGTCACGGTCATGAACGGCAGGCCAGCGAACCCCGCCGACACCGAGATCAGCGTCATGCAGGCGAAGAACGCGATGAGCAAGGCCGTTGGTTGTTCGAGGAGAAACATGCACGCCACCAGCAGAATCCAACCCGCGCTGCGCGCGTAAGTCGCGGCGCGATAGAAAGCCACTTTGTTGGGCAGGCGTTCCACCCACGGTGAGATGAACAACTGCGGCAGGAACCAGCCCGTGTCGCGCAACGGGGCGAGCAGGCCGATCAGCACGTTCGATGGGGTGAGCTGGCTCAGGAAGGCCGTCACGACCAGGTTGGGGTCGGTGAACGCTTCGGAGATGAAGATGAACACACCGTTCAGGACGTGCAAGATGAAGTTGCGACGGTGGGCAGAAGACATGATGGATTCAGAAATTCTATAATGTCCTCCATGGCCAACGACGACTCGAAGCTGGTGCTCGTGGTGGACGACGAACCACGCATGATCAACTTCATCCGCATGAATCTGGAGCTGGAGAACTTCCGGGTGGTGCCGGCCGAGAATGGCTTCGAGGCGGTGCGCAAAGTACGCGAACTGTTGCCCGACTGCGTGTTGCTCGACGTGATGATGCCCGACATGGACGGCTTCGAGACCTTGCGCATGATCCGTGAGGAAAGCAATGTGCCGGTCATCATGCTTACCGCTAAAGGCGAGGAAGACGACAAGGTCAAAGGCCTGTCGCTCGGCGCAGATGACTACGTCACCAAGCCATTCAGCCCACGCGAGCTGGTCACCCGCGTCAAGGCCGTCATCCGCCGCGCCGAGCTGCCGGCCATGGTGGAGAAAGCCCCTATCAAGGTGGACGACCGGCTCTCGATTGACTTCAACCGGCGCGAGGTGATCGTGGAAGGCAAGCCGATCAAACTGCGCCCCACCGAGTGGCGCTTGTTATATCACCTGGTGCAGAACGCCGGCTGGGTGGTGCCGCACGAGACGTTGCTGAGCAAAGTGTGGGGCTGGGAATATCGCGACGAGACGCAATACCTGCGACTCTACATCACCTATCTGCGCCAGAAGATCGAGAAGGACCTGGCCCATCCGCAATACATTCTCACCGAGCGCGGCACAGGCTATCGCTTCGTGGACTTTCGCAAGAAGGAACGCGAGCAGCGCGAACGCGAGAAGCAGGCGGAAGAGCGGTAGGACTACACCGGACGCTGCTGCGGTGTTCGCCTTCGGGTCGGCCTTGAAGACCGTCTTTCCCGAGCAACCAGGCGAGAAATTTCCAACCCCAAGGCAATGCTCCTCAATTCGGCCATTGGCGCTGCACAGCCCGGCGGCCGCAGGACAGCGTCCAGGCCGCCCCAGAAATTCGCTCACGCCGCGTCGTGGGACAGCGCGGCCAGCAGCGTCCTGATCGGGTGCAGGTCGCGAGCAGCGATTTCATGGCACCGATAGCCCTGCGCTGCGCCAGTCTTGTGCGAATAGCGCTCGCGCAGCGGGCTGCGCAATACTTCCTCATGCGTCGCCCAGCCGCACACAAAGGCGCACGTCTCTTCGCCCTCGGGTTGACCTTCCGGGATCAGCACCAGCACGTAGGCCGTGGGCTGTCGCGCGCGAGCATAGTCCTCGCGCACCATAAGGTGGGCACGCTCGTGCACAGCCGTCTTGGACGTCTTCACCTCGATCTGGGCACCAGCGCTCACATCGTCTGCCTTGCCCCTGGTGCTCAGCGTGTCCAACCGGCCGATGTCGCCATAGCGCAGCCTGGCCCACACCAGTTCGCCCAACACGCCGATGTAAGCATCAGCCGGCGAGGCACGCGTGCGGCGTATCTGGCGCGCCGCCTGCTCCCGCCTGGCGCGCTCGCGCATGGCGACGTCAATCGGCACGCGGATGAACTGATCAGCGCTCGGCACCGTTCATGCCTCCTTGTGGAAGACGACAATGCGGTTGGTGTTTGTGCCACGCGCGTTATTGTGAATGCCCCAGATGTTGGCCGTCTTGGTAAAGCGCTGCCGATTGATGAGCACGGCCACGCACGCGAACCCGGCTGCCTCGCCGAGAGGCGCTACGTGCTCATCCAGGCGCACCCGACCGCCACGCACCTCGCCCACCTCGAAGGCCACCCAGCCACCGGGCCGGGTGATCCGGTATAGCTCGGCGAAGACATCTTGCATCACCGCTTCCCAGGCTTCCAGGCTGCGCACGAGCGTGATTTGCCGGGCCACCGCGCCGGCGTCAATGTCGTTAAACCAACAGCGCAGCCAGTTGTCCTCGGCATATTGCACTACATCCAGGAAGGGCGGCGAGGTCACCGTGAGTTGGACGCTGACATCGGGGATAGCGCGCGTGTGGCGCGCGTCGCAGGTGAGCAATAAGGCCGATTCACCAACCGCACGCAGGTTAGCACGCTGCACCTCGGTCAGGCTGCGCATCAGGCTGGCGGTTTTGCGCAGGATGATGGCTCGCGTGTCGCGATAGGTCGGCCGCTGCCCCAAGCGTGCATTGATCCGCCGCTGCCCCTCCGGACTGGCCGCCTGGTTGGGCGGCAAGGTGTAAACCGAAAAGAAGCCGCTGGAATGGCCGGTCAGCCGGTTCGTGGCCACCATGCGGATCCAGGCGTCCACCTCATCTTCTTCGCCGGCCTGCCGCCGAGCGATCAAGTAGTCACGCAGGCCGACGATCTCGCGCTCGGTGTCGGGGTGGAAGAACATCGAGAGGTCCATCTCGGCACGGCGGTCCGCCGGCGGAACGCGCGCCAGTCGCTCGGCCACGGCTTCGCGCGCCGGCACGCGCAAGCGCGGCGCGGTAAGGATGACGCCGAGCGGGTTGATATCGTTGGCAATGACGCGCCGCCCCAGCAGCGCCGCTTCGACCGCCGTCGTGCCACGCCCGCTGAATGGGTCATACACCACGTCACCCGGCCGGGTCAGCCGTTCGATGAAGTAACGCGGAAGTTGGGGCTTGAAGCAGGCGCGGTACGAAATCTCGTGCAGCGGGCAGGCCTGCCGCTGTCGAGCCGTCCAGAACTCGCCGGTGAGGCGAGGAATGCAGCGACCGGCGATGGACAGGGTGTCCTGTGCGGGTGCGCCGTCGAGTGCTTCAAACACGCGCAGATAGCATAGCAGAGCGTCGCTCACTTCTCCATCGCCTTGAGCGCGTCGTAGGCCGGGCGCGTCCGCGTCTCGGGATAAACGGGATCCACCACGGCCCACCAGTATTGCTCGTTCTCCGGCGTCCAATCGAACTGGGGGATGGACAGCGCGATCATCGGGCCGATCCACGGTCGCCAGTTCTGTCTAGCCCAGCGGAAGGCGCGCACCATGTAATCGGCCTTCAGCCGCTCGTCAATCGCGAACCAGGCGTAGCTGGTGTTGATCGTATCGGTCGTCCAGCCAAATTCGAGCAGCGCGACTTGTTTGGCGCCATCGCCGAAGCGTTCCATGATCGCGCGCATGTCCTCGACGTGGCGAAAGGCGAAGAAGCGCTGTCCTCCCAACTCGGGGATGCTGACGGCCATGCCGGGCGGCACTTCCGGCGCAGCCCGAAAGCCCGGCGCGTGCACGCCCAGCAGGTCGAAGTACGGCGCAGCGCCCGCCCGGTACATCGCGATCAGGAACTCATCGTCGGGCATGGCCAGCGGCGGACCGTTGCCGGTCGGCGCCAGGCCGGCGCTGATGACGAGCGCGTCCGGATCGGCCCGCTTGATGGCGCCATAGCAGCCCTTGAGCATTTCAACATAGGCTGCCGGATCGGGCGATCGGCCGCCCCACTCGCGGGCCAGGTTAGGTTCGTTCCACACCTGATAGGCAGCCACCTTGCCTTTGTAGCGCACCGCGATGGTGCCGCAAAAATCGAAGAAGTTCTGCAGGTCGCGCGGCGGCCCGGCGGCGATGCCCTGATCGAGCGGATAGTCGTGGCGGTCCCAATACGGCTCGCGGTCGAGCCGGATGATCAGGTTGCGGGTGAAGACCTCGGTGGTCAGGAACACCACATCGTCGGCGCGGCTCCAGTCGTATTTGCCTTTCTCAATCTCGATGTCGCGCCAGGCGAAGGTTTGCTTCACCCACGTGAAGCCGGCCGCGCGGATGAGCCCTAGGTCACGGGTGGCGATCTCCGGTTTCCACCACAGGTAAGCCTCGAAGCCGTATCCGGGGGACTCGACCCGCCGCGCCGGCGGCATGGGCGTTGCCTGGGGCGTGTGCGGCGGCGCGGAGGCACAAGCGGCCAGCAGCAAGATCACAGTCGGCCAGGCAGCGAGCCAGGCCGGCCATTGGCACGTCCAGCGTTGGCGTCGGCGAGTCATGGTAAGAGCGATGAAAGCGCGCTGGCGGACAAGGAGCTTGAAACGCTTGTGCTCGGGCAGGCAACCGCCGTTCGAGCGAGAAGCCCAGGGCGACGGCGCGCGGGGCGTGGCGGGCTACCGCGGCATGGCCTTGAGCGCTTC
>JAIMBB010000154.1 GCA_023511655.1 Anaerolineae bacterium
TGAGATTGGCCTTTCGCTTTGGTTTAATAAGATTGTGCCAGTTTCATGAGCATTCCGCAAAGTGTTAGCTACTCAGGACATACGCTATCACTCTTCGAATTACTCCAGCAGGATCGGACAGCAAATCTTCATCACCATCACAGACGAGGCAAATGACGAATACATATCGTTTGAATGTAGCTCAGTTGCAAACCCAAGCGACCGAGCGCCTCAAGCGTTGAAAGCGGGCGCAAGACGGTTATATTCAAGTACCTCCAGCACCGGCAAGCAGCCTTTTGACTGAGCAAGTTCCAATTCACAGCACATAGTGCTACCGCAAAGCCTCCTGCAACCGTCCCCGGCATCACACTAACGCAGCAAAACAAGGCTGCGAAGCATCACCTTTGCAATCGGTCGGGTCCTGCTGAAAAGCCAGGGCATGGCAAAGGCTGTAAACAAATACGCAACCAGGGTTGCAATCGCCGCCCCAAGAGCACCCCATGATGGAATCAGCGCGTAGTTCAACGTGATATTGACGATCGCGCCGACAATCGTCATTACTAGAAGAAACTTGCCCAGACCCTCGGTCACCACCCACGACTCGCGCGTCACGCCAGCGAACACGCCAACTCCGGACCAGATATGCACCGCCAAGACCGGCCCGGAAGCAGCATATGCATCGCCGAATAGCAACTTCACCAGCGGCGTGGATAAAAGCGTCATAGGAATTGCAATCGCATATGCCATAGCGACCATCGCAGTCATCAACTTCTGCAAGCGTTTTAGGTAAACGGTCTCGCTCTCTTTCTTAGACAAGACGATCGCCGGGAATGCCGAGCTGATGATGCCCATAGGGATGAAATACCACACCTCCGATAATCGCACGGCAGCAGAGTAAATCCCTACCTCTTCAACATCGCCTAATCCGCCGAGCATCAACTGGTCAATCCGCATGTAGACCATGATGGCCAGGCTGGAGATGAGAAATGGCCAACACTCACGCAACAGCGCACTAGCAGTTGACCCGGAGAAGCGCCACGCCGTGAAGCGCTGCCCGGTGCGCCGATAGACGACCGCCATCGCGAGTCCCCCCAGTGCTGCTTCCACCACCGTGGCGATCACAAATGCAAGGACCGGAGCTTGGAACAGGAGCAGAAGTACTCGGACGGCCGTTACGCTTACGAAGGCAGCGTTCTTGGCGATGACCGCGTATTTGGATTTAACCTGGGACTGGAACCAAAGATCAATCACCTCGAAGGACTGAAACAACAATCCACACGTGGCGATCATCACCGCAGTTCTCATCAGTGCATCGTCCGGCCATGTCAAAAGCAGGATCGAGAAAATGACCGGTGATATACCCAAGGCGAAGATGAGACGAAGAGCAAATACCGTGCCGGAGATCTCATTGCGACGACCAGGATCTTGCACTAAGTCGCGGACGACTATGCTATCCATTCCCAGAGTGACGAGGGGCATAAAAAGGGCCACGAATGCCTGTGCATAGCTCAGCACGCCGTACTGTGCAGGGCCGAGGTAGCGCGCTATCCAAACTCCAACCAGCATCCCTACGCCGAGGCGCAGGATGCGATCACCAAACAACCAACTTGCATTGGCAATGATGCGCTGCAGCGTTGGGCTGTTCTCGAATCTGAGGCGCAGAAATGAAGGGAGTGCTCTGATCCAGCCTGATGTCATAGAGCTGCCCAATTGACTACCGGTGCGAGGGAAGAGCCGCTTCGGCGCGATACGACTTTATCGTCTCCAGCAACCCCTCGCGGAAATCGGTGGTCGCTACGAACCCAAATAATTCCTTCGCTCGCGTGGTGTCGAGGCAGCGACGTGGCTGGCCATCGGGCTTGCTGGCATCCCAGCGCAGCTCGCCCCGAAATCCGGTCAACTCGGCAATCAGGGTCGCCAATTCGCGAATCGTAATTTCGCGATGCGCGCCGATGTTCACCGGCTCTGCCCCATCGTATCGCTCGGTCGCCATTACAATTGCCCGTGCACAATCAGGCGCGTAGAGGAAATCTCGTGAAGCACTGCCGGTACCCCACACATCGATATGATCGGCACCTGAGTTCACAGCCTCCACACACTTCTTGATCAGCGCAGGGATGACATGGGAGGAAGCAGGATCAAAATTATCGCCAGGCCCATACAGATTGGTCGGGAGCAAATAGATGCCGTTGAACCCGTATTGCTGGCGATACGACTGAAGCTGCACCAACAAAGCTTTCTTGGCGATGCCGTAGGGCGCGTTGGTCTCTTCGGGAT
Organism: Anaerolineae bacterium; assembly: GCA_023511655.1. GTDB lineage: Bacteria > Chloroflexota > Anaerolineae > J036 > Brachytrichaceae > JAAFGM01. The sequence goes on from JAIMBB010000154.1 coordinate 2,257, forward strand.
AGCCATTCCACAAGTCATCTTCCCGAAATGGCACAGGGGTGAATTTGGGATAAGCGCACACCGTCCCAACGCATACAAATTTGGCTACACCTGCCCGCCGGCCCTCCTCGATCATATGCACACCCATAATCAGATTGTCGTAGAAGAACTTGCCGGGGTTTTCGCGGTTGGCGCCAATGCCGCCCACTTTGGCCGCCAGATGAATGACCACGATCGGTCGTCCTTCTGCCCGCACCTTGGCTATGGCATACAACCGCTGAACTGCATCTAGTTGCGTAAGGTTATACTGTGCGCTGCGTGGGACGATGATCTGTGATTCAGCGCATCCTTTAACGCGTAGTTCATTAATCACATACCTACCGAGAAATCCGGCTCCCCCGGTGACGATGAAGAAAGAACTACGGACATCAATCGAAGTGCTCATAGAATCGGTTGGAAAGAAGTAAGCGCAGCATGCAACAAGCAATCAGAGTAAAGCGGCCCGTTGTCCCGTGCCAAGTTAATCGCACCTCATGATGGGTGGGCACTGTTGAACACTGACTCATTATTATAGCCACGCTACAATATCTCCATGTTCGACCTTCATCCTATCGCCCGGCTGCTGATCCTCGGTGGGGTCGGCCTGATCGTCCTCGGGCTGGTCGTGCAGGTCGTCACCCAACTGCTGCCCGGCCTCGGTGGGCTGCCCGGCGACATCGTCATCGAGCGCGAGAACTTCAAGCTTTACATTCCGCTCGGCACCATGATCGTGCTGAGCATCGTGCTGTCGCTGCTGCTCAACTTCGTCGCCCGCTTCTTCAACGGCAGCGGCAAATAGTCCGCTCACGCGCCGGCATCCATCGCGTCCAACCAAACGTGCATCAGGCGCGCATATTCCGGCAACCTGCCGAAGATCGCCTGGGCGAGCGACTCGTTGTAGGTGTGAGCGGTCAAGTTACGGTCATCAATCATCCGAAGCGCCAGCATGGCGCCGTCTTCGCTGAGCAAACCCGCTTGCCTGCAGGCTCTCACCACACCCTTGGGCGACCCTATATCCAGGCCTTCGAATTCCCGAAGATAAACTTGCGCCGCCTTCCAGACAGCTTCAAGCGTATATTCGAAGCGTTGAATCCCGGCATCGCGCGCGATCTTCGATGGTTCAGCGATAGCCAGAATTTCATCTAGGGTGCCGAGGGCCTGTCTGGCAACGGCGAGTCGTTCTCGATAGCGTTCCATAGGATCCCCTCGCGAAGCACACGATCGCGAAACCGCTCGTCCGCCTGCGCTAGGTCCACGATATCCACCGCGTAGGGGATGTCGCTTTCCTCGACAGCCTCGCGCAGCCGGCTTATCACCCCAACCGGCAGCGCCTGATGCGGCTCAATAGCGATGTCCACATCCGATGAGCGCCACTGCTCGCCGCGCGCATACGAGCCGAACAGATACACGCTGACCCGATAGGGGCTCAGGAACGCACACACCAGACGCCGCAGCCGTTCCAGATGCTCGGATGGCTTGCTGGCCTCTCGCCCGGCAGCGTCAGACATGTAGCCGATCATAGAGCGCGATGTCTACATGGGAAAGTAGCGCTAGAAGGGTTCAGGAAGCTACGGCCCAGCCGCCACCTTCGACCTCGATGCGCTGACGCAGCGCCTCGGGAATCACCGCGCCGACCACCACCGCCCGCACCGGCTGCCCAAGCGCCCTTCCCAACGCAGCCGCCCGCCGCACCGTGCGCTCGACGTCGTAATCACTCACCGTCGAAGACACCTCGACCGCCAGATAGGTCTTCTGCTCGCCCACCTGCCCTTCCACCACCGCATCTAGCCGTTCGATGTCATCGGCCTGTTCATCGGTGATGCGACCGGCCGTCATCGCCTCGTTCAGCAAGGCGAACAAATCATCATCGCCGATCAAACGTGCCCGGCGGACATACTTACCCACATAGATGTGAGGACGCTCGCGCACCCGGCGTTCGAGGTCATTGCCTCGCAGATCGCCGACCTGGTCCTCGACGCGCTCCAGACGAACCTCGACCTTGTACAGGCGTTCCTCTACCTGGCCCAGACGCGCTTCGGACCGGCGCATTTGCTCGGCCAGGTCACGCACGATGGTGACCAGCTCGCGCATCTCCTCCGGCAGGCGCAACAGCTCGTCCGAGAGAACCAATCGGCGCAGTTCGGCACGCCAGTCGGGTCGCGCCTCGAGCAACGCAACCAGATCTCGGAAGTCGTTGACGGTGAACGCCATGACCGTATTATCCCCCAAACTATCCTCGACAGATTCCTGCCGCCCGATCTCCGTGTCCGGCTAGCTCACCACCAACGTCGCCTTCACCACGCCTTCGTCGGCGTGGTATTTGCAGGTGAAGCCCACCTGCTCGCTCACCCGGATCATGCCCACGTTGTCCGGCAGGATGTCGCCTACGATGCGCTTCACCCCCTCCTGCCGACCGATGGCCACCAGGCGCGACAGCAGCTCCTTGCCCAGGCCCTGGTGCTGATATTCGTCGCTGATCAGAATGGCAAATTCGGCTTCCTGGCCGCCGCGCAGCTTTATCAACCGCCCGACGCCGATGATGTGCGGCCTGAACGCCTGGTCACGCTTCTCCGCCACCAGCGCCATCTCGCGCTCGTAGCTGATGAACGCGATGCGCGTCAGGCGCTCGTGGGCGATTCGCTCGCTCAGCGGGATCGGGTGGAAGTAGCGCTGATACACGCTCTGCTCCGAGAGCGTGTGGTGAAACTCGACCAGCAGCGGCTCGTCCTCCGGACGGATCGGCCGGATGGTCACCGGCGTGCCGTCGTGCAACGTCCATGGCCCGACATACTCCACCGGATACGGCCGGATCGCCGTGCGCGGCAGATCGGCCTCGGTCAGTCGGGGATCGTGCAGCACCACGCGCGCATCCAGCGCGATCAGGCGCTCCTCGGATGCTAACAGCGGGTTGATGTCAATCTCCTTGATCCAACGCTGCTCGACAGCCAGGTAGCTAAAGCGCACCATCAGTTGCTCCAGCTCGTCCAGCGGAACCGGCCGGCGACCGCGCACGCCCTGCAGCGCAGCATAGATCTTGGTCTGCTCCATCATCCGCCGGGCCAGCGTGGTGTTCAAAGGCGGCAGGCCCAGCGCGCGGTCTTTGAACACTTCCACCAACTGGCCACCGGTGCCGAACAGCAACACCGGCCCAAGCTGCGCGTCGGTGCTGCTGCCCAGGATCAACTCGTAGCCGTCTAGCTTAATCATCGGCTGCACCGTCACGCCGAGGAAGTCGGCCGCCTGTGCCCGCGCCGAAACCGATGCTTTGATCAGCCGATAGGCATCGCGCACGGCCGGGGCGTCGCACAGGTTCAGGTGCACGCCGCCCACGTCGGTCTTGTGGGTGATGGTCTCCGAATGCAGCTTGAGCACGACCGGATAGCCCAGCGCCTCGGCGCGGTCAACGGCCTGATCCTCAGTCTCAGCGATGTAAGTGGGCACGGTCGGGATGCCGTAGGCAGCCAACAACCGCTTGGACTCGAACTCGGTCAGCAAGGTGCGGCCGCCGGCGCGCACCTGGGCGATGATCGCTGCCGCTTCGTCGCGGTGGATGGCCCGGTCGTCGCCGAGCACCGGCGTCTCGTACAGGCTGCGCAGGTTGTCGCTGTAGCGCCACATGTAGGTGAACATGCGCGCCGCTGTGTCAGGATAGCCGAAGGTGGGAATGCCGGCTTCGTTCAAGATGCGCTCGCCCGGCTCGACCGAGTCGCCGCCCATCCAACTGGCCAGGATCGGTTTGTTGCGCAATCGCGCATATGGCCGCAGCAGTTCGGCCGTGGCCGTGGCGTCGGTCATGGCCTGCGGTGTGAGGACGACGAGCAGGCCATCGCTATTTGGATCGGCGGCGGCTACTTCGAGCGCCCTGGCGTAGCGCTCCGGCGTGGCATCGCCCAGGATGTCAATCGGGTTGCCGTGGCTCCAGGCGGACGGCAAAAACTCATTCAGCCTGGCCATCGTCTCCGGCGAGAGCGCGGCCAGTTCGCCGCCGTTCTGGATCAGCGCGTCGGTCGTCAACACGCCGGGGCCGCCGGCGTTCGTCACCACGGTCAGACGCGGCCCCTTGGGGCGCGGCTGCTTGGCCAGCACCTCGGCCATGTAGAACAGATCGGCGATGGTGTTCACGCGCAAGACGCCACAGCGCCGAAAGGCGGCGTCGAGCGCGTCGTCGCTGCCGGCCAGCGAGCCGGTGTGCGACGCCGCTGCCTGCGCCGCGGCAGCGGTGCGGCCGGCTTTGATCAAGATGACCGGCTTGTTCAGCGCCACTTCACGCGCTGCGGAGATGAACGAGCGCGCATCGCCGATCGTCTCCATATACATGACGATGCTGTCGGTGTCCGGGTCGTCGCCCAGGTAATCAATCAGGTCTCCCCATCCCACATCAAGCATCGAGCCGACCGAGATGAAATAGCTGAAGCCGACCTTTTCGCGGAAGCTCCAGTCGAGCACGGCCGTGCACAGCGCGCCGCTCTGGCTGATGAACGCGACGTTGCCAGGATTGGCGATGGCATCGGCAAATGTGGCGTTCAGCCCGATGCTGGTGTTCATGATGCCCAGGCAGTTGGGGCCGACGATGCGCATGTGAGCCCGGCGCGCCTGAGCCAGGATCTGCTGCTCCAACTCCGCTCCTTGCGGGCCAACTTCCTTGAAGCCGGCCGAGATGATCAGCGCAGCCTTGACATCGGCGGCGATGCACTCGCCGATGATGCCGGGCACTGTCGGCGCGGGGGTGACGATCACCGCCAGGTCTACTTTCTTCGGGGCGGAAGCGATGTTGGGATAGGCTTGCAGCCCCAAGACCTCATCGCGCTTGGGGTTGACAGGAAAGACCCGGCCACGGAAAGTCTTCAAGTTTTGCATGATGGCCAGGCCGACGCTGCCTTGTTTGTCGGTGGCACCGATCACGGCGATCGTCTTTGGTTTGAACAGCGCGTCGAACGATTCGCGCTCGCGCTGCAGCGCCTCTATCGAGGTGATGACCTTGCCAACGGGCGTTTGTGTCACAGGAGGAGGGGAAGCGGTTGTCATGGCGTATTACGTATTGCCTGTCGCGTATCACGTATCGCGCATTGTGTGTTGCGCATTTGAGCGCGTAGCGTTTATAAACCAGCCGGGCCGGGATAGTCCACGGCCAACTTGCCAGGGCGAGACCTGAACGGATGGGTCAGGCGCGCAGTTTCTTCAATCCACTCATCTCGGCCGACAGGCGCTTGCCGCCAACGCCCAAGAAGAAAACCTCAACTTCCTCATCGTCGCGCACGCGCGTGCTGCGCAACACCAGACCCTCGCCGAAGCGCGGATGGATCACTTTGTCGCCGGGCTTAAAGCGCGTGCCGACGTCGGCCGGGCGCGGCGCAGTTGGTTTACCGCCATCCCACGAAGTCGCGGCCTGCAGGAGTTCGCTGTTCTTGCGGGGCTTGCCGTCCACGACTGCATCAGGCAGGTCGGACAGGAAGCGCGACGGCTCGGCCACATCGCTCGTGCCCCACTGCGAGCGCCGGAAGGGCCGCAACAGATACAGCCTCTCCTTGGCTCGCGTGATGCCGACGTACATCAGGCGACGTTCCTCGGCCATCTGCTCCGGGTCATCCAGGCTGCGGCTGTGGGGCAATACCCTTCCACCAGCCCGACGATGAAAACCACCTTGAACTCCAAACCCTTAGCGGCATGCAGCGTCATCAACATCGGCGCGTTGACGCTTTCGTCGTAGTTGTCCACCTCGCTGACGAGCGCCACGTCGTTCAAGAACTCGCTCAGCGGCGCGTCGCCGGCCTCGGCCGCCACGTTGCGCAGCTCCATCACGTTCGCCCAGCGATCCTCGCCCTCTTGTGTGCCATCGCGCAGGTAGTCCTTGTAACCGCTGGTCTGGATGACGTGATCGAACAACTGACCCACGCTCAGCTCGTTGCGCAAGCGCACCCACTGCGCCCACAGCGCGCCAAACTCCTTGAGCGCGCGCGCCCCTCGTCCTTGCAAATCGCCTTGGGCGATCACTTCAAAGCAGGTCAGGTCGTTAGCGCGCGCGGCAGCTTCCAACTGGGCGAACGTCTTTTCGCCGACGCCGCGCGGCGGGACGTTGATGACGCGCTGCAGGCTGACGAGGTCGGCCGGGTTATTGACGATGCGCAGGTAGGCCAGCACGTCCTTGATCTCTTTGCGCGCGTAGAAGCGGGTGGCCCCCACCAGCCGGTAGGGCATGCCGGCGCGCACGAAGGCCTCCTCGAGAGGCCGCGACTGGGCATTGGTGCGATACATCACTGCGATCTCGCCCGGCTCGGCCGCTTTCAGCCGGTCCAGCTCGGCGATGGTGTCCACCACATACTGCGCTTCTTCATCTTCGTTGAACAACTCGCGCACAGCGATCTTTGGCCCATGTCCGCGCTGGGTGAACAGGTTGATGTGGACGCGGTTGGGATTCTTGCTAATCACCGCCATTGCCGCGTCGAGAATCGTTTGCGTAGAGCGATAGTTCTGCTCCAGCGTGATGACGTTGAGTCCGGGATAGTCCTCGCGCAGACGCAACACGTTGCGGTGGTCAGCCCCACGCCAGGCATAGATGCTTTGATCGGCATCGCCCACGCAGAAAAGGTTGCCATGCCGGCCGGCGATGAGCTTGACCAGCTCGTATTGCGCAATGTTGGTATCCTGAAACTCGTCCACCAGCACGTGCAGGTAGCGCTCCTGGACCTTCTCGCGCACGGCCGGGTTGCGCCGCAACAACAACACCGTCTCCATCAGCAAATCGTCGAAGTCCAGCGCGTTGTTGGCGCGCAGGATGGCGTTGTAGCGGACATAGACGCGGCCGGCGATCTCGTTGAAATAGGTGTCTGCTTTGAAGTCCTCCGGCGCGATCAGCTCGTTCTTCGCCGTGCTGATGGCTGCGTGGATAGACGACGGCTTGTATTTCTTCTCGTCCAGGTTCAGCTCGGCCAGGGCCGCTTTGACCACGTTGAGCTGGTCATCGGCGTCGTAAATCGTGAAGTCGCGATCCAGGCCGGCCTGAGTCGCTTCGCGCCGCAGCAGGCGGGCGCAAATGCTGTGGAACGTGCCCAGCATCAGGTCGCCGGTCTTATCCGCGCCGGTCAGGCGGGCGAGGCGATCGCGCATCTCGCGCGCCGCCTTATTCGTGAACGTCACCGCCATGACCCGGTAGGGGAAGACATCGCGCGCGCCGATCAGGTAAGCCACCCGGCTGGTCAACACGCGCGTTTTGCCGCTGCCCGGGCCGGCCAGGATGAGCGTCGGACCGTCCTTGGCTTCGACCGCCCTGCGCTGCTGTGGGTTCAGGCCGTCGAGGATCGAGATCATGATTGTGATTTTCTCACGAGATCGGCCTGTGGGGGGCGTTCGCCAATAGGGTCAAGAACCTCCCGCAGGCTGCTCATCCAAGTCGTGACAGCCAGCAAAAACCTGCGGGAGGTTGTCACTGCCCCCAACCATGAACGCACCCATCGGCCTGTGGGAGATTCCCGCCGCAGGCTCTGTCCCATGATC
>JAIMBB010000155.1 GCA_023511655.1 Anaerolineae bacterium
ATGCGGCGCAGTTTCGCGATCAGCAGCTTCAGATGCTCGATCTCGGCCTTGGCAGTAGCGTTCGCCACCTTGTGCGATTCGACAACATCTGCCAGATGTCCAATGCGTGCATCGCGCTCAAGCAGCATGGCCTTGAGCGCTTCGAACGCCGGCCGCGGCGATCCGTCGCGCCGGGTGATGCTATAGGGCGCGACGTTCTCCTGGTCGGGTTCGCCGCCTACCTTCTGGATGTAATCCAGGTTGAAGACGATGGCGAACTTGACGTAGCCGCTGTCGCGCATGATCTGGAAGGCCCGCATAATCCAATCGGCCTGCTCCTGCTCGGTGTTGTCGAGGGCGAAGTCAAAGCCTGGCGGTGCACCTTGCGCCGGCGAGCCGTCGCTGCGCTTCAGGTTCTCCATCGAAGCCCAGCCAAACTCCGTCACGCACAGCGGCTTCTGCGTCTTCTCGTAATACAGCCGCATGGTGCTCTTGAACGACCAGGAAGGGTGTGGCGAATCGAACGGGCCGCGGAACCTGGCGGTTGGATCGTTATAGCCCTCGTTCCATTCCTTATCGGGCGGCATGTTGTAGCCGTTCAAGTGCACGCCGATGCAATCCACCCGGCTGGGGCCGCCGGCTGCCACGAACTGATCCATGTAGGTGAGGTCATCTATGACCTGCATCACGCCGTCCTGAGTGATATTCGCGCCGGTCGGCGAGAGCGCCCCCATCAACACCACGATGTTCGGGTCTATCTGACGAATGGTGGGCACCACAGCGTCCAGGAAGGCCACGTAATCGCTGGCCTTGATCTGACGCGACGCGATCGTCCACTCGCGGTCGAGGTTCATCTCGTTCCATACCTCGACGGCCTGCACGCAGCCCTTGTAGCGGGCGAGCAGTTTCTCGATGAAGATGCGCGCATCCTCATAGTTGTCGGGTGGTCCGAGCAAGTCCGGACGGCCGGGCATGGCGTTCTGCGGTCGCGACCAGGCCGGCGCATCCAGCACGCCGAACAGGATGTTCAGCCCTTTCTTGTTGGCATCGGCGGTGAAGGCGTCGAGCAGTTGCCACTTGTACAACTCGTATTGACCACGAGCATTGGGCTCGAAATCCACCCAGCGAATCTGAGCCTTCGTCCAGTCCATCTTCAGTTGCTCGGCCATGATGGAGTTGAACAGGCCGATGTCGCCGACGGGCCAGTTGCTCTGGATGCCGTAGCCGAAGGTGGGCGGCGCCGGTCGCGGATTCGGGCACACGAAGTCGTCAATACCCTCGATCTTGCCGCGCAGATCCATGGTGGCGGCCGGCGGCGCCGCCGGTGTAGTGCCGCTGCCCGAAGCCGGCAGCCCCGTAGCCGACGGCGTGGCAGGAGCCTGGCCTTGCGGCGCGAAGATGGTCACTTCGGGCACAAACGGCGTCGGCTCCGCGGCCGGCCCGCGGTTGCCGATCGAGCATCCACCCGTCAACACGCAGATGCCGAATCCGAGCAGCGCGAGGGCAACCAACGTGACCGCGCCCAGTGCGATTGCGCCGATGAGCAAACGACGATTTCGGCCTCGATTGGGATCGAGCTTCGGATTGAAGGTGTAGCGGCTCATTTCATCACGCTGCGCAAAGATTCGCAAGCCGGACACGTACCGTCGGGTCGAATCATGGCGTAGCCTGCCTGAGGATCACCTTCGACATTGCGAGAAGGATCGTCCGCTATCCACACTGTGGAGTCCACATTCCACACGATCATCAAACGCACTTTGCCGCTCGCTTTGGAAAGCCTGGCCGCCTCGGCCAGCCAGGCAGCATGGTTGGCCACCGTCGTGCCGGTGGCGAACGCATAATTGGCTGGCATGCTGGTGGGGAAACCTTCTGCCGACACGTAACCCAGCGCCGTGAAGCACACGGGCTTGGCCCCCCCGAAGGCGCCGTAGTAGGCGTTGCGCAACGGTTCGTAGTATTGCGTGTAGTGAAGCGCACCCACCGCGCTGGGCGGCTCGAATCCGGATGTGTAGTGGATGCCTATGCAGTCCATATAAGCCTGAGCGTTCTCGCCGGCCATTTGTCTAAGGAAGGCCAATTCGTCGCATCCCTGGATATCGCAGCCACCGGAGTAGATGCCCGATGTTTGCGCCAACCCTGCGCTGATCACCAGCGTGTTCGGATTGGCCTGCTTGATGGCGAAGTAGGCGCGCTTCAACAAATCGGCGTAGGATGCGCCGTTGATCTGGCCAGCCGGCCACTCTGCCTGGTAATTCGGCTCGCTCCATACTTCGATGGCGTCCGCGCCGGCAGCCGCGATCTTGCCCAGATGCTGAACCCATTGATCGCGATAGGCTATATCCATGACGCGGCTGCGATCGCCAACGGCTGTGACGAGCACTTTCAGCCCTTTTGCCTTGGCCTCGGCGATGAACGCTTCGGGCACCACTTCTCCGCGCACCTCCGTGCGCGCCCAGGTCATGCCGGCGCTCTTCATTTGCGTGGCGTGCAACAGGTCGTTGACGTGACCGCCCAGCTCAAAGACCTCTGCGTTTATGCCGGGCAGCGACGGCGCCGGCGCGGCGTCCGACGGCGACGTCGCTGTTTGCGAGACAGCCTCTGCCGGGGCAAGGGCAGCCGAGGCCGTAAGGGTCGTGGCGCCGCCTTCAGCGCTTGGCGCATCTTTGGACACCTCGACACGCGACGAGCCCAACGTCACCGGCCGCAGGCTTTGGAACACGGAATGGATCTCGTAACTACCTTCGCCGCCTGGCGCTTGCACGATCATCGCAGTCGGTTCCTGGCTCAGGGGCAGGCTGAACGGCGTGCCGGAGCCGAATGCCACCTTGAGCAGGGGTTCCGGGGCCGGAACCGAGGCGAGATCGCCGCGCACGAACCCATCCACCACCTGCTGGATGCCGGCGTCATTGCCCGGTTGCGCCAATCCGCGCAGCGTAAGGCCACGGATGTTGTGCCGGCTCAGGCGCTCCAGCGTGCTCTTCAGGCTGGCAGCGGTGTTCAGCCACACCGTTTGCTGAATGCCGCGTTCGTCCACGTAACTGTAGGAATAGAACTTGCTGTTGGGGTCGTAGCGCACATCGGAGGGTTCGACATCGCTGTTCCACCAAAGTCGGACGTTCGCCCCCGGCGCGACTGCCGAGGCGACGGTTCGCAGCCCGCCCAACTCGGCCAGCGCTTCTTCCAGGCCGATCAGCTTCGCGCGGCCGTTGGCATCTTTCTGTAGCCCCAGCGTCGGCACGACCACCTGCAACTTATGGCGATCAATGCGGCCGGTGACCCAACCCATCAAGGCATCCAGTTGGCTCGTGCACAGGGCCTCGGGATTGGTCGTCAAGTCGAGTTGAACCATTGAGGCGGCCCGACCAATCCGATACAGGTCGTAGCCAGGCGAATCGAAGACGCCCATCGCGCCGGCAGCATCGCCGATGGCGCCGGTAAGCGCCGGAGCGGGCACAGCAACGTTGAGGGTCTTGCCTTGCTCGGCGAGCCGCGCGCTCAGCAGTTCGACGAATTGCGCGAACGCTTCGCGCTGTGCGGCATCCACCCCGCGATAATCTATCTGGACGCCCTCGAAACCGCCGGTCGCGATCAGGCCGAGCAGAGCATTGACGTGCGCGGCGCGGCTGGACTCGCTGGCCAGCATGGTGCGCAGCAATGTGCGATTGACCTCGCCCTTGGCCCCCCAATTGCGCACGACCGGTATGGTTTTTACCGGTGCGCCGTTCACGCCGGTCGGCCGCAACAGCTTGCTGAGGTTGCCCGCCAGGCCACTGCCGTCGCCCAGATAAATCCCTGTGGCGTGGACTTCCTTTGCGGCAGATGGAATGGACTCGACCACCGCGGCAGGGTTATCGGATGCAGGGGGCAACTCAATGCCGAGCACCGGCGAGATGGGGGCTACTTTCATCAGCGCGACGAGCGATGGCACGTGGCTGACGCGCGCGACGACCTCGTTGGCCATCATGTCCAACTCGCCTCCCAACCAGATCCATCGGCGGGCCTGGTCATCCCAGCCGTACAAATCCAGGCTCGCCCCCGGCTCGGCGCCCGGCGGGATGCTCATGCGCAGCGTGGCCAGCTTGGGGTCCACACTGCACGTTTTGACCAGGATTGGATCGCCTATCGGCACCAGCGAGTCCGGCAGGCCGGCAGAGGCGGCCTGCAGCCCGGCATTGCGAGAATCAGGGGTAAAGTCGGCCAAGGGCAGGACGTCCAGTCTGACGCCGAAGCTGCCGACCAAGTCGCCTGGCACGACTTTGATTCGAAATCCTCCGGCAGTGATCGTCGTCCGCTCGGTGGTGAATTCGCTGCAGCCGCTGGCGCTGATGAGGTGCAGGCCGACTAAGGCGACGCCGACGGCCACTACCCCACCAAGCGCGGCTCCCGCCACCTTCAGCCAACCCGATCGCGTGGTGGGCAACAGCAACTGCGTGCGCGGCGTCTCGCGGGTAGGGCGCGGCGGCTTTCGTCTTTTCTTTCTATTGGCCAGCCTGGGAATGCGGTCAATGACCGGCGTCTCCGTAAAGCCTGATAAACCGGGATCCGAACCGCCTGAAACGTTCGAGTCGGATTCTCCATGCATAGAAGGCCCGTTCATGATTGTGCGCCTCGTTATCGAGCATTACCGTCTATGGGCGAAAGGCACCCCTTGGGTGCAAGCCATTAGTCGGCGGAAGGCGATCGGCTTGAGTGCGATGAAGTGGACGTCTTAGCCTTGGCGCGTGGCGTTCACCGATCGGTTCCCATTGCCGGATTTAGCATCGTCAGATTTCAACTCCGGGATAACGCAGCCGCGTATTCTAGCACGGCGCCGGTGCGCGTTATCTTGGTGAGTGCACTTCTGTGCATTCCATCGAAGCGCCTCCGGCCCGGGCTTTCCGGCCGGTGTAACCCACCGCCCGCGGCGCGGGAGACGCATCTCCCGAAGTTTATAGCAAGATGCGCCGGAACGCTTCCGCGTAGAAGACCCGGCCGTCCGCCGTCATGCGCAGCAGCCCTTGCCGAATCCGCGCTTCGATTTTGTCCGGTTCCTTCACCTGCGAGGCGTGCGCGCGGATCGCCCCGATCTTGGCCGCGATGAAGTCGGTCACATCCACCAGGGTGTTTGGCTGGGCGGGACCGGCAAAGTAAATCTCCCTGGGCGAATGAGGCTCGAAACCATCGGCCAGCAGTTCGGGGAAGTACATGCGGTTGCCCGATGCGGGGAAGATCGCGTCGCACACTGCCAGGCCGACTGCACGGTGGTCGTTGTGGTTGACGCGCATCGCGCCGTAGTGCAGCGTCTGTGGGTCGGTGGTGACTACCACATCCGGGCGTGCCCGCCTGATTTCGCGCACCAGGTCACGCTGAACGTCAAGCGTGTTCAACAACTCGCCGTCTACGTGGCTGAGGAAGGTGACCTCGCGCACACCCAGGATGGCAGCCGCCCGGCGCTGCTCGTCGCGACGGAGCGCGACGAGCCGAGCCGGGGTCATATCGGGCTGGTCGCTGCCTTTGTCGCCGCCGGTGACGACGACGTAGCGCACGTCATGACCTTCATGACACCACCGGGCAATGGTGCCGCCGGCGAAGAACTCGGGATCGTCGGGGTGCGCGATGATGACGAGGATGTTCACAGGCGAGCTGTGTGGGATGGGCAACGATTATTTGCCCGGTTATTTGCCCGGTTATTTGCCCGGTTTGCGCCTCAGCAGGGGCCGGCGTTTCGGCTGCGCTTGATCGGCGTCGCCTGCATCCGAAGTGCGAGGTTGCTGGCGCCCAACGTCGGTCGGGCGGCGCTCGCCGCGGGGGTTACGATCGGCCTTCTTCGCGCCGGGGACGGATTGGCGCCGTTCCGCTTTCTGGCGCGCTTCGTTCGCCTCGATGTATGCCTTGGCCGCCGGCGGCAGGGCTGCGCCCTCGTGCGCCGGGCGCGAAGCTTGATCTCCTTCGGCCTGTTTGCCTCTGCCGCAGTCGCATTCGCCGTTCGCGTGGCGATCGCACGTTCCGCTTGCAGCTTTCTCCTGGAGGCGTTGCCACTCCTCTAACGGGACGAGCTGCTCACGATGGAACTCGACCTCGCGCGCCTCCGGCCCTTCGCCGATCTTCACGCGCACCGAATCGCGCAGGTGCAGGATCTCGACCACCTTCCCTGGTCCAAGCGGCGTGCCGATGATGGATTTGAGCTTGGGTAAGTGGCGGCGCGCCTCGACGTATTGTTCGTACTCGTAGATCAGGCAGCAGCGCAGCCGGCCGCACATCCCGGTGACGTCGTGCGGGTTCAGACTGAGGTTTTGCTCTTTGGCATGCTTGATCGAGATCGGGCTGAACTCGGTGAGGAAGCGCGAGCAGCAACGCTCCTCGATGCCACATGCGCCCATGCCGCCCAGGATCTTGGCCACTTCGCGTGGGCTGATCTGACGCGTCTCGATGCGCGCGCGATACAGCCGGCTCATCGCCTCGCGCAGCGCGCCGACTTCGACGCGCTCTTCCTGGTCGGACGAGTACAGGAACGTCAAGGTCTGGCCGTCGAAGCTGTATTCGGCACGCACGATCTTGATGGGCAGATTGAGGGCGGCGCTTTCGGCGCGACAGGCGATCATCGCCTCCAGCTCTTTGCTCTCGTAGTAGTGGCGCATGGCCATGTCGCGCCCGGTGGCGCGCCGCTCGATGCGCTTGTAGGGACCGCCCTTGTCCTTGGGCGGTTTGAGCGTGGCCACCTGGCCCATCTGTTTGCCGCGGGCCGTGTCTACGATTACCCAATCGCCGACCTTCAAATCGTCGAAGCCTTGCGCGTTGTAGTGGTAGACCTTGCCGACCCTCTGGAAACGGACGCCGACCAGACGCTGCGGTGGCTCGACCGGCTTTGTCTCCTCCGGATAGACTCCCGTCCACTCCGGCAGGTCGAACATCGAGGGCTCTTTGATTGCTGAAACGTCTGTCGTCATATGCGTCCCTGCGCCGGCCAGGCCGGATCGGATCCGTTCCCAGGGCTGTTGCGCTGGTGCGGCGGTTCAACCGGGATCAGGTGCAATTGTAAGCGAAGGCGTCACTTCTTGATGGGAGCGCCATCTGGCCAGGCCTCCTCCGGCAGCTCCCCGATGCTCTGCGCCCAGGCGATCCAATCCACGACCGGCATGGGCGCGGTGCAATCGTAGTAGCGCGGGTTGCACTCATACAGCTCGGCAGTCAGGGTGCAGCCATTGCGCATGGCGACGTGGTGAGCGCGACGGAAGTAGTAGCATGCTGCCTCGTCGCCTGGGACGTAGCGCTCGATCTCGTCCATCGCTTGCAGGGCGTTCGCGTCCACGGCATAGACCTCGCCCAGGATGTCGCGTCCGGCCGGGTCACAGATCAGTCCCGGATAGGCGCCAAAGTCATATAGCCAACCCTTCACCGTGCCGCAGCCAAGAAACCGCGCCTGCGGGAAGAGCGTTGGGATGGCGCGCACGCCGCCCCGCCGTAGGGTGCCGTAGACGAAGACGAGGTATTCCATGCACGAATTGCAGAACGCGAAGAGAGAACTGTGCCTGGTGACTTCGTCGTGGAAGCCTCTATCCGATGATCGAAATTGGGACGACGTTGTTCTGCTGGAAGTTGAGCACGCTCACCCGCGCAGCGACTTGTCGGGCGATCTCGGTCAATCGCTTGGCCGCCTCGCTATCCGGATAGGCAACCACGATCGGCCGGCCGCTATCGCCGCCCACCCGAACGGCCGGATCGAGTGGCACGCTGCCTAGGAAGGGCACTTTCTTCATCGCTGCCAGGCGCTCGCCGCCGCCCTCGCCGAACATGGCCACCTTCTTGCCGGTTGTCGGATCGGTGTATGGCCCCATGTTCTCGATCACGCCGATGATGGGAACCTTGAGCTGCTCGAACGCAGCCAGGCCTTTGAGCGCATCGCCCATGCTGACCAGTTGCGGGGTGGTGACGATGATGCCCATGGCGCCTTGCACCGTCTGCGCCAGCGAGAGCTGTGAATCGCCCGTGCCGGGTGGCATGTCAACGATCAGGTAATCCAGGTCGCCCCAAGCCACGTCTTGCAGGAACTGGCGGATGGCGCTATGCAACATCGGCCCGCGCCACACCAGAGGCGACTCGGCGGGATAGATGAAACCGATGCTGAAGATCTTGATGCCGAACTTCTCCACGGGGATGAGCTTGCCGTTTTGCTGCGCCACGCTTGGCATGGCGCGCCCGTCCGGCATCAGCTCGGCCGTCGGCAGGCCAACCATCAGCGGCACATTGGGGCCGTATACGTCGTTGTCGAGCAAGCCGACCTTCGCGCCGGCCTGGCCCAACGCGACGGCCAGGTTCACCGCCACGGTGGTCTTGCCCACGCCGCCTTTGCCGCTGGCCACAGCGATGATGTTCTTGATGGGCAGGTTGAGCGCGCTGCGCATGCGGGCGTTGGCCGCCACGTTGCTCGTCCAGCCGATCTCGACCTTGCCGATGCCGGGGATTTTGCTCAGCTCAGCGCGTGCTGCCTTTTCCATCACGTCCTTCAGCGGACAGGCCGGCGTGGTCAGTTCAATCTTGAAGGCCACGTTGTTTCCGCTGATCTGCACGTCCTTGATCATGTTCAAGGTGACCAGGTCCTTGTGCAGCTCCGGTTCGATCACGCGCGAGAGCGCGGACATCACTTCTCTTTCGGTGACAGCCATTTCATCTCCAAAATTCGCAAGCCCATCTTCGATTGCCTAGTGAATTCTAGCAGGAGCACAGGGGGAGGTACGCGCGTGAAACGCTTGGAGACTTCCAACGTGATGCACAGGGCTGTGAACAAACTCGGGATATAGCCGTCTGGATTTGGGGAGGGCGGCGCTTGCAGTCAGGTCCGGGAATTGCGACTAGTAGCAGGTAGTGAAGCTATCGATATAACAGTGTTGAAGGTTATCTCTAGGAGGCTATTTTGACGTCCGCAACAGCCGATGAGCAATCGCGCAGCTTAAAGCGCACGGTCGCGCGCAATACGCTCTTCATCACTTTGGGCTCATTGGCGCTCAAGGCGATCAACTTTCTATATAACGTGGCAGTGGTGCGCGTGCTTGGCGATGCTGGCTTCGGCCAGTATTCGACGGTCACGGCTTTCGTTGGATTGTTTGCTATCTTTGCCGAGTTGGGCGTCTCGCAATATGTCATGCGCGAGATGGCTCAGCGACCTGAGAAAACAAACCATCTGTTTTGGAATCTTTGGGCACTGCGTTTGACATTGGCCATAATAGGTGTGATCGGTATCACGGCTGGCGCGGCGTTGTATGGTTTCACACCTGAATTGGTTTTAGGTGTATTCCTGTATACACTCACTTTCATCTATTCCGCCTTCCTCGCTCCAATGGACTCGGCGTTGGTTGCCGCCGAGCGCATGGAGTATCCGACTCTTATTGCTGTCATCGGCCAGATCGGTTCGGCAGTGCTCGGGACGATTGTGCTAATCAACGGGTGGGGATTTCTGGCGTTGATCGGCGTGGGGTTACTGGCGATGATCCCGCAGATCGTGTTTGCAGCATGGGCTATACGACGTCACAAGCTCGTGTCACGACCGATTGTCGTGACGCCGAAGATCTGGTCGCAGCTGATCCGCGCCGGCTTGCCGTTCGGCATGATTACACTTTCGTTGACGATTGCTTTCGGCATAGATACCGTGGGTAGCACCACAAAATAGCGTGGAGCTAAATCCGCCTGGGTGTGAAGCGTAGCAACTCATCAATCGTCCACACA
>JAIMBB010000156.1 GCA_023511655.1 Anaerolineae bacterium
GCCAGGCCGAGCGCCGTGCTGGCATCGCCGCGGGCAAGATGCTGCAACACGCACACACACTGGAAGAGGTTGAAACCATCACCGCCCAACGCGGCCGGCACCGGCAAGCGCGGCAGGCCGGCCGCGCGCATGTCGGCCACATTCTCAAAGGCAAACGAGCCTTCGCGATCGTGCCGTTCGGCGCGCGACGCAAACAGCTCGGCCAGCCGATCCACGCGCGCTATCATCTCGTCGAATGAACGCATGCGGCCTATTGTAGGGCGAGTGCATGGCAAGCCTGCCAGCGTTGTAGCGGTCCACAACCACCTACACCGCGTAAGCTCACATCCTACGGCGAAGCGCTATGGCAGGCCCGCCTGGCTGTAGTCGCCCAGCAACAGGCGATAGCCATTCGGCTTGTTCATCGCGCGAGTGATGACCGCACGCCGGCCGATCAGGCTGTCGTGAATGCGGGCCGGGATGCCAGCGATTTGACACCGTTCGAGCACGATGCTGCGTTCGATCTCGGCATTCTCGATCACGCAGTCGCGATCAATGCTGGTGAAGGGGCCGATGTAGCTGTTGATGATCTGCGTGTTCTCGCCGATGATGGTTGGGCCGCGGACAGTGCTGTGGACGATGCGCGCGCCCTTCTCCAGCGTCACGCGCGAATCCACGACTGAATTCGCGTCTACCTCGCCTTCGCAGCGCGGCGTCAGTTCCTCCAACACCAGGGCGTTGGCCTCGAGCATGTCCTCGCGCTTGCCGGTGTCCACCCACCATCCAGTGTGCACATACGGGTACACGCGATAGTGGTTCGTCACCAACCACTGAATCGCATCGGTGATCTCCAGCTCGTTGCGCCACGAGGGCTGGATCGCCTCCACCGCTTCGAAGACGTGCCGATCGAACATGTAGACGCCGACGAGCGCCAGGTTGCTGGGTGGGTCTTTCGGCTTTTCGATCAGCCGTTCGATGCTGCCATCGGGGCGCAGCACGGCCACGCCATACTGGCGCGGATCGGCGACGCGCGTCAGCACGATCTGGCTGTTGTAGTCCGATGCCGCGTATTGCTCGATCAGGCGATGAATACCGCCCTGGATGCAGTTGTCGCCGAGGAACATGACGAAGCGGGAATCGCCGATGAAGTCGCGGCTGATCTTGACGGCATGGGCCAGGCCGCGCGGCTCGTCCTGGAGGATATAGGTGATGCGCGCGTTCCAGCGTGAACCATCGCCCACTACGCTCTTGATCTCCGCTCCGGTCTCCGGGGCGATCACGATGCCGATGTCGTCAATGCCGGCATCGCGGATGGATTGGATCACGCGAAAGAGCACCGGCTTGTTGGCGAGCGGGATGAGCTGCTTAGCACTGGTGAAGGTCAGTGGGCGCAGGCGCGTGCCTTTGCCGCCGCTGAGGATGAGGCCTTTCATAGTCATGGATTGTCCGAATCATCAGGTTAGCAAGTCGGCCGTATTACCGGGTTGCCAGCTTGTCAGTCGAAACGCGCGCAGCAGTCCGCATATCATCTCATACGCATGCAACCGCACCGGCTTATGCCGTCCACTGCAATGTCTCGCGTATAGCCAAGGCAGCGCTATTATCGCGCTCCATGCGCCGACGGCTGAAGCTGATCAGCAAGTCGGATCGCGCGCGCGTGACGCCGACGTAGAGCAGCCGCAATCGCTCGGCGATGTATTCCAGGCGGGCTTGATGCAACAGATCGGCTTCGGCCTGCTCGCGCCGGACAAGGCCACCGGCTAATGCCTCTAACTGCACGCGCGCTTCCAGCGCCGGGTCATGACCATCCAGATACCAGGCCTGCCCGCGAAATCCGGCCGAAGCGTCATGTGGGAACTCGATTTCGTCCACGCTGGTCAGATATACGCGATCCCACTCCAGCCCCTTCGCTTTGTGCATCGTCGTCACGGTGATCTGTCCCTTGCTGGGCTGAAACCCGGCTTCGATGAGCGAGCCGCTCAGATAGCGTTGGCGATTGTTGGCGATCTCGTCCAACTCACGGGCCACATCGGCTAGGTGTGCGTCTGGGTGAATGGACATATAGCGGCGCAGACTGGACGCCAGGCTGTGTGCGATGGCCAGGTCAGCATCACGCGCGAACAGATGTTGGGCAATGGCAAGGATGAGCTGATCCACCGGCAGCACACTGGCACGCAACCAGCGAGCCACAAGCGCCGCCAGCGTATACAACTCGCGCTCCTCGCGCTCGCGCAACTCAAGGCCAACCGGCAAAGGCGATTCCGAATCGGCAAGCGGGAACAACAAGCGCTCCGGCCGCGCGCTGCGCAACAGTGCTTTGACCCGGTTATTGCGCACATCGCCATGTGGTCCCACGCCAGCTTCGATCATCGCCGTGCGCAAATCCACCAGCGCATTCATATTGGTAGGCTGGCTGCAAAAGCGCACGGCTTGTGCCAGCACGCGCGCCACATCGCGCACCGGCTGGGCATTGCGCAACTGATCCTGGTAGAGCACCATGCCGGGATGGCGCGCCTGAATCGCCTCCAACGCCTGCACGATCCGCTGGCCGAAGTAGTTGGTTGGCGCGAGGATGGCACATGTCCGGTCGGGTTGATCCAGGACGAAACGTGCCGCGCTCTGGGCGACTTTCTGCACCTCGGCGTCCTCGTTGTCGAACGCCTGCAGCCGGATGCGCGCAGTGGATGGATTCCGCTGTGGGTCGTCGGGCAAGGTTGGCTGAATGAGCTCATCGGCGCTCAGCGCTTCGGCCCGCACAGCCGGTTCAGGGTGCGCGCCGGTCGTCCAACGCACCAGGCGGTTGGCCAGGGCGATGATCTCTGGCGCGCAGCGGCCGCTCACCGTGAGTGGCATCACCTTCACATCGGGCCGCCGTTTGAACTCGCGGAAGAAGCGCACATCCGACGCCGTGAACGTGGTCATGATGGCCTGGTTGGGATCGCCGACGCGCACCCAGTTGCCGTGTTCGCGCGAGAGCAGAGAGAGAACTTCCTCTTGCAACGGCGTGCTGTCCTGGGCCTCGTCTTCCAGGATGAAGGGCCAGCGTCGGCCGAGCCGGCGCCGAAAATCATCGTCGTTGTTCAAGGCACGGATGGCAGCCCAGATCAGGTCATCGAAATCCAGCCGGCCGCCGGCGCGCAGCACCTGGTCATAGCGCTCGTAGATGGCTGCGCCGATGCGCAGGAAAGGCGACACAGGGAGACGATGGCCAGGCGCCGAATCGGCCGAGGCACTATCACCGGCGATGAGCGCTTTCACATCCGCCGGCGTCTGGCGCAAATGCTTGGCCAGCTTGGTCACCTCTGCGCCGATGCGCGCGGTGTCATCGGCCCACTGGCTCTCGGCTTGATAGCGTTGTTGCTGCGTCAGCCCAGAGGGCAGGAAGCTCAGCCAGTAGTCGCGTTCTTGCTGAATAAACCAACGGGCGGCCTCGGCCATGGCCCGACTGTTGCTCAGCTCATCGTCAATGCGGTAATCGTAGGTCACGCCGGCCAGGTCAGGGCGCTCGCGCACGATGGCGTTCGCCAGGCTGTGCAGGGTAAACACGCGAAAGCCGCTATCGCGCAGGCCTAAGTCGCGCAGGGCGAGGCGGATGCGCGCCTTGACGTTGTCTACCGCCGAGTTGGTGAAGGTCACCACCAGCACCTCGGACTCCGGCCCGACCAGTCCGCGAGCTAACAGATGCGCAGCCAGAGCAGCAAGCGTCTGAGTTTTGCCGCTGCCGGGCACGGCCGAGACGGCCAGCTTGCCGCCGGTATACATGGTCACGATGTCTAGCTGTTGCGGCCGCAAATTCATCGTTTGCCCTCCGCCGCTCACTTCCTACGCTTCGGTTGCTAACCGATGATCTCCAACCGGCGCAGCGCTTGCGCGAGCATGCCGCTCTCCTCCTGTCCGGCGACGTTCAGCTCGCCGGCAGCCAGGTAAATCCTGTCGCTGCAGCGGAACGCCAAACCGCCCACCACCCGCGCGAGCAGCTCGCGGCCGACGCGTTGTTCGTCATCATCCGTCCAACGAGTGCCCGGCCGCCACCCGCGCGAGAGGACATAGGGATGGGTGAGCGGCTGATAGAACCGCTCGTGCCAGCTCGTCGCATTGACGTCGAGCCAGAACTGATGACGTGAACGATAGTCGCCTGTGAGGTAGGTATAGGCTGGCACGAGCAAGACGCGATCAGGCGGCACCTCCGGCGAACGCTCCGGCGCATATTCGGCAGCCAGCACGTTCTGCGTCAAGGCGGTGATGTAAGCCAACCCGACATCCATCGTCTCTGTTGCGTCGGGTCTGGGCCCAAGTCCAAGCACCGCGAGCTCGGCAGTGGGCAGGGCCGAGGGCAAAAGGTCGGACTGTTCCAAGACCTCGCGGAATGCACGCGCCGAAGCGATCAGCTTGTCGCACACCAGCGCGCCGTCCGGGTCCTCGTGCAGCGCAAAGCCTGGCCGCGACAGCACTTCGCCGACGAACCTTTGCCAGAAGACATCGAGCGGCGCGCCCTGCGCTCTGTGCCCTTCCAGCTCCGCCGTTTGCGCGAGCCATCCCTGCAGGGCGGCATAGCGCTCGCAGAACTGCGGCCCGACACGGCTCCACAGCACCGCGTCATCGAGCGGTGGCAAGGTGGATATGCCGGCAGAGCCGGTTGAGCGCCGCACTGCATCAGCGATGATCTGCGCCCGCACCACATCCAGCTCCGATATGGTGAGCGTCAGGGCGCGGGTGAGCTCCTGGGGCGAAGCCGGTTGCCCCCAGCGCAGATGGGCGAGCCGCGCGAAGGTAACCAGGGCGCGCACTAGAGGGTGATCGTGCAGCGGTCGTGACGGGCGCACGGCATAGACGCCTACGCTGTGGTCCTTCAAGCGTTCCTCCAGCTCGAAGCGCAACACATCCTCCACCACCGGCGCCACCACTGCGATCTCGCCCGCCGGGACCCCAGAGCGGATCAACGCCCCGATGCGTTCCGCTGCCGCCTGCACCATGGTCGCCCAATAGCGCATCGGGGAACCATCGGCGCTGCGCAGCACCTCGACGGCCGAACTGCGCAAGGGCGCGCGCCCTTCGCGCTCCATGATAGCTTGCATCAGCATCTGGCCAAATCGCGAGGGCGAATCGGGCGCATCCGTCAGCAGACGTGGATCAGTGACATATTCCACCCAATCGCATGCTTCGCGCACCGCGCGCGCCGACTGGGGTTCCGCGCCCAGGTTGATGCGAAAGCCGCCCGGATCATCCTCGACGATCATGGCGCTGTCGGAGGTCTCCAGCAGAAGGCATAGAAAATCGTGGATGACCGGCGCGGCCTCCTCGACGTTATCGGCCAACACGTGGCGATAGCGCGCCGCGACATACTCGCGGTAGAAGCCGGCCTTGAGCAAATGCGCCCTGAACAATTCCATGCCCAGCGAGAAGTCCACCAGGGTGTGCTGCAAGCAGAAGCGCCGAAACGCCAAAGCGATCTCCTGAACCGCGCGATAAGCATGCCGGCGGGACTCGGCGCCATGCCAGGCCGACATCAGGCGGTCGGCCAGCTCCTCCAGTGCAAAGCCGGTGGTTGCTGCTCGGTTCAGGTCATCCAGAATCTGAACCAGCAGTCGGGTGTGCGGCATGCGCAAATCCTCGAAGTCGCCGACGTATGGCGCGGCGACGCGATCGAGGAAGTACTGCGCAGCCTCCACGTTCATCCACACCGGCTCGCGACGAGGATTGGCGAAGCCGGCGCGCGGTGCGATGCGCGGGAAAAACAAACTCACGTGTCGCTGCGCCAGCCCGAAGAAGGTATGAATCTCCGGGGCCGAGGCGCGTGCCCGACGAGGTTTAGGCTCGGCGGAGGCATGAACGGTTTCGCGCGTCCGCCCGAAGGCCGCCCGGAAGCGCCGGGCGTGAGACTCCTGAGGGATGAGGACGAGGATGCGATCGGGGCGGACGCCGGAGTTGACCAGCTCAGTCAGACGATCGGTGAGGAGTGTGGTCTTGCCGGTGCCCGGATGGCCGACCAGATAGCGTTTGCTCATGCATGACCGGCGTCGAAGGGGTTGGAGTGGAAGCCACCGCAGCCGCGATGGCCTCCCGATCCACGACCATGCTCATCGCCGACCGTCATTGTAGATCATCTGTTCGAGATGTGGGTGACCTTGAATTTGATCTCACCCTCCGGCGCCTGGACGGAGACGATATCGTTCACCTTATGACCGAGCAGTGCCCGGCCGAGCGGCGATTCGTTGCTGATCCGCCCATTGGCGGGATCGGCCTCGGCCGACCCTACGATGATGTAATGTTCCTTGCTGCCGGAGCCCACCTCGGTGACGGTCACTTTGCTGCCCAGGCGAACCTCGTTCGACGGGCCTTTGTTCTCGATCAGCACAGCGTTGGCAAGGATGGTCTCGATCTCCAGAATCCGTCCTTCGACGAAGGCCTGCTCGTTCTTGGCATCTTCGTACTCGGGGTTTTCCTCGACCTCGCCCTCCGCCATTGCGTCGTGCAACCGCTGGGCGACCTCGGCCCGACGAACGGTCTTCAGATGCTCCAGCTCTTCCTCGAGCCTCTTCAGCCCCTCCGGTGTGAGATATTCTTGCTCGATCATGTTAATCAACCTGCCTTCCTCAACGATGTGCGTCTATGTGAGCCATCAGTGTGATGCAGCGACGTCAGAATTAAAATAGAGGCGCCGCGGTGAACGCCTCTATCGAATCAGGTGAGTGCGCAAGAGTATACCCAATTTATCCACAATTGGCAAGAAAGTGACAAGCGCACTTACGGTAAACTCGATCCACACAAATGACTTCGACGCGGCTCAATAGTCGCATCATCCCATCCCTTCCACAACGGCTTATGTACAAAGTTGTCATCACCGATCATTCCTTCCCATCGCTCGATCCGGAGCGGGCGGCGCTCGACGGCCTGGCGGAGGTCGTGGACTGCAGCCCGCTGCGCACTGAAGATGACGTGATCCGCGCCGCACCGGACGCCGATGCGCTGATCATCGGCTTCGTGCCCATTACCGCACGCGTGATGGACGCCCTGCCCAGGCTGCGCTGCGTGGTGCGTTACGGCGTCGGCTACGAGACGATAGACGTGCCCGCGGCCACCGAACGCGGCATTTGGGTGGCCAACGTGCCCGATTACTGCATTCCCGAGGTAGCCGACCATGCCATGGCGATGCTGTTGGCACTGGCGCGCAAGGTGCTGCCATTAGACGCGAGCATGCGACGAGGCGAATGGGCAACCCTGAGGGTCGCCAAGCCGGTGCATCGCATCGCGGGCCGGACGTTGGGCCTGATCGGCATGGGGCGCATCGGCAGCGCAGTGGCCACGCGCGCGCTCGGCTTTGGGATGCGCGTGATTGTGTACGACAAATATCTCTCGCCGGAGAGGGCACAGGCAATCGGCGCCGCACTGGTGGATCTCGACTCACTGTTGCGCGAGGCCGATTTCATCTCGATCCACACCCCGCTCACCCCGGAGACGCATCATCTCATCAACGCCGAGGCCATCGGCAAGATGAAAGCCGGCGCTTACCTGATCAACGTCTCACGGGGAGCCGTGGTGGACACCCTGGCGCTGACCGACGCGCTACAAATGGGCAAACTGGCCGGGGCGGCCCTCGACGTGTTTGAACAGGAGCCGTTGCCCGCCGATCACCCCATCCGCCATGCACCGAACACCATCCTCAACCCACACGCCGCCTGGTATTCGGAAGAAGCGTTGACCCAGCTCCAGGTCAATGCCGCCGAAGAAGTAGCGCGCGTGTTGCGCGGAGAACCGATGAAGAACCCGTTGAATAAGCCGCGCAAGTCATCACGTCCCTAGGGCAGCGCAGCACCGATCACGCGCGACGCGACCGAAAGGCGCCGATAATCGCTTCATGAACATCGAACGCATCGAGCTCTTTCACATTCGCCTGCCGCTGGTGGCGCCTTTCGAGACCAGCTTCGGCGTGACAGCCGAGCGCGAGAGCATCCTGGCTTGCATCGTCGCCGACGGCGTGACCGGCTGGGGAGAAAGCGTGGCCGACGCCGACCCCGGCTATTCCTACGAGACCGTCACCACCAACTGGCATGTGATGACCGGCTACCTGATCCCCGCCTTGTTCAACGCGCCGATTGCCGACCCTCGCGAGGCGCCGGCGCGCTTCGGCCGGGTGCGCGGTCACAACATGGCCAAGGCCACTCTGGAAGCTGCGCTGTGGGACATCGCCGCGCAACAAGCCGGCCTGAGCCTGCGCGACTACATCGGCAAAGTGACCGGCCGCCAGATGAAAGACCGCGTCGTGGTCGGCGTGAGTATCGGCATCCAGCCCACCACCGAAAAGCTTCTGGAGCGCATCGAGAGCTTCCTGCAGTATGGCTATCTGCGCATCAAGATGAAGATCAAGCCGGGGCGCGACCTGCGCGACGTTCGCGCTGCACGGGCTGCCTTTCCCGACCGCATGTTGATGGTGGACGCCAACAGCGCTTACACGCTACAGGATGCCGACTTGTTCAAGCAGATGGACGACCTGAACCTGTTGATGATCGAGCAGCCGCTGGGCTACGATGACATCTACGAGCACAGCAAGTTGCAACCTCAGCTCCAGACGCCCATCTGCCTTGACGAGAGCATCCACACGCCCGATCACGCTCGAATGGCCATCGAGCTGGGGGCGTGCAAGATCATCAACATCAAGCAAGGGCGCGTGGGCGGCCTCACCCACGCCATCGCCATACACGACATCTGCGAGGCATGCAACGTGCCGGTGTGGTGCGGCGGCATGTTGGAGACAGGCGTCGGCCGCGCGCTGAACCTGGCCCTGGCTGCCTTACCCAATTTCAAACTCCCCAGCGATCTGAGCGCGAGCAACCGGTACTACAACCCGGATCTGATCGAGCCGCCCTTCGAGATCAACGCCGATGGGACGCTGAGCGTGCCATCCGGCCCGGGCCTCGGCGTGCACCTCGTGCCGGAGCGGCTGCACAAGGTCACGCTGCGCCACGAGATCTTCAGGCGTTAGCCGCCTGCCTCCCGGACATGGCGCGGCGACGCATCACGAGGTCGCCCGCCACACGAATAGCGCGATCATCAGCAGGGCGAAGAACAGCTCGACCATCTGGCCAAATACACAGCCGAGCAGATAGTCGCGACTGGAGCGCAGCGCCGGAACCAGCCGGCGGCTGCGCAACAGCTCTACAGCAAGCACGCCCAACACGCCGCCGATCACCGCGCCGGCGATCGCACCGATGACCGGGATACTGCTCAGCAACACCCCGCCGACGATGCCGCCGACGATCGCGCCGACCACAGTCTTCCAGGATGCGCTGCTGCGGCGGGTGAGGTAGCCGGTCAAGAAGAGATTACTCCCCCACCCTACAACCATTAGCCCAGCCATTGCGATCAGCACCGGCCAGCCCACGCGTTGAAACTGATCGCCAATCGCCCACAGCAGCGCGCCAATCCAGATCACGATCGGGCCCGGCAGCACAGGCAGGAACACGCCGACGAATCCGACCACGATAAATAGAACGCCCAAAGCCTGAGTCGCGTTTTGCGGATCGGTGACGAACGGAAGCACCCGGCGACTATATATCAATACGCGGGGCATGACGAGGGGTGCGTTCACGAATAGGGGCAAAAACCTCCCGCAGGTTGCTCGCCCAAGTCGTGACAGCCAGCAAAAAACCTGC
>JAIMBB010000157.1 GCA_023511655.1 Anaerolineae bacterium
GTTATGGGCCCTGCCAATTTTGTTCAACTTTCAGCTCCTGTCACGGTTTTGCGGACACCTACCCAAAGTTACTGCAATGATGTGAAATTCGAGTAAACAGCACATTAATTGTTCTTTGATCGCTCTCTTCATCCTTTCTTCTTGTAAAATTAACAATAACTTAATAAAGCTCACTTATAGAAAGTGATTGACATGGCCAGTTCTCCACGGGTTCGCTCCGTGCTGGATCACAGCATTGACGAGATTCGCAACGACATTCTCCGCATGGGCAGCTTCATCGGAGAACAGATTGCCAACGCCGTCCAGGCGCTCAAGAACCGCGATCTTTCGCTGGCGCATCAAGTGGTTGAATCCGATCGGCGCATCAATGAGCTGCGTTACCGGGTTGAGCTGAAATGCGTGCATACGATCGCGACACAGCAGCCGGCGGCCAAAGATCTGCGTTACATCATCGCCGCCATTCACATGGCCGGCGAGCTGGAGCGCATAGCCGATCACGCCAGCGGCATCGCCTCCATCGCCATTCGTATCGGGGATGAGCCGTTGATCAAACCGCTCATTGACATCCCGCGCATGCAAGAAATCGCCTGCAAGATGCTCCAGGACGCGCTTGATGCGTTCGTGCAAATGGATGCCGAAGCCGCGAAGGCCGTGGCTGTGCGCGATGCAGAAGTGGATGAGCTGTATGTCCAGGTCCTGCGCGAGTTGCTGACCTACATGATGCAGGACCAAAAGACAATCACTCAGTCAACTTATTTGCTATGGGTCGCGCACAACCTGGAGCGCATCGCCGATCGGGCGATCAACCTGTGCGAGCGCGTGATCTTCGCCGCCACGGCGGAGCTGGGAGATTACAAACCAGGATGAAGCTTGGCCAAGGCCGTTGTCGTGCGCCAGCCGCACACACCGCCGGCCGGCGCTCGGAAGATGGAAGTGTAACGCTCGATATGCCCAAGGTTCTGATTGTCGAAGACGAAACGATTCTGCTAGATCTGCTCGCGAAACATCTGGAGAGTGAGGGTTACTCGGTCGTCACTGCCACCAGCGGCGACGAAGGGTTAGAAGTGGCGCGGCGCGAACAGCCCGATATTTGTGTGCTGGACGTGATGTTGCCGGGGCTGGACGGCTTATCGCTGTGCCGCATCTTGCGGCGCGAGTCGGACGTGGCCATCATCCTGCTCACGGCCCGCGCAGGCGAGATAGATCGCGTCATCGGGCTGGACAACGGAGCCGACGACTACGTGGTCAAACCGTTCAGCCTGCCGGAGTTGACCGCGCGCATCCGCGCTGCCCTGCGACGCACGCCCAAACGCATGGAGAGCCAACTGCACGCCGGCGATGTGCATCTCGACATGGTCTCCCGGCGGGTATACCTGGGCGACAAGGAAATCAAGCTCAGCCATAAAGAATTCGAGCTGCTCGCCACGCTCATGCGCAACAAGGGCGCCGTGCTTTCGCGCGAGTTCCTGATCACCCAGGTGTGGGGATACGACTTCGAAGGCGACGTGCGCACGGTGGACGTGCACGTGCGTTGGCTGCGCGAAAAAATCGAGAAAGACCCGTCGCGCCCCGAACACCTGCAAACCGTGCGCGGGGTGGGGTATCGCATAGACTGAACGTTCATTCCCGTTCGCGCGCCTTGCGAATTTGATCGGCGATGCGCGTGTCGTCGAGTGTCTCGTCAGGCGCTCTGCCTGGAGCGTCCGACTTGGTCATAGCTTCGTGAGTTTCGGCGCCTTCCTGGGCGGCCGAGGATGGGCCGGGTGAGGGGCCGGCGACTTGAACGGCCTGCCGGCGCGCCTGCGCTTTGTCCAGCAGACGCTGCAGCTCGCCTATCTCGCGCCGAAGCCGATCGGCCAGCTCCTTATCCCCGCGCCTCTCCGCTCCCGCCAAATCCTGTTGCAGGATTTCCAGGTGCGCCCGCGCCTTATCCAGCGAGCGATCACTACGTCGGATGGGTGTGGCCGCCGACCGATCATCAGCCGGGCTTCCGTGGAGTAAGCTGCCGAAGGTGGAACGGACGAGCAGCTTCATGCGATCGAACAGTTTCATCGGAATCTCCGCGTGAGATTGTCCCACGCCGTTCGACGATGGCGTGGCTCACCTGCCGAAGAGCGCCAATCGCTGGCCGTTCATGCCGGCGGCGGCATCCGAGCACAAATAGAGCATGGCGTCGGCGATGTCCTCGGCCGTGGTGAATTTCGAGTAGTCGGCGTCCGGCTTTTCGGCCCGCATCTGCGGCGTGAGGATGGCGTTGACGACGATGATGTTGGCCGTCGCGCCGGTGCCTTTGAATTCGTCCGCCAGAGCCAGGGTGAGCGTTTCGCTGGCTGCCTTGCATGCGGCGTAGGCAGCGTTCGTGTGCGCGGGCCGCTGCGATTGCGGCGAAGAAACCAGGATGAATCGCCCCCGGTGGGTCTTGAGCGGCTCAGCGAAAGCGCGCATCACATTCCAGGTGGTCTCGATCAGCAAACGCTTCAGCAATTCCCAGTCGTCAGCGGGGAAGGCGGCAATCTTTTGACCGCCTCGGTAGCCGCCCACCAGGTGAAGCACGGCATCCACGCGGCCATAGCGCTGCTGCACCTGTTCCGCCCATTCCTGCGCTTGCTCCGCCTCGAACAGATCCGCCGTCGTGCAGTGATGCCTGTCCGGCGGCGCGCCGAGCGACGCGACCAGTGTATCCAGCTTGGCCTGGTCGCGGTCAACGAGCGACAGCGAGGCGCCCGCGCGCGAGAGCGCCTCGACCACCGTCGGCCCAAGGCCGCCGGTGGCGCCGGCGACGGCGACAACTTTGCCATTCATAGATGTGTTCATGGTGCAAAAGATTATAGGTCTCCAGACCGGTACAATCTAAGCTCTGATGTCGAGTCCATCGAATGATGCGCCGCCCCACGATTGGAAAGCTGCCGAACGAGGCAACCCATCCTTCGTCTGGCGCGCAGGTCAGGAGCGGCGCCTGGCCATGCTGAACGCTGCCGCGCCGCTGACCGGCAAGCGCGTGTTGGAGTTTGGCTGTGGCATCGGCACCTACGTGCGCGAGATCCGGCGCTACACCCCACATGTGTTTGGCTTCGACATCGAGGTTGAGCGGCTGCAACTGGCGCGCGCGCGCGGCGTCGAAGGGCTGCTGGCGGCGATGGCCGAGCGGCTTCCGTTCGCCGAGGGCACGTTCGACGTGGTCTTCAGCAACGAGGTGCTCGAACACGTCCAGGATGATCGTGCTGCCTGTCGTGAGATCGCGCGCGTGTTACGCCCGGGTGGCCGGGCAGTGATCTTTGTGCCCAACCGGTTGTATCCCTTCGAGACGCATGGCATCTACTGGCGTGGCCGGTATTGCTTTGGCAACAAGCCCTTCGTAAACTGGTTGCCCGATGGTGTGCGCAATGCACTTGCCCCCCATGTCCGGGCCTACACGACCCGACAGTTGCGCGCGTTGTTCGACGGCACGCCTATGCGCGTGGTCTCGCATACGCAGGTGTATCCGGGCTTCGACAACATCGTTGCGCGCGCTGGCGCGGCCGGCCGGGCGCTGCGCGCGGCCATGCATGGGCTCGAGTCGTCGCCGCTGCGCGCGTTCGGGCTCTCGCATCTGTTGGTAATGGAGCGCGTGTGATGTCCAGATTGCGCCAGCCGACGCTGTCCGACTTCGTCTTGCTGATCGCGCTGATGTTCGTCGCATTCGCGCTGGCGCAGGCCCTGGTCGAACATCTCACCCTGGCCGGCGAGGTCATCCGCTATCCATACCCGCTCGAATACGGCGAAGGCCCGATCCTCGATCAGGCTGTGCGGCTGGCGCGCGGTGAATCCATCTATCCCGCAAATCTCTCGTCTGCGCCGTATCGTGTAACCAACGACCCGCCGCTGTTCCATTTGCTACAGGCGCCCTTCGTCGCCTCGAGCGGCCCGGCATACTGGTATGGCCGGGCCATATCTCTGGCTGCTGCGTTGGCTGCTGCAGCGTGCCTGGTGGTGATTGCCCAAAGCCTGACCGGCGACTGGATGGCTTCGCTGGTGGGGGGATTCCTGCTGTTGGCTTTCCCGCACGTTGCGTTCTGGTCGTTGTTCAACCGCGCTGACACGCTTGCACTGGCTCTCAGCCTGGCTGCCTTGTCCGTCATTGTGCGTTGGTCGGGGCGGCGTTTTGGCGTCGCGCTCGCCGCAGTGTTGTTTATCCTCGCCATCTACACCCGGCTCGACTTCGCCCTGGCCGGCCCTGCAACGGCAGTTGCGTGGCTGATGTTCCAAAAGAGGCGGACCCAGGCACTTGCGTTGCTGGCCGGCGTGGGAGGCGGAGCGCTGGCAATCTTCCTTGCGCTCAACCTCGTCACGTCGGGTGGGTTCTTCATGCACACCGTCGTCGCCGGCTCATCCGGCTTCAGCCTCTTCCCGGTGGTCGGCCAGTTCGTCAATCTGTTCGTGCACGCCGCGTTCGTCATCATCGGTGGCATCCTCTTTCTGGTGCTTGAGCGCACCACCGAGCCGACGCGTTCCTGGCATTTCGCGCTGATCTATGTGGTTTGCTCGGCGCTCGCCGGCCTGAAAGCTGGCCTGCCCGGCGCCGACGTGAACGGCGTGTATGAGCTAGTGGCTGCAGTGTGTCTGTTGACGGCGTCGGCTATGGCCTGGATGGGTGGCAATCCGTGGTTTCGCATCGGGGCGCTGGCTGTCGTTGCTCTGCAACTGACCGACCTGCGCGACTGGACGCGCGACAACTACACGCCGATTGTCGCGACCAAGATGCAACTGCAGCGCGAAGTGACTCAGCTCGCCGGGATGATGCAACAGGCCGGCGGCGATGTCCTGGCCGACGAGTTCAATGGTCTGCTGCCGCTGAACGGCCGGCGCATTTACATCCAACCGGCCGAGTTCGCCCAACTTCAGCAGGCTGGTCTGTGGAACGACGCGCAGTTGGTCGAGTCCATCAGCCGTCGGGCCTTTCCGATCATCGCCCTCTATGAGCCGATCGGTCAGCCTGCCCAGATCGTCCGTCGCTGGACGCCGCGCGTGCGGCAGGCCATCTATGCCAATTACGAGCAGACCGATCGCCTGGCCGAGACGCTGATTTACACACCGAAACGAGGGGCTGACGGCAGCCGATCATCAGCGACAAAGTAATCCGTTATCCCTCACGTCCCGGCCAGCAGCGCCTCGATGCCCGGCTCGTCGCCTGGCCAGGGCGTGATCGCGTTGATGGGCTGATCGGGGAACCACTTTTGGAAGATGCGCGCGAACGTGCCATCGGCCCACATGTCCTGCAACGTGAAATTCACCAGGTCGCGCAGCGCCGAATCGTTCGTGGGTAGCGCGATTCCCAGCGGCACGCCGCTCGATGAAAACGTCGCGACGCTGAAGTCCATCGCGCGCTCGTTTGCGCCGGTGCGCTGGACGCCGCCGATGGCGGCTTCGATCGTTCCGCTTGCCAGGGCGCGCGCGAACTGCTCGGGCGGGAGCGCCGTGAATTGCACTTGCGCCGGGTTGCCGAACCAGCGGCGCGCCATCTCGCGCATCAGCTCGATTTCGTAGCCGGCTGGCTCGCCGCGCTCGTTCAGCACGGTGAACGGCGTGGCTTGCGGATCGAACCCGACGCGGACGAGGCCGGATGTGCGAATCGCGCTCAGGTGGTCGCCCGGCGTGATTGCATCCGGCAGGCTGGCCAACTGCAGTGGAAGCGGCTGTGCGACCGTCTCGGCCGGGTCTGGAGGTGCGCCGAACCATTTCTCGTAGAGCTTGCCGAACGTGCCGTCGGCAACCATCGCGCTCAGCGTGAGATTCACCAGGTCGGCCCAATCGGAGTCGTTGGGAGGCAGCACAATCGCGACCGGCTCGACGGTGAACACGGCCGCAATGGCCAGCGAGGGCTCGCCGGCCGCCGTCGCCCGCAGACGACGCCAGCGACCGACCACGCCGTCGGTAGTGCCGACCAGCAGGTCGTTGACTGCGGCGCGATAAGAATTGCGCACCTGGAGCGAAACGGTAATGTTTGATGCGATTTGTGCGTCGCCCAGTGCGGCTGCCGAGGGGAAATCTACGTAGGTGACCGTGCGCTGCGCCATGCTGGGGAAGTCGGCGAATTCGCCAGCCCGCACCAGAATCGCTTCGCCGTCGTATAGATACCTCAGGCTGAAGTCGGCGATTGCCTCGGCCGGCCGGGTGTGGATTAGCCCGCCGAGGGCCAGGTCCACTTCGCGATTGCTGACCTTGCGCGCGGCGGATTGCGATGTGACTTGCACGAACTCAACATTGCGCTCGCTGCCCAGCCAGCGACGGGCGAACTCGCGCGCCAGGTCTACGTCCAGACCCTCCAGCTCGCCATCGGCGTTCACGCGTGCAAGCGGTGGCGCGTCGTAGCGGACGCCGACGCGGATCACGGATCGTCGCTTGACCAGCGCGGCGGTCGAAGCTGTAGGCGGTGCGGCGGTTGGTGCTGCTGCCGGCACGACGACCGCCGGCGTGGCGGCCAGGCGGGCGATCTCATCCACCCCCGCGATGTCGCCCAAGTCTATCTGCGGCAGGCCGTTGCACGCAGACAGGATCAATGTGCAGGCGAGCAGGCATGTTGAAAGGCGCTTCGTGCTCGTGCTCATCGCGCGCTTTTTCATCGCGCGCGACTGTATCACAATTCGTTCGGATACAATCGCGGTTGCATGTTGCCGCAGCATTGTCGAGCTGCGTTCTTTGGTTTCGGAGGGAGTGATGACCAGGCTTGCATCTGCATCGGCGCACAAGGCACATGTTGCGGTGAAGATCCGTAAGGCTACCCCGGTGGATGGCGATGTTTTGTGTGATCTGATCTGTGCACTGGCCGACTATGAGCGGCTGCCCAGGCCGGATGAGGCGGCCCGCGAGCGATTGAAGCGTGATGCCTTCGGCGAAGCGCCGCGGTTCGACGCCTGGCTGGCCGAAGCAGACGGCCGTCCCGTGGGTTACGCCATTACCTTCTTCACCTATTCCACCTTTCTGGCCCTGCCGTCGTTGTATCTGGAAGATATCTTCGTGCTGCCCGAATATCGCTCACAGAAGATCGGCGCAGCCCTGTTCAAATATTGCGCCCGGGTGGCCTACGATGCCGGTTGTGGGCGCATGGAGTGGCAGGTGCTCCATTGGAACACGCCGGCCATCGAGTTCTACGAACGGATGGGCGCGACGCGCCTGCAAGGCTGGCATCCCTATCGCCTCGGGCGCGCCGAGCTGGAGAGAGTCCTGGCCGACTGAATGACGCGCAACAGCGCTCCACGGCGCGCAACGAATGGGCGCTACTCGCCGATGAACTCAACTGCGTGCCCGGATGGTAAGCGCAGCACGGTGACTCGCCTTTCCATCCCCAGCTCTTCCTGGTCGAGTTCGATGGTTTGACCGGCCGCGACCAATGCCTGGGTGATGCTGTCCAGCTCGGTGACGTTGAAGCCGAACTGGATCGTGCCGTCGAGATGTTCATCCGCGCCGGTCGCCCGTTGCAGCACGAGCTGGGCGCCGTTGGTCTCGAACACCACGATGTCTTCATCTTCATAGGCGATGGGCAGCTCGAGCACATTGGCAAACACATGACGATTGGCGGCCAGGTTCTTCGACCACACGGCGACATAGCTGATTCCCAGGACTGGCATGGGCGCGATTGTAATTGAGTCGGGGATCGGGCGGGCGCGTTCACGGCCGGGGCAGTGACAACCTGCCGCAGGTTTTGCGAGTAACCTTCGGAAGGTTGCGGGGCAGATTGGGCCTGGAAGCGGCTCCAGGTAAAGGCCGTAGAAAGCGAAAGCCGGACGTGGCCAGCGGGAAGTCAATGCGGGGCAGTCAATTCGCGATAGACGCTTAGCAGCTTATCCACCACCTTTTGCCACGAGTAATCTTCGGCGTAGCACGACGCGGCGTGGCCCATGCGCCGGCGAAGTACGTCGTCGTCCATCAGCTTCTCGATGGCGCGGGCTAGCTCGGCTGGATCGTTCACCTTCACCCGCAGGCCGGTTTTGTTGTGCTGCACCAGCACGCTTAGCCCGCCCACGTCCGAGGCGATCACCGGCGTGCCGCACGCCATCGCTTCCAGCGCGACCATGCCGAACGATTCGTAGTGCGAGGGCATGACCAGCATCTCGGCGGCCGCGTAGTAGTACTGCAACGCATCCTGGTCGCGCGCGCCCAAGAAGGTGATCAGGTCGTTCAGGCCGAGTTCGCTGCGCAGCTCATGCAGCCGGGCCATCTCTTCGTTTTCGCGCTGGCCGGCTTCGCTGGGGTCGCCGCCGATCACGGCCACGCACAGGTTGCCCCAATCCCAATCGGGGCGGCCGACCTTGAGCAGGGCCATTGCCTTGAACAGCGCATCTATGCCCTTCAAGCGCTCGATGCGACCGGTGAACAGGATCATCCGGTGTTTTGGCGGGATGCCGATCGCCGATTTGGCGTAGCTTTGCTCGATCGGGTGGAAGCGCGACAGGTCCACGCCCGGCGGGACGATGCGGATGCGCGACGAGCCGGCGCCGTAGAAGCGCACTAATTGTGTTTTCTCCACGCTGGTGTTGGCCGTGATGCGATCGGCGGCGTTGCACAGGTGACATTCGCTGCGCAAGCGCAGTTCGCTCTCGCGCTCCTGTTCGCGTTCGGCGATCTGGTTCTTCAGCTCGGCCAGCGTGTGGAAGGTCATCACGAACCTCACGCCCCAACACGCGCGCAGCGCCTCGGCGACGAGTCCGGACAGCCAGTAATTGGCGTGAACCACGTCGTAGGAATTGAGAATTGAGAATCGAGAATTGAGAAGGGCGGAATCGCGAGTCGCTTTTTCGTCATGCTCCATTCTCGATTCTTCATTCGCGAAGCGGCATACCCATTCCGTGAAAGCCGGGACGTATTGGTGCAGATCGTTCTTGGGCACGGGCGCTTCGGGGCCGGCCGGCACGTGGATCACGCGCACGTTGGGGCCGAGGCGCGGGTCAATCCGCAGTGCCTGCCGGCCCTGGCTGCGCGTGAACACGTCAGCCGCGATGCCTCGGCGGCCCAGCTCGCGGGCCACTTCGCGCACGAACACGTTCATGCCGCCGGTGTCTTTGCCGCCCAGCGTGGCCAGCGGCGATGTGTGGAAGCTGATCAGAGCGACGCGCATGAGATGTCGTCAGGTCGTCAGGTCTTCAGGTTGACAGGTTGCTCGTGGTTGTGCAATCAACGCAGGCGCAGTATAGCGGGCGCAGTATAAATGCCTTGGGGTGCGTTCACGAATAGGGGCAAGAACCTCCCGCAGGCTGCTTGATTGAGTCTAGCCCAGACCTGCAGGAAGGCGGCTGTTGCTGCCCTACTTGCTTGCGCGGGCGACCACATAGGGTCGCCCCTACGAGGGGCGGCGGTGAGTGCTGTAGGGGCGGCCCTGCGTGGCCGCCCGCCCATATGTGCCAACGCTACAAGAAAATGCCCCCGTGCGTGAACGCACCCAGCTAGGGGGTATAGCGCAGAAAAGTGGGTGACATTCCCCCTTACATACGTCTTGCAGACGAAGAACAGGTGTAAAGGCACGCTGAGCC
>JAIMBB010000016.1 GCA_023511655.1 Anaerolineae bacterium
GATTCCTCCGGCAAGAAGATTATCATGTCGGAAGAAGACAGCACAAAGGCGACTGTCAGTAATATAACCGCCAATATTTTATATTTCCGGATCGAAATGAATTTCAACACAAAGCAAGCCAAGTTCTTCTGGAAGGATGACGGCAGAGATTGGCAACAACTTGGGACAACAATAACGATGGGTTTCGATTGGCAGTATGGCACATTCCAAGGCGAACAGTATGCCATTATGTGCTTTAATCCTTCTTCAAGCGCCGGTTACATGGATGTTGACTGGTTCCGGCTAGATGATCAACCGGGTCCAGGCGGAACGCAGACCCCAACCCCCACTCCCCCCCCCGCCGGGCCCCCGCCCCCGACCCCCCCCACCACCCCCCCCCCCCCCCACCGCGGGGGGTGGGGGCCGCCGCCGAGCCCGCGGCCCCGGCGCAGCCCGAGCAGCGCGTGCAGCCCGAAATTCCGACCAGCTACGAGGTCGGCATGAAGGCCGCATTCCTAGATCGGCGCCTGATCCTCAACGCCAACGTCTACAGCACCACGATCAAGAACTTTCAGGCCCAGGTCTCCGACCTGACCAGCGCGACCTATTCCTCGCGGATCACCAACGCCGGAGAGATCAAGACGCGGGGCGTGGAAGCCAATCTGATGGCGCGGCCGATGAGCGGCCTGACCCTCACGGCCGGCGCGGCCTACACCCATGCCCGCTACGCCGACTTCAACGGCGTGCAGTGCTATTTCGGCCAGCCCAAGATCGCTCAGGGCGGTCCCTGTAGCGCACCCCCCGCGACGCCAACCTCTCTGGATGGCTTTTTCAACGCCAAGGGCCTTAGCATCGCGGGCGTGCCCGAGTGGGTCTATGGCCTGAGCGCGGTCTATGAGCGTCCGCTGACGCCGGACCTGCGCGGCTTCCTGCAAGCCAACTGGAACTGGCAGAGCGACATCAACTACTCCATCAGCGGCGACCCGGGAACCATCCAGAAGGCCTATGGCCTGCTGGGCGGCCGGGGCTTCGCCCAGGCCCAGGCGGGCCAGCGCCTGCAGGGCCTGCCAGCCGGCGCTGTCGTCCGGCCGGGCCGCGATCGCCGCCTCGAAGTGCGCCTGCGCCGCGGCGAACTCCCCGCGCGCCAGCGCCAGGGCGCCCTGCCGGGCGCGGGTGAAGGGGTGATCCGGCTCCAGCCGGGCGGCCTCGGCCACGTCCGGCTCGGCCTCGTCGTAGCGGCCCAGCCGCAACAGCACGCTGGCCCGGTTGCGGCGCAGCATGGCCACCTCCGGCTGGGCGGCCGCCGCGCGGCTGCAGGCTTCCAGGGCTTCCTCGTAGCGCCCGAGCGACTCCAGCGCTTTTCCCAGCCCGTGCAGGGCATCGGCGTCGTCGGGCAGGGCGTCCACGATGCGCTGAAAGGCAGCGCGCGCTTCGTCGTAGCGCCTGGCCTCATACAGTTCGTTGGCGGCGGCCAGCGCTGCGTCGCGCGCCACCGCCTGCACGCCAGCCAGCCGGATGCCTTCCGGGTCTTGCGCCAGGCGAGCGGTCAACTCGTCGAACGCCCCATCCCCCAGCGCCTGCCTGATCTGGCCGAAAATGCCCGTCAGGCGTTGCGCCATGGGCGGGTTGACATGTTGGGCCAACGCCAACGCCTGCCACCACGCCGCACAAGCCGGCTCGGCCAGTTGTAACCCATACAGCGCGTGGCCCTGATCGTTCAGGGCGAGGCACTGGCCGAAGCGATTCCCGATCGCGCGCAGCAGGTTGAGCGCCGCCTCGCCATATAACACGGCCTGGGCCGGTTGGCCGGCCGCGCGGAGCGCGCGCGCCAGATAGCCCAGCGCACCGGCCAGGCCAAGCCGATCATTGATCTCTTCATGGATCGCAGCCGCCTCGCTGTACAGTTGAATCGCATCCTCGATCCGCCCCTCCGCAAGCGCAAGATTGCCCCGCGCTTGCAGCACGTTGGCCTCGCCCAGCCGCGAGCCGATGGCGCGATAGATCGCCAAGGCCGCGTCGTAGTCCTCGCGCGCGCCTTGCAAGTCATCCTCGCGCACCTTCAAATCGCCCCGCGCTTTCAGCACGTTCGCCTCGCCCAGCCGCGAGCCGATGGCGCGATAGATCGCCAAGGCCGCGTCGTAGTCCTGGCGCGCGCCTCCCAAGTCATCCTCGCGCACCTTCAAGTCGCCCAGCGCTTTCAGCACGTTCGCCTCGCCCACAGCATCGCTGCAGCGTCGCGCGCAGGCCAGCGCCCGCTCCAGGCGCGCCCTGGTCTCCGGCGAGTGAAGGACGTTGGTAACGACGTACAGGTTCTCCAGTTGGGCGGTCAGGCGGGCCGAACGCGCCAGTCCCCCGCTGCATTTCTCGCCCGCATAGCCCCAATCCAGCCAGGCCTCAATGCTGGGCCGCTCGGCATCGTAGCGGGCGATGAACGCGCCCATGGCCTGGCCGCCGCCGCGCAGGTACGCGTCGAGCACATTCACCCAGCCGTGGATCGGCGCTCCTCCGTCGTCACTGAGAGAAGGAACTTCAGCATCCAGATACCAGCGCAGGGCCGCTTCGCCGATGGCGTCGCGGGCGGGCGCCGCGCCATCGGGCAGTTGCCGCTCGGCAAAGAAACGGAAGGGCGCGGGCAGATACAACAGGTCGTTCAGCGGCGCGGGGAAGTAGCTGAACGGCATCTCGACCAGCGACTGCGCCTGAATCAGCGTGGTCCAGTCAACGGCCTGCGGCCCGAAGATCGCGCTCAGGCCGGCCTTGGAGGCGCCCCCCGGAAACAGGGCCAGATAGGCATACAGTTGCGCCGCGCCCGCGCTCGCGGCGCGCAGCCGGTCGTCGGCCAGTAGGATGCCGACGGTGACGCTCTTCACCTCGTCCGGGTAGTCCGGGTCGCGCATCACCTCATCGTATTCGCGGCGCAAACGCGCCAGCAGCGGGCGCAGGTCGAGGTTGTCCGGGTCGCTGCCCCGCTCGCGCCCCCAGACGCGCGCCACCAGCTCGATGGCGCGCGGCAGGCGATCCACGAACCCCAGCACCTCCAGCAGGTCAGCCTGGGGGATGCGCTGAAGTTGCTCGAGAGACAGGCCGGCGTTCAGCGCGAACAGCCAGAAGGCGGCATCGTCCGACAGCCGCCGCACCGGCAGCGGCGGCGCCTTGGGCATATTCGGGTCGGTCTGGCTGGTGACGATCACGCGCGGGCGGGCCGGCGCGCCGATCAGCGCGTTCAGGATGTCTCGGAAGCAGACGCCGTCGCCTTGAATCACGCCCTCGGCCTCGTCCACGATCAGCAAAAAGTCACGCGGGCACAGCCGGGCCAGCGCGCCGTCGTCGCCGACGCCATCCGGCTTCAGGCCGAGCGCTCTGGCGATCTGGGCGCGCGCCTCGTCCGCCGTCCTGACGTTGGCCAGTGAGGCGAAGCCGACGTGCTCCGGGCGAAAGCGCCGCCGCGCGACCAGCCAGCGGGCGACTTGCCTGGCCAGCTCGGTCTTGCCCACGCCGCTGGGGCCGATCACGCTGGCGGCGCGGCGCTTGTTCAACTGCGCGATCAGGTCGCGCATATCCGCGCTGCGCCCGACGTATGCGACCGGCTGTTGGTGGAAGGGGTATTCGGTCAATGCGGGCAGGTCGTCGAAGGTCGCCTGGCCGTCTGGCAGGCCGGCGAACAACCTCTCATCGTGCGACGCACCCTCGGGCAACAGCTTGAACTTGGCCGCTTCGGTCGCTGCCGCCGCGCCGAGCCGCGCGTCGTTGAAGACGGCGCTGCGCCCGGCGGTGAACGCTTCGCGCACGCTCGCGCCGGTCAGCAGCGCGCGGTAGAAGCGGCGGTAAAACGCCACTGCCGCAAGCTCATATACCGACTGATCGGCTTCGATGGCGATGACGTGGCGAACGCCCAACGCCCGCATGGCCGGGAGCACGCTCTCCGAGTGGCAGGCCGAGATCAGGGCCAGTTTGAACTCCGACTTGTCGGTAGGCCGCAGGGTGGTGAGCAGGGCGACGTCGCGCGTCGCGCGTGCCTGCCCGGCCTCGTCCTCGAACCACAACATGCCGGTGCCGTCCTGCAACAGGTCGCCGTGGCCCAGGTAGTGCAACACGTCGTAGGGCGGTCGGTCGGCGCGGCTGAGCAGGTCGCCGACCTGCCCGGCTTCGGCGACGTGTACGTCGAACTGGACGGCATACGGCAGGTTGGCCACCGCTTCGCGCAGGCGGGCCAGGTCATCGCCGAGGTTGATGCCGGCGTCCAGCGGATTGCTGACCAGGACGAGGATGCGGGCGGCGCGGGTCATGGTCATGGGTTCGATCCGGAACGGCGTCCCTGCTGGCGGATGAACTCCTCCAGCGCGTCGCGCCCGAAATTTTGGATGATGAAAACGGCCAGGGCGACTTTCTTGTTCTCATCCTTACCGCTTTGCATGATCTTGTCTATGTAATCGTCGCCCGGCATGTCGGGATTCTGCAAAAGCGACGCGAGCAGCAGCGTCCGGGCATGGGTTTCTAACCGCGCCAGGTCGAGCCGCGTCGCGCGGATGACCAGTTGGACGCGCTGTCGGGTGAGCGCGGCGTTGATCATCCGGCGCGCCAGATTCTGGAAGTTGGCGTAAATCTGCTCGAAGCGGATGGCCGCTGCCTGGCGGTCGTCGGCCGGATCGAGCGAGGCCGGATCGGGCATCGTGGCTGCCAGCCTGATGTTGGCGTTGCGGATCACGGCCGGCCAGGCCAGGCCGATCAACAACGCCGCATACCACTTGTCCAGCCCGGGGATGAGGCTGGCCACGAACAAATAGATGCCGGCAGCGGCGAGGGCATTGGTGAGCAACAACAGCCACGCGCCGCCGGTGCGCAGTGCATGGCGCGTGTCGAACTTGAACGCGTCCACGATCTCGCGCAGCCCCCACACGAAACCGACGGCGGCAGCGATGGCGACCAGGGCGATGTGATGGACCGGCAGCGACATCGGGCGGAGAGGCGCGCCGTCTCAGGATGCGGGCGTTTCGCGCATTTGCCTGACCAGCTTCAGGGCTTGTTCGTAATATTCGGCAGCCCTGGCCGTGTCGCCGGCCCGGACCGCGATGTCGCCGAGCTTGTGAAGCAGCTCGGCCTCCTGTTGTTTGACGGATTGATGCAGCGCGGTGCCATCCATCGCTTCGGCCGGTGCGGGGGCGCCGGCCGCCCGTTGCTCCAGCGCCTCCGCCGCGTCCAATATCTGGGCGCCCAGCGGCGTGACCGACCACAGCTCGTCGCCCAGCGCGCTGCCCCCGAAGCGCTCCGCGCGGATCAACCCGCGCTCCCGAAGGTCGCGCAAAACGGGGGTGATTTGCTCTGGGAACGAGAGCACGCGCACGGCCACCTCCAGCAGCAGGCCGGGGCCTTTGTCGCGCAACGCGCGTAGAACGCGACGCTCCAGCGGGCCGATTGCGCGCGCCTGCTCGAGCACCACAGTGGTTTGAAGGATGTCTGTCATGCCTGCCCCCTTGATCCAAAAACGAGGTTCGAGAATTGTATGCCCGCTTGAAAACCTTGCAAACCAGGATAGCGCTGGGCCACGCCGGGCCGCCCCAACATCACACGGCCGGTTGTAGGGGCGACCCTGCGTGGTCGCCCGCATGGTGCGGCCGCCCGCACGATCGCGCGCACGCAACCAGGCGGCGGCGCCGGGCGGCCCCAACATCACGCCGCCGCCCACCCCATCCACCTGACCATCACCGGTAACTCAGCCGCTCGCCGTGCCGGCCGACCAGCACCGCGCACATGCCGCCGCGCTGGGCCACGTTCACCACCTGCTTCTGCGAGGCCCGGCCCAACACCGCCGTGCCATATTTCGTCGGCGCGAAGCCAACCACCATGTAGAACGGCTGCACGCTGATCGTTCGGTCGGGTTGCACCACCGGGAACTCGTAGGCGGTGACGCGCGCCATGCGCTGCACCACCCAATCGCCCGGCTCGGTCAGCGCGTGGTCAATCGCAGCGTGCCATTCGGCGTCGCTGGCGGCCGGGCCGATCAACACGCGGTCGCCGCCGTAGGAGCGATTCGGTTTGATGACCAGCAGCTCGCGGTTGGCGCGGGTGTATTCGGGCAGATCCACTTCGTCGCCGGTGGGGTCGGTCGTCGCGCGGTCGGTCAGCACGCGCGTCCACAGCACGTGTCGCCGCAGAAGCTGTCGCTCGCCGGGCGTGAAGAACGCGCTGAAGCGCGAGTCGGTGAGCAGCTCGAACGCGCTTTTGTGGTCGAAGTCGCCGGCCATCGAAGACACGACCTGGTTGCGCTTGAACAGCAGGCGGATCGCCTCCACGTCGCCGCCTTCGTCGCCGATGGAAGCGAAGTCGGCCAGCGCATAATCGCGGTAGAGCAGGTCCACCCGATCGTCCTCATACCACACTTCGTCATCGCGCAGGTAGAGTTCGGTGGGGTCGGCATAGAACACGCGGTAACCGCGTTCGGTGTAGTACTGGCGCAGGGTCTCGAACTCGGCCGGGCCGTCGCCGGAGTATTTGGCGTCGGCCAGCACGATGTTGCCGCCGGGCCGGCCGATCTGCTCCAGGTGATCTTGCAGCTCGCGCATGAACAACTCGCGCAGGTCCTCGTGGCGTTCCAGGTGCAAGTCGGGCGCCACGCGCTGCAGCGCCGGCACGATCACCTGCATGGCCACGTCCTCCGCGCCGGGGATGAGCGAGATGCCGCCCACGCCGACCAGGTTGGGCTCGACGAACGCCAGCGTGTCCTTCCAGGTGGGGCTGGTGAAATCCACCATCGCGTCCAGCCGGCCGAACACGCAGTGGGCGTTGCGATGCGCCGGCGTCCACAACGCGCGCAGCCAGGCTTCTTCCTCCGGCGACAGCGGCACCACCTCGCGCACGGCGGCGTTCTCCAGGTAGAGATCGGGCACGCGCTTCAGGGCTTCTTGCAGCGTGATGGACACGGTGTGGAAATAGTTCATCTGCTCGGCCAACACGCCGGTGGGGCGCAGGAAGATGTTGATCACCTCTTCCCTGCCGTCGCGCCAGTACGTCAGGCCATGCCGGCGGGCGTGCACGGGCACGGCCTCGGCCAGCTCCCAGATGGTGCTGGCCGGCAGGTCGAAGAACGCCCGGCGCAGGCGGCTATCGAGCGAAAGCGCCTTCAATCCGCGTTCATCGGCGGCGGAGAGGATATGCTCCATTTCACCTCCTGGCTCCCGACTCTCGATGTCCCACTCCCGACTCGCCACTCCTGCCTTACAATCCAGTCCGGCCCAGTTCGATCAACCCGTCTAAACACCCGCTACGCGCCTATCGTAAATCGGCGGGCGCGATTAATCAATCGTCACTTCATCAAACATGACACCCACCCTTGTAGAGGCCCGCTCGATCTGTCCCAAGCGCATGCTGCATGGCCCTTGCGGCGGCGTCCGCGACGATGGGACATGCGAGGTTGGCCCGCACATTACCTGTCCGTATCCGCTAATCCTCGATCAACTGCCGTGGCGACTGGCGCAGGACGCGCGGCTCGGCCACCTCATGCGCCCCGCGCCGCGCGTTTCCGGGCGGCTGGCGAGCAAACTGGCCG
The DNA here is from genome assembly GCA_023511655.1 of Anaerolineae bacterium. GTDB lineage: Bacteria > Chloroflexota > Anaerolineae > J036 > Brachytrichaceae > JAAFGM01. The sequence goes on from JAIMBB010000016.1 coordinate 7,523, forward strand.
CCGGCGAATTCGTCATCCTGGCCGAACTGTGGCCGCCGGCCGATGCGGATCTGCGCCGGATCGTGGCTCGCTACCAGGCGCTCGGCCCCTCGGTAGACGCGGTGAACGTGGCCGACAGCCCCCTGGCCCAGCCGTTCATGTCGTCGCTGGCAGCCTGCGCCGCGTTCAAACAAGCCGGCCTGGAGGCCATCATGAACCTGTCGTGCAAGGATCGCAGCCGCATCGCCCTGCAGGCCGAGCTGATGGGCGCCGGCGCGCTCGGCATCAACGCCGTGCTGTGCATCACCGGCGACCACCCCACCCTGGGCGACCACAAAGCCGCGCCGCCGGTCTACGACCTCGACTCCTTCGGGCTGATTCGCCTAGCCAGGCAGTTGCGCGACGACGGCCAGTTCGACAGCGGGCGCGCCGTCGCCGGCCGGCCGAGCTACCTGATCGGCGCGGCGGGCAGCCCATTCACTCGGCCGGTCGAAGTGCAGGCCGAACGCGCCGCTGCCAAGATCTTCGCCGGCGCGGATTTCATCGCCACGCAGGCCGTCTTCGACCTGGACCGATTCGCGACTTTCGCGCGGCAAATGACGGACTTCGGCGCATTGGAGCGCGGCCGGCTGATCGCCGGCGTCGCCGTGGTCACCACGCCGGAACAGGCCCGCTGGTTGAACTCCAACGTCCCCGGCGCGAACGTGTCGCCGGCGTTCATGGAGATGCTCGCACGGGCGCTGCCGTCCGAGAGCCGTCGGGCGGCCTTGCGCTGGAACGCCGAGTTCGTCGCCCGTCTGCGCCAGATCGAAGGCGTGAGCGGCATCCTGCTATATGCCATGGAGCACGACGTGGAGTCGCTGGGCGAGCTGCTGGCGGAGGTCGCGCGCACAGACGCGGGCGCAGGTCGGTGACGGCGGGTCATTTCTTTCGCCCCAACTGGACGCTGCGTTCGTAGGCCGCCCACACCGCCTTCGAGATCACCGTGCGGAAGGCGCCCTTTTCGAGCTGATAGAGCGCGGCGGCGGTGGTGCCGCCGGGCGAAGTGACCTGGTTGCGCAACTGGGCGGCGTGCAGTTTGGATGCGGCAGCATACTCCACGCTCCCCCGGATGGTTTGTATCACCAACCGCTCGGCGATGGGCCGCGAGAAGCCCATGTGCACACCAGCGTCAATCAGCGCCTCCATGAACAGGAAGACGTAGGCCGGGCCGGTGCCGCTGAGCGCCGTCGCCATGTCGAGATACTCCTCGTCCTCGACGAACACCTCTTCGCCCATCGCCTTCAGGATCTGCACGGCCTGCTCGCGCTGCGCGTCGGTCACGGCGCTGGTGCACGTCCACACCGAGATGCCCTGGCCGATCTGCGCCGGCGTGTTGGGCATCACGCGCACGATGTGCTCGTGGCCGCCCAACCCTTCGCGCAACGCGGCAATGGAGATGCCGGCAGCGATGGAGAAGATGAGGGCATCCGGCTTGATCGCGCCGCGCAGGTCGGCCAACACTTTATCCATGACCTGCGGTTTGACGGAGAGCACGACGACGTCGGCATGGCGGGCGCAACTGGCGTTGTCGGCACAGGCGTGCACCTGATACCGGTCGCTCACCAAGCTGCGCCGGTCAGTATTCGGCTCGGATAGCGTGATCTGTTCGGGCTTCAGGGTGCCGGAGCGCAGCAGGCTCTTGATCATGGCCTCGCCCATAACGCCGCCCCCGATGAAAGCGACTTGTGAGTCGAATAGCATAATATGAATCTCCTATGGATAACGGCCATCCCGACGGATGCTCACAGGCCGCCCGACGGGAAAGGCTCGGGATGATAAAAACAATTTGCAGGCAGGTCAACTATAATAGCCACGTCAGATTGCGATTCCGAAGCTCCGGCGGTCGTTCGGGTCACTTGAGCGTCAAGGGACACCGAGCCCCCACCGCCCCGTCGAACGATGTGGGGCGCGCGACGCGAGCAACCGAATTCATGAGGATTGAGACATGCCTAGCATCATAGACCGATTCCTGGGATTGTTTTCGCTCGACCTGGGAATTGACCTGGGCACGGCCAACACCCTCGTCGCAGTTCGCGGCCAGGGCATCGTGATCAACGAGCCTTCGTGGGTCGCCGTCAACCGCAAGACGCGCCAGGTGCTCGCCGTCGGCGCCGAAGCCAAGGAGATGGTGGGCCGCACGCCAGCCAAGATCGTCGCCATTCGTCCGCTGCGCGACGGCGTGATCTCCGACTTCGAGATCACGGAGGCGATGCTGGACTACTTCATTCGCAAGGCGCACAGCCGCAATTTATTCAACATTCCCCGGCCGCGGGTGGTGATCGGCATCCCCTCCGGCGTGACGGAGGTGGAGAAGCGCGCCGTGCACGATGCGGCGCTGTCGGCCGGCGCGCGCGAGGTGTATCTGATCGAAGAGCCAATGGCTGCGGCCATCGGCGCTGGCCTGCCGGTCACCGAAGCGCATGGCTCGCTGGTGGTGGACATCGGCGGCGGCACGACCGAGGTGGCGGTGTTCGCCCTCGGCGGCATCGTCGTCAGCCGCTCGATTCGCGTCGCCGGCGACGAGATGGACGAGGACATCATCAACTACGCCCGTCAGAAATACAACCTGTTGATCGGCGAACGGATGGCCGAAAAGATCAAAATCGCCATCGGCTCGGCTTTCCCCTTGCCCGAGGAGAAGACGATGACGCTGCGCGGCCGCAACCTGGTGACGGGCCTGCCGGAATCGGTGGAAGTCTCTTCGATCGAGATCCGCGAAGCCCTGTCGAACTCGGTGAACACTATCGTCGAGACGGTGCGCAGCACGTTGGACGAGACGCCGCCGGAGCTGGTAGCCGACTTGATGGAGACCGGCATCGCGCTGGCCGGCGGCGGCGCGCTGCTGCAAGGGCTGGTCGAGCGCATCGCCGACGAAACCAACATCCACACCTGGGTCGCCGAGGACTCACTCACCTGCGTGGTGCGCGGCGCCGAAGCTGTGCTGGCCAACCTGGACGAACTGCGCCAGGTGCTGGTCGGCCTGGAGCGCAACAGCACCTCGCGGCCGGCGATGACCAGCGCGCGGCGCGTCGCCTGAGGCCAGGCGCGCCCGGACATCCATCTTCGCCGTCTCGCTTGAGAGGATTTGACCGCTGCCATGGGCCGCTCCCGTTCGCGTTCACCCATCCTGATCCTGGCGCTTGCAGCGATCGCGATCCTCGCGCTGCTCCTCAACCTGTTCTCACAAACGCCGATCTCTCAAGGGCCGGCTTCGGTGCTGATTGCGCCGGTCCAACAGGTGATGAACGAAGCAGGCCGCATCATCAACAACCTGTTCCGCTCGACCGGCGAACTGGTGGATTTGCGCGCGCGCGCCGAAGCACTGCAGCGCCAGGTCACCGCGCTGCAGGCGGAGAACGTGCGCCTGCGAGAATTCCAGGCCGAGGTCAAGCAGTATCGCGACCTGCTGAAGTTCGCCAACGACAACCCCACCTACGAGCTGGTCGGCGCCGACGTGATCGGCATCGGCGACACGATCAGGTGCAAAGACACGGATCCGACTGCGCCGAACGCCGGTAAATGCGCCAACGTCATCGCCGGCGACACCAGCCCGTTTGTGCGCTACATCACCATCAACGTGGGCGAGCGCGACGGCATCGAGATCGGCATGCCGGTGGTGGGCGGGGGGTTGGCGCTGGTGGGGCGAGTGAGCAAGGTGAACTACTCGACGTCGCAGGTGCAGTTGTTGACGGACCCGGCGTCGTTCATCAACGTCCGACTGGTCGAATCGCGCGCCTCGGGCACCGTAGCCGGCACCAGCGAAGGCGTGCTGTTGTTGCAAAACGTGCTGCAGACCGAAGAGCTGAAGCCAGGCGACTTGATCGTGACCAGCGGACTGGGCGGCACGCTGCCGCAGGCGTTGCCGGTCGGCGTGGTCGAGCGCGTGATCAGCCAGGACTTGGAGACGTCGCAACAAGCCATCGTGCGGCCCGGCGTAGACTTCGACAAGCTGGAAGCGGTGCTCGTCATCACCCGGCCGCGAGCATCGCAGGCACTCCCCCCCACACCGACCCCATCCTCGCGGCAATAGGCGAGACGTCGGCGCGGAAAAGCGAAGCGCCCACCGTACAAGTCCGCTGGACTTGCGACCGGTGGGCGCTTCTACTCGCTTTCGAAAAGCCCGGCGCTCAGCTCAGATAGGGGCGAATCTTGGCCATGAGCTGCTCCTTGGGGCGATAGCCAACCAGGCGCTCGACCGGCTCGCCGTCCTTGAACAGGATCAGAGTCGGGATGCTCATCACGCCGAACTTCATCGCCGTCTCGCCGTTCTGGTCCACGTCCAGCTTGGCGACGGTGAGCTTGCCGTCGTTCTCCTCGGCGATCTGTTCGACGATGGGTGCGATCATCTTGCATGGGCCGCACCACTCCGCCCAGAAATCTACGAGCGTTACGCCCTTGCGCTTCTCCACCATTTGCTCAAAGGTGGCATCGGTAAGCACAACTGGTTTTGCCATGATCCTCTTTTCTCCTGCTTCTGTCTGTATGAACCCGCGGCCTGGGGCAACCCTGGCTTCGCTTTTTGAACGGTCGCAATCATACCGCGAGGAGATTACCAAACGATTAGAGGGGTGCGCTTCTTCGTGCGAGGGCGAAAGCGCGTCGTGCAGGATGCGGCCCCTTCCTTTGATCTGCGTGCCTCAACAGGCATAAGCGCCCGCGTAAGCGCGCGACGCGCTCAGAGCGCGCTGGGCGCTCGGGCGTCTCCAACACGGATACGACAACGGCCGCGTTCGGAGCGATCCTTCAGCCGCGCTATAGTTGGCAGCCGGATCAACCATGGACACGAACGCAATGACGCTTCACCGCGGCGAGGTGCACATCCACCTGCTCAGCGACGGCACGTCGTACTGGGATGGGGGCGGTACGTTCGGCCTGGTGCCGCGCGCCCGGTGGGCGAAGGTGTTGCCGCCCGACGAACTCAATCGCGTGCCACAAGAGCTGCGCTGCGTGCTGATCGAAGCCGATGGCAAACGCATTCTGGTGGATTGCGGCGTTGGCGACAAGCCCAACGAGCTGATTGCGACACAGTATGACGTGCGCCGGCCACGCGGCACACTCATGGACGACCTGGCGCGCCGCGGCATCCGGCCGGAGCAAATTGACATCGTGATCCTCACGCATCTGCACGGCGATCACTGCGGCTGGGCGACGACCTGGCAAAAGGCCGCGGGCCGGGCGGGTGAGGCGCAAGCGGGCGCTCCCACGCCGGCGCCCACCTTCCCCAACGCGCGTTACTACGTACAGCGCCGGGAATATGAGGACGCCACGCACCCGAACGAGCGCACGCGCAACACCTACTTCGCCGAGAACTTCGTTCCGCTCATGCAACACGGCGTGCTGACGCTGCTGGACGGCGAAACGCAGATCACGCCATCGGTGCGCGTGGCGCTGACGCCGGGACACACCGCCGGCCATCAGAGCGTGGTCGTCGAGCCCGAGCAACGCAGGGCATCATCTGCGCGCGATCGCTCCGGCGCGCCGATATTCCTGATCGGCGATATGGCGCCGTTCATGATTCACTTCGAGCGGCTGCCCTGGGTGACGGCCTACGATGTGCTGCCGCTGGTCACGATCGAGACCAAGCGCCGCTGGCAGCGCTGGGCCTACGAGAACGACGCCGTGTTGATCTCTTGTCACGACACGCAGCAGCCGGTCGGCCGGCTGGTGCGCAACGACAAGGGGCTGTTCTCGGTCATCCCGCTGGCAGATGGAGAGGAAACGACGAGATGAGGCCCAACGTTGCGTACCGCACCGCACAGGTGCTGCTGGCGCTAAGCATGCTGCTGGTCACAGCGTGTGCCAGCTTCCAACCGCGCCGGGTCATCGTGGCATGGCACACCATGAGCGGCGCGCGCGAACGCGCCTTTCTGCGGCTGGTTGATCGCTGGAACCAGATCAACGGCGATGGCATCGTCATCGTCCCCGAACGCCGCGAGCCGGCCGCGCAACATCGCGCCATGCTCGAAGGCGCGGCTGCAGGAATGCTGCCCGACCTGGCGCTGGTCGAACCGTCGGAAGCAGCGCTCTACAACCAGCGCGGATTCCTCACCTCGCTCGATGGATTCATCAACGGCGACGACCCAACGATGAACTGGGATGCCGCCGACCGCGCCGACCTGTTCCCGTTCGTGCAGCAAGCGGGCCGCACGCCACAAGGGAAATGGATCGGCGTGCCATTCGGCGGCGATATGCGGCTGGTGCTGAGCAATCGCGACTGGGCGAACACGCTCGGCCAGCCCGAGATGCCAACCACCTGGGAAGCGCTCGAAAAGGTTTGCAATGGCGCCACCGACCGCTTCGCCGGCACGATATGCTTCGGCTTCGACCCACACAATGCCTCGATTGAGGACTGGCTGGGCGCACACGGCGCGCCGATCTACGACCCACTCACCCAGCAACTGCAGATCGCATCGCCCAATGTGGCCTCAGCAGTGGAGGCGCTGCTCAACTACTTGCAGTCCGGCCGGGCATATCGCACGACGTCGCTGGAACGCAGCCGCGACGACTTCGCCGCGGCGCGCGCCTTGCTCGCGTTCACGTCCAGCGACCACCTGGGCGACTTCGTGCGCACGGTGCGCGAACGGAGCAACTTCGCCCTGGACGTGGGCACGCTGCCCACGCCGGCGGATGCGCCGGCGGATGCGCCGGCGGATGCGCCGGCGACCTCGATTCACGCGCCGCTATGGGTGATCCCAAAGAGCACAGACGAACGTGAACGGGCCGCCTGGAGGTTCGTCAACTGGCTGTTGGAGATAGAACAGACAGCGCGCTGGGCATCGGAAGCCGAGCAAATCCCGGCCCGTGCGTCGGCGTTCGTGCAAATGGACCTGGATGCGGAACAGCCGCTCGATGCGCTGCGCCTCAAAGCCCTGCGGCAGATCGCGCCGCGCGCGCGCCCCACGCCGCTGTTGAGCGGCTGGCCCTGCGTGCAGACGGAGCTGGCCGGCGCCGTTCGTCAGATCATCGAAGGACAGCCGCTCAACGACACCCTGGTGCTGGCACAGGCGCGCGCCCAGAACATCGTCAACGCCGAGTGCGACGTGCATTCGGCGCTGCTGCAATGATCGTCGGCGATCGAGGAAGGCGGTCGGTTGAACATCGCGCCGGTCGCCGCTACGACCCCGGCCGCTCGACGGCTCGCTGCAAATTGCTTGCACAACTGCTTGCACAATTGCTTGCACAATCGGATGGTCTGGCGCACAATCGAATGCATGAATTTCGTGGTCTTCGCCGGCGGCGTAGGCGGCGCGAAGCTGGCGGATGGCATGGCGCGCAGCGTGGACGGCGCATCGCTCACCATCGTCGTCAACACGGCCGACGATTTCGAGCTGTACGGCCTGCATATCTCGCCGGACCTCGACACGGTGATGTATACGCTGGCCGGTATCGCCAATCCCGAAACCGGCTGGGGCATCCAGGGGGACACCTTCCAGAACTTCGATATGCTCCGCCGGTATGGCGCTTCGCCCTGGTTCCACATCGGCGACCGCGACATGGCCACCCATCTGTTGCGCACGCAGATGCTGAGCGAGGGGGCTACTTTGCATGACGTGACGCAGATCCTGGCCGGGCGCCTGGGGGTGAAGCCTCGCATCCTGCCGATGACGAACGACCGCGTCCGCACCATCGTGGATACCGACGAGGGCCTATATGCCTTCCAGGAATACTTCGTCAAGCTGCACTGGCAACCCGAAGTGCGCAGCCTGATCTACGAAGGCGCGGAGGAAGCGGAACCGAACCCCGACGTGTTGCGCGCGATCGAAACAGCCGACACCATCATCATTGCGCCGTCCAACCTGTACCTCAGCATAGACCCCATCCTGGCCATCCCCGGCATCCGCGACGCGCTGTTGAACGCCAGCGCGCCCATCATCGCCGTCACACCGATCATCGGCGGCGAGGCGGTGAAAGGCCCGGCCGCCAAGCTGATGCGCGAACTGGGCACGGAATCCTCCGCCGTCGCCGTCGCACAGCACTACGCGGAGTTCCTTAACGGATTTGTGTTGGACGAGCGGGACGCCGATCTGCAACCGCGCATCGAGGCTATGGGCCTGGGCGTGCTGACGACCGACACCCTGATGCGGGATGCCGACGACCGCGCACGCCTGGCGTGCGCAGTGATCACCTTCGCTGACCAGCTCCGACCGGAGAAGCTGGGAGGATGCAAACTCGATCCGGCCTCACCGGAACAAGATCGGCCCGCTCAATCTCCCGATGACAGCCGGCGATACTCCCCGTGATCGGGACGGCTTTCTCGTTACTGCTTTCATTCCCGTCAAATCGCTCGTCCGTGGCAAGTCGCGCCTGAGCGGTCGGCTCGACCTGATGCGACGCACGCAACTGACGCACGACTCATTGCGACACGTGGTGCATACGTTGCGGTCGGTTCCGCGCATCGGCGACATCGTCATCATCAGCCGCGACCTGCAGGTGGCGGAGTGGGCAGCGCGCTGGCATGTGGCGCACATGCGCGAGCGCCGGCGCGGCCTCAACGCTGCGCTGCACGAAGCCAGAACCAGATACGCCAGCGCAGCAGCAATCCTGATCCTCCCATCCGACCTGGTCGCCGTGAGCGCGACGGACGTGCGCGCCATGCTCGAAGCCGCGCACCAGGCCGGAGACCACTGTGTGGTCATCGCGCCGGATCGGCACGGTCGCGGAACCAACGCGCTGTTGCTCAGGCCTCCCGGTCTCATTGACTTCGAATTTGGGAGGAACAGCGCCGCGCGTCATGCCCAACGCGCGCTGGCGCAGGGCGTGCAGCCGATCTGGTTTCGCTCCGATTCGATCTGCCTCGACCTGGACTCGCCGGATGACCTCGAGCTGTACCTGGATCAGTGGTAACCCCATTCCCTCTTCAACTTTCAATTCCCAATTCTCAATTCTCAATTTTCAATTCCTGGCCCAGCGCGCTCGAGCGCCCGATGATAGGCTTCAGGCGTGTCTACGTCGAGCAAGATCGCGTCGGTGTTGACCAGGATGTGGGCGACGGCTTGTGGATTGGCCCTCAGCAACATGCGCATTTGCGCCCCATCGGGCAGCGCCAGGGCAGCCGGCCACCAGCGGCGCGCGATCAGCACCGGATGACCGCGCACTGCGCCGAACTTGGGCGCCACGATGTCGCCACAGCGGTGCTCGAACGCCTGTCGAATGCGCCGGAAGATCGCCACCGGCAGCAACGGCTGATCGCCCGGCACGATGAAGGCCGCCTCCGCCGCGCTTCCCTGCAAGTGGGCCAGGCCGGCTTTGATCGAGGATAGCATCTCGCCCTCTCGGTAGCGCGGATTGTGCACGAAGGTCAGCGGCACGGTCGCCAACGCCGCCTCGATGCGCTCGCGATCATGGCCGGTAACCACGACGATGTGCCCGATGCCGGCGTTGAGCACCGTTTGCACCACCCTGCGCACCACTGTGCCATCCGAGAAAGGCAACAACAACTTGTTGGCGCCGCCGTAGCGCGACGACATGCCGGCAGCCAGGACGATCGCAGCGACCGGCTCCGATCGCATCTCTTTTGCTTCTAGCGTTGTAAGCGTAGGCATATGTGTGTGGCGGGTTGTCCGGGCGACCGGCATTACATTTGCAGGCTCTGCAGGACGATGCGCGCGCAGGCGTCCCATGAGAACCGCATCAGGTTGCGGCACCCGGCTTCGATCAGATGGTAGCGAACGCCCTCGTCGAAGAGGACAGTGCGAAGTGCCCCGGCGATCGCTTCGACGTCGAGCGGATCGAAGAGCAGCGCCGAACCACCGGCTATCTCCGGCAGCGACGAGGCATCACTACAGGCGACCGGCACGCCGGCGGACTGTGCTTCCAGCACCGGGAACCCAAAGCCCTCGTAAAGCGAAGGGAAGACGTAGGCCCGCGCGCCGCGCATCAAGGCCGCCTTTTCGGCATCGCTCACATAGCTGGTCAGGACAACCGAAGACCGCGCGTGAGCGGCTTCGATGACAGCAGCCCAATCTTCACCGCCCCACCCCCGCCCGCCGGCCAGCACCAATCGCGGCCCGTGTGGATCTGCACCCTGCACGACACGCGCCCAGGCCTCGATCAAGCGACGCAGGTTCTTGCGCGGTTGCAACGTGCCGACGTGCAACGCGTAAGGCCGGCCATCATCCAGGCCGAATTTGGCCAGCGTGCGCCGGGCTTCCTCTTCACTCACCTCGGCGAGCGACAGCGGCCCTGGATGCGCAACGATGATCCGATCAGGCGCAACGCCATTGCCGTAGAAGCGGATCACGTCGCGCCGGGTCGCTTCCGAATCCACGATCACCGCGCCGGCGTAGCGCACCGACAAGCGTGTGCCAAGGTCGAGATACAGGCGCTGCGCCGGCGGATGGGCGGATGGGAAGTGGCGATAGCCTACATCGTGCACGGTGACGACGGCGTGGATGCGCCGTCGCATCCGCGGCCAGGCGAAGGCAGCCGGCAAAACATGCGCCGGCACGAACAACGCATCCGGCGGATGGGCCATCAACTCACGCGCCAGGCCGACATGCGTCCACAGCCGCGGGATGCGAATCGGCCTGTGTTCGACGCCGGCCGATGGCACCGCCGGCAGCGGAAAGCCAGGAGCGGGCCAATCGCGCAGATACAGGCGAAAGCGATGCTGCGGCGCGATGCGGATGAGGGCAGCGATAACCTCGCGCGAGTAGCGCTCCGTGCCGGTGAGGCGCGCGCCGGTCGTGCGGCTGGCGTCAATGCCGATCAACACAGGGCGATTATCGCGGATCGCCCAGCCGGGTGGGCTGTGTTAATATCCCCAAAAAGTTCCGATGCCTGCAAAACGCGTCCCGGACATCGTCATTGCCCGTTTGCCGCTCTACCTCCGCGCGCTGAGCGCCATGCAAAATGGCGGCAAAGAATTCACCTCATCGCAAGAAATGGCGAAGTGGCTCGGCATCAGCTCGGCGCAGATTCGCAAGGACCTGTCGCATTTCGGGGAATTCGGCAAACAAGGCACAGGCTACTCGGTCTCCGGCCTCCAGCAGAAGCTTCGGCAAATCCTCAACGTCGAACGCGAGTGGCCGATCGTGATCATCGGCGCGGGTAACATCGGCAGCGCCGTGGCGAATTATCCGGGCTTCACCCATCGCGGCTTTCGCGTGTGCGCCCTGTTCGACAACGATCCGAAGAAGATCGGCACCTCGGTCGGCATTTATGAGGTTTGCGACGTGCGCAAGCTCCCCGAGTTCGTCCGCGAGCACGACATCCGGCTGGCGATGATCGCTGTGCCGGCCGAAGCCGCCCAGGAAGTTGCGGATCTGGCCGTCGCAGCCGGCATCACAGCCATCTTGAACTACGCGCCCATCAACCTGATCGTGCCCGAGCACGTGCGCGTGGAGAACATAGACCCGGTGCTTCACCTGCAGCACATGACCTACTACCTCGATTGAGCGCGCTCGGTCGAGCACGGCGAGGCCAACCAGCTCCTTTCGTGTCATTTTGGCACAAACGCTTGACAAACTTGGGACAGCCGCTAGCATTCGTGCTGATTTTTGCTTTCTTTCGAACGGGAGGATGATGATGGACAAGCGTATCGTCAGAGTAGTCGCCGCCGGCATCGGCGCTGCCTTCGTGCTCACAGCCTGTGCAGTGAGCAACCGCCAAATCTTGACCGGCCCGAACGGCTTAGTCGTGGAGCCGATCAGCGTCACGACGGTGGACAAGCAAGCCGCGCCCGTCGGGCAGCCTGCAGAAGAGCGCACCACGCTGCCGGTGCCGGCCCAGGAACAAGCTCCTCAACCATCCTCCGCGCCCGAGCAAACCAGCAAAGCCGCTCCGGCGACGGGTGCAGCCAAGTCGGTTGAGCAGACCAACGCACCTGCCAAGTCGGCCGACTACATGTCGCACGGATGCGGCCATGGCTACGGCCAGAGCTACAGCAGCGACGATTAGCGCTGCAACCTTGCTCTCTCGATGCCACTCTCCGAACCCCGAGGCTCGCTCGGGGTTCGGCGCTTTTCACAGACCAGACGCGCGCTGTCCGCAGGCGTGTTTTGATTCGCCAGGTATCTGTGGTGGAGCCGCTAGTCGGCCGATGCACCGGTGACGGCGTGCCAGGCGCCGCCGCCGGCCGTGCCGGCAACCAGCGTGCCATCATCGAGGATCGCCATGCACACCACATCCGGTTGATCCGACGCCTTGCGCCAGCGCTTGCCATCGGCGACATAGATGCCCGACGTAGTGGCCACCCAACCCGGCAACGTGAAGTTCACTTCGTCGGCGCGCAACCCTTTCACGCGCTGCCAGTCTTCGAACGGGGCGCGGGCCGACCACAAGCCGTTGCCCTCCGTGCCCACGTAGAGGACGGCGTCACCCCTCGCCTTGGCGATGGCCAGCGAGGCAAACGGACCCGCCTGCATGGGCAAAGGCAGTTCCTGCCAGGCCCGGCCGCCGTTGATGCTGATGAACACGGCATGATCGCTGGCGGCAAAACACGTCGTGTCCTCGCTGAAGTCCGGCGAGAGCGCAATGGCGTTCACGCCCAGGTCGAGCAGACCATAGTTCCAGGCGTGCCACGTCGCGCCATGGTCGGCGCTGCGCAACACGCCATCGTCTGCCGTGGCGGCCAGGGCGATGCCATCGCGTTGGAAGTCCGGAGAGAGCGCCAGGCCCAACACCCGCGCCTTGACCGGCAAGTTGGCGATCTGCCAGTTTGCGCCGCCGTCGTGCGAGAAGGCGATGTCGCCGTTCGAGCCGACCAACCAGGTGGAGCCACAGGCAGCCACCGCCGTCAACGCTACTTGAGCCAGCTGCGGCGCAGTGAGCCGCCATTCACCGGCTCGCGGTGTGAATTGCCACAGGCCCAGCTCCGTGGCGGCGAGGCAAGCACCGCCCGGCTGCGGCGCGAGGGCGAAGATAGAAGCAGGTCGGTCAAAGTGTGTCCAGTTCATATCGCTTGCGCAGTGCTTAGCACCAGTCAGGTTAATCCAATCGCAATCGCATGTGTGCACCCGCACCGCCCAGTTCAGCGTTCCCAGTACTTCAGCGCCTGCACAAACTCAAACGCCGCCTGCGCGGGGTCGGGCGCGTCGCCGGCCGCGCGGATGAGCGCACTGGCGACGATGACACCATCCGCAAACTGACCCACCTCCCGCACGTGCTCCGGCTTGCTGATGCCAAAGCCGACAACCACCGGCGTATCCCCGGCCAGGCTCTTCACGCGCAGCACGTAGTCGCGCAGGCCTTCGGCCAGCTTATCACGCGCGCCGGTGACGCCGGCTACGGAGACGATGTAGATAAAGCCAGTGGCATGGAGGGCTGCCAGGCGGATGCGTTCGTCGGTGCTGGTGGGCGCAGCGAATTGCACCAGCGCCATGCGGCGCGCATCGCATTCACCCTTGAGGGTTTGGCATTCTTCCGGCGGCAGATCGGGCACGATCAGCCCATCGGCGCCGGCGCGTTGCCAGTCGGTCACATAGCGCGCCTCGCCGTAGGCGATCACCGGGTTCAGGTAACCCATGGTCAGGAAAGGCGCGACGATGCCGGCCGCGCGAGCGCGCGCCGCGATCTCGATGCAACGGCTCACTGTGATGCCATGTTCCAGTGCAATCTGGTTGGCGCGCTGGATCACCGGCCCATCGGCCAGCGGGTCGCTGAACGGCACGCCGAGTTCGATCATGTCGGCGCCGGCGCGGGCGATGGCCTCGATCACGCGCAGCGAGGTCTCGGCATCTGGATAACCCAACGACCAATACGGCATCAGCGCGGGACGTCCTGCGGCGCGGGCGCGTGCAAAGGCAGCAGCGATTTCAGCAAGGCCCATGGGTTCGTACTACAGTTATCCGTCGCGAGTCGGGAGGGTGGTCAATCGCTGGCTGCCTGATCGCCGAGGCGATGATAACGGCCGTTGAAGTAGATCAACGGCGCTTCATCGGGGCGCTGAACGCCAGCGCTCTGAACCGCACCGATGAAGATGGTGTGATCGCCAGCATCCAGCGCGCGCGCCACCTTGCAATCGAGATAGGCGATGGCGTCGTCGAGCACCGGCGCGCCGGTGGCTTCGAAGCGATAACGCACACCCTGGAAGCGCTCCTCGTTGGGATAGCGGCCGGCGAATCGGTCGGAGAGATGGGTCATCTCCGGCCCCAGGAAATTGACGCAAAATACCCCGCCCTGTTCGATCAAGGGATGCGTGCGCGTTTGTTTGTAGATGCTGATGAAAACCTCGGGCGGATTGACGCTCAATGACGAGAACGCCGTCGCCGTCAAGCCGTAGATCAGGTCGTCAGATCGGGTGGTGATGATGGTGACGGTGCTGGCCCAGCGCCGCATCACCTGTTTGAAGTCGTCGGGAGAAACCATGTGCGTATTGCGTAGCGCGTATTGTGTGGGGTGGATGATACTCTGTCTAGCCCGGCCACTCGCCCAGGCGCACGCGCTCGATGTGGTATCCGGCATCCGTCAGCCGCTGCACCACGGCCTGGCCATGCGCTTCGTCACGCACCTCCAGCACCAGCTCCAGGCCGGTGCGGGTGAGCGGCGCCAGCCACACCGCGCGACGATGAATCACGTCAATGATGTTCGCGCCGCAGGCGGCCACGTGGTTGATCACCTGCGCAAGCTGACCGGGACGATCCAGCACGGTGAGCCTGAGCACGATGATGCGCCCTTGCTGCACCATCACCTGCTCGATCACCCGCGCCAGCAGGTTGCCGTCAATGTTGCCTCCGCACAGCACAGCGCAGATCACATCGTCCGGGCGCACCGGGATTTTGCCGGCCAGCAACGCTGCCACGCCGGCCGCGCCGGCGCCTTCCACCACCAGCCGCGCGTACTGCGCGCAATGAGCGATGCCGCGCGCAATTTCGTCGTCGCTCACCTCCACCACATCGTCCACCAGAGCGCGAATGTAGGGCATGGTCAGCTCGCCCGGCCGCTTCACCGCGATGCCATCGGCGATGGTGTTGGCCGAAGCAGCCGTGACGATCTGCCCGGCCGCCAGCGAGGCGCGCACCGGCGCACACGCCGCCGACTGCACGCCGATGATCCGCACAGAGGGCTTGAGCGCCTTCACCGCGATGGCGACGCCGCTGATCAGCCCGCCGCCGCCGATGGGCACCAGCAGCGTGGTCAGCTCCGGCAGGGCGGCCATGATCTCCAGCCCGATGGTGCCCTGGCCGGCGATCACCAACGGATCGTCGAAGGCATGGACGAACACCAGCCCGCGCGCTTGTTGCTGCTGACGGGCAAACGCCACGGCGTCGTCGAAGGTGGCTCCGTGCAAGATCACCTCCGCGCCGAAGTCGCGCGTGTTCACCACCTTGGTGAGCGGCGCGAATTCCGGCATGACGATGACGGCGGGGGTGCCGAAGATGCGCGCGGCCAGCGCCACGCCCTGGGCATGGTTGCCAGCGCTGGCAGTGATCACGCCGCGCTTGCGCTCGTCCTCGGTCAGGTGGCTGATCCTGTTGTAAGCACCGCGAATCTTGAACGAGCCGGCGCGCTGGAGCGATTCGGCTTTCACGTGCACCCGCGCGCCTAACATGCGCGTCAGGCGCAGCTCCGGCAACAAGGGCGTGTGGATGAGCTGATCGCGCAGAGTGTGCTGCGCCGAATGAACGTCGGCAAGGGTGACCGGGGGTGAGGTCGTGGCAGATGTATCGTCTTGCATGTGACGTATTGCCTGTGATGCGCTGCGTCTGATCAGTTGCCCCACCTCAGGACGATGATGAGGTCGGCCACGTTAGTGCCGGTTGGGCCGGTCATGATCAGATCTCCCAGATGATTGAAGAAGGTGTAGCTATCGTTACGGTCGAGGAAATCGCCCGCATCGAGGTGCATCGTCCGCGCGCGTTGGACCGTGTCGGCGAAGGCGAACGCACCGGCAGCGTCGGTTGGCCCATCGGTGCCGTCGGTGCCCAGCGCCGCCAGCGCGTAATCCCCGCGACCGGTCAGTTGGCCGGCAGACCGCAGGGTATCCCATTCGATAGCCGCCGCCAGCGCCAACTCCTGGTTGCGCCCGCCTTTACCCTTGCCGCGCACGGTGACGGTGGTCTCGCCGCCGTAGATCGAACAGCAGGGCACGAGCGAGGCATCAGCTCCTTCCAAAACCGCTCGCGCAATCTCTCGGCCGCGCTCGCGCGCTTCGCCTTGCAGCATCGTCGTGATCACGCGCGCGGCGAAGCCCAGCCGGCCGGCCGCTTCGGCAACCGCCGCGCAGGCCTGGGTGTTGTTGCCCACCAGCACGTTGTGGGCGTACGGATCGTTGGTCAGGCCGCTGGCGATCACGTCAAGCGGATCGCCGATCACATCGCTAAGGATCAGGCCGACGACCTGTGCCGGCCGGGCCATGCGCACCAGCCCGCCTCCTTTCAGGCGATCCAGCCGCGAGCGGACGGCGTTCATCTCGCGGATGTCGGCCCCGCTGCGCAGCAGGGCATCGTTGACGGCGCGCAGCGTGCCGAGCGAGATACCCGGATGTGGCGCAACGAGCAAAGCCGATGCTCCACCACTCACCCCCACCAACACCAATGTGCGCGCCGTGCAATCGCGCAAGGCATCGCACACCGCCTCGCCGCCGCGTTGGCTGTTCTCGTCCGGCACGGGATGGCCGGCTTCGATGACGGTCATCGCGTCATGCGGGGCTGGCAATGTGGCATGACCGTATTTCGTGACCACGACGGCGCGCGACAACCGATCGCCCAGCAAGCCGGCGATTGCCTGCGCCATCGGCACGGCCGCTTTGCCGACGGCGATCAGGCGAACCTCGTCCCACGTGCGCAAGTCGTAAGTGGCGCCGTCCACCAAAAGCGATTCGCCTTCACATCGGACGTGACGGTGAATCGCCTCGGCTGGATCGGCGGCACGCAACGCCGCACGGATGAGCGATTCGAGGACGGTGCGCGGGTCGGCGTGCATGGTGCCCGACATGGTGCCTGAATTGTAGAGGCACCCGCGCCGCTTACGAAGCCCTGACCTCCGTTGCCTTGGCTTTGTTGCGCCGGGCGCGGCGGATGAGCAGCACGATCGCGACGATGGGGATGGCAAAGATCAGCAGCACCGGCAGCACCACGATGACCAGCCAGATGAGCAGCGAGGCCAACCCTTGCAACGTAGCGATCAGCGCCTCGACGGCGTCCTTGGCCACACCGGCCGGGCGCCAGCCACCCACCTGCACCGGTTGGGCCAGCGCATCAGGGATCAGCGTAACCGAAATCGTCGCCAACGCCGCCGATTGCGAGAGGTACTTCATGCGGCCCTTGATCTGTTCGATCTGTCCGCGGATGTTGGTCAGCTCGCGATACACGGCCAGCACATCTTCGGTCTCAGTGGCCTGTTTCAGGATTTGTTGAAGCTGCGCCTCGGCCGCCTCCAGATTCTTCAGGCGAGCGTCGAGGTCCACGTATTCGGCGGTCACGTCTTCGCCGCGCACGCTTTCGCTGCGCACTTCCAGCGCCAGTGCGCGCACGCGATTCATGGCCTCGTCGAAGCGCGTTGCATCCACGCGCAGCGTGATGTAGCCTTGCGAGGCGTTATCGGCCACGCGCGACGTGCTAGACGAGACGACGAAGCCGCCGAATTCGTCGGCCAGTCGGGTCAGGGCGTTCATTCCTTCCTGGGTGTCTGGCACGACGATGGTGAGATCGGCCGTGCGGATGATCAGGCGTGGTTGGGTATCCGGGGCCGGGGCGCCGTAAGCATCTGCGGCCGAGGCGCGCTCGGGCTGGGCCGGCATCGGTGCGGCCGTTGCCGCACTCTCAGGCTTGGACGACGGCGCAGACTCTATAGCGGCCGGCGCGGCACAGGCCGATGTCACCAGCGCAAGCGTAACGAACAAAGTAGCGATTGGAACGAATCGAGTTGCGAATGAGATTTTCACGGTGGTTCCTCCCTGCGACTTCGAGCAAGTGGACAGCTTTGTCTTGTAGACGTCGAATTTAACGCCAGGTTCCATCACCTGGGATCAAACGCCGAATTGCGTCAGCCAGACGTCATGTCCGCGCGTCCCGGTGACTATAATTTCGTCAGGTCCCTTACCGTTGTGGCTGTCTGCAAGTTCGTCCCTGGCGGGTTCGCGACCTCGTGGCGTGAAGGGCAATTCGGACGAGCCCGGCAGCAGCGATGGTGTGAACATCTCGGAGGAAATACATGGCTTCTCTTCTCGATAAAGTGAGCACGCTGATTCAGGCGAACCTACACGCGCTGGTGGACAATGCGCTGCGGTCGAACTCGATGGCGGTCATTGACCAGTATATTCGCGACGTGGACAACAACCTCGATGCGCTGGAGGACGCTGCGGCGACCGTCGGCGGGCAGGTGAAGACGCTGGAGCGCAAGAGCAACGAATACAAAAAGCAGATGGACGAGCTCGACCGCAACATTGACCTGTTCCTCACCCAGGGCAAGGAGGACCTGGCGCGCGCGGCACAGGCCAAGTTGAACTCGGTGCGCGGCCTGTATGAGACGTACAACGGCCAACTGGAGCGGCAACAGCGGGAATATCGGGCTTTGCTCGACGCGCGCCTGAAGCTGCAGGCCAAGCTCACCACCATCCGGCAACAGCGCGAGGAGATGGTGGCGTTGCTCGACCTGGCCAAGGCCAAAGAGATCACCAACCGAGCCATCAAGTCGCTGGACGACCTGGCCGGCGTGGGCGATGCCGACGTGGCCCGCATGGCCGAGGCCATCCGCACCCGACTCGACCAGGCTTCGGCCCGCGCCGAGATGGCGGCCCAGAACCTGGATGCTCAGATGGATGAGGCACTCGGCCGGGGCGAACTGGATGCCCAGCTTGAGGAACGCAAGCGGAGGCTAGGGATCAATCAGTAATGAACGACCTGCGACAGCGCACCCGCGGCAAGCTCATCCAGAACGCGGTCTTCAGTCCGCTCAGCGCGCTCATCATCGCGGCCGGCATCATCCTGGTCGGGTTGGGCGTGCCGATCCCAGTCCTGAGCCAGCCGCCGTTCAACCTACCGGCCGTGTGGTGGCTGGCCGGGTTGGTGCCGCTGTGGTTGGGCGTCGTCGGTGCGAGCGTCGCCAGCCGGCAGGCTGGCGAGCAGGCTGTTTCGCAGGCGCTGCGCGAGGAGTTCGACCTCACCCAGATCCGCAATCCCAGCCTGCGCATGAACGTCAAGCAGGCCATCGCCTATCGCGAGCGGATAGACAAAGCGGTGGAGCGTTTCACCGATTCGGCCATGCAACATCGCATGCAAGATGTGGCGAATCAGGTGGAAGAGTGGGTGCGCAACATCTATGCCTTGGCCAGCCGGCTGGATGCCTTCCAGAACGACGAAATCATCAAGAAGGACCTGCACGACGTGCCGGAGTCCATCAGGCGTCTCAAGCAGCGCGCATTGCAGGAACGTGACGAAACCATCAGGCGCGAGCTGGATGAGACCATCGCTCGCCGCCAGGCCCAATACGACAACTTGCTCAAGCTGGAGACGGCCATGGATCGCGCCGACCTGCAACTGGAGAACACGCTCACGGCGCTTGGCACGGTGTATTCGCAGATGTTGTTGCTGGATGCCAGGGATGTGGACAGCAGCAAGGCCCAGCGCCTGCGCGAGAACATCGCTGCGCAGGTGAATTCGCTGCACGATGTACTCGTTTCGATGGAGGAGGTTTACAACGGCAGCCACGATCAGCTCGGCCGCAGCCACGCCAACATGAGCGCAGGCGCCGAAAGAGCGCGCTAATTCACGCCTCATCCTTTGACCTACGTCCTTCTAATCCACCGACTGTATCGTCCACTGAAGCCATTCGCCGGCGTGGCATCGGAATCGAAGCAGACGAGTTGCCATGTTGTGACGAGGTGAACGATATGGATATCGGGCAAGCTGTCTTTGACGTCATTTCCAACCCCAACATCGCCTACGCGCTGCTGGTGCTCGGCCTCATCGCGTTGGTGATGGCGTTTGCCATCCCGGGCACCGGCCTGCTGGAGGTGGGTGCAGGGTTGTGTCTGATCCTGGCTTTGCTCGGCCTGTCGCGTCTGCCGGTGAACGTGGCCGGCCTGTTGCTCATCCTGGTCGGCATCGGCATGTTCGTCGCCGACCTCCAACTGCAAAGTGGACTGGTGGCTCTGGGCGGAGCGGTCGTCCTCGGCATCGGCTCACTCTTCCTGTTCAGGCCCGATGAACGCGCATTTGCCGTGTCGTGGTGGCTGATCCTGCTGGTCTCAGGCGGCACAGCCGTCTTCTTCGGCTTCGGCATGCACCGCGCCTTGCGAGCAATGCAGATGCGCCCGATCATCTCGCAGGAGAACATCCTGGGCGCGCACGGAGTGATCAAATCACCTCTCACCGCCGAATCGCAATTCGTGGGCACGGCGCAGGTAGCCGGCGAGCTGTGGACGGTGAAGTCGGACGAGCCAATGAGCGAAGGCACGCCGGTCGTCGTCGTGCAGATCGAAGGGTTGACGCTCTTCGTGCGCGCGCTGGCGCATCCGCCAGAACGTTCGGAAATGAAATTGCAAGCGAAAGAGGAGGAAAAGAGATGAATGGTTTGACGACGCTGATCGTAGTCAGCCTGATCGTCGTGGTTGCACTGTTTATTGTGGGGGGATTGCTACGAACGTTCGTCCTGGTGGCCAGGGAATACGAGCGCTTCGTGGTCTTTCGCCTGGGCCGCTCCATCGGAGCCAAAGGTCCGGGCTTGATCATCCTGATTCCTTTCATTGACACGGCGACCAAAGTGGACCTGCGCGAACAGTTCATGGAAGTCCCACAACAGACGGCCATCACCAAAGACAATGCGCCGATCTCGGTGGACTTCCTCACCTATTGGAAGGTGTCCGACCCAGAACGCAGCGTCTTACAAGTGGGCAACTTCGCCGCAGCCTCGCAGGGCATCGCCACGACCACGCTGCGCGCCGTGATCGGCGACATTACGCTGGACGATGTGCTGGCGCAACGCGAACGCATCAACCAGACCCTGCGCAGCAAGCTCGACGAAGTAACCGAGCGATGGGGCGTAAAGATCACCGCAGTAGAGATTCGAGAGATCACGCCGCCGCGCGATGTGCAAGAGGCCATGAATCGCCAGATGAGCGCCGAGCGCACGCGCCGCGCCCTGGTGACTGAAGCCGACGGTAAGCGCCAGGCTGCCATTACTCTGGCCGAGGGCGAGAAGATGTCTGCCATCTTGCGCGCAGAGGGCTTGAAGCAGTCGGCCATTCTGGAGGCCGAAGGTCAGAAGATGGCCCAGGCGCTGCGGGCGGAGGGCTTCGCTTCGGCACTGGAAGAGATCTTCAAATCGGCGAAAAACGTGGATGCCAACACGATGCTGATTCAATACCTCGAAGCCCTGAAGTCCATCGGCGCCAGCCCGGCCACCAAATACATCTTCCCCATGGAGTTCACCGGCCTGGTGAAGCCGCTGGCGGAGATGATGACGGCCGGCGGCAACGGCAAGCGTGAGGACGCCAAATCGCCCGGCGCATAACTCGCTCGCCGATGGCAGGCGAAGGGCGCGGACTTCGTTCCGCCCCCTTCGCCACGCCCATCTCGTCTTTTGCGGCTGGCCGCTCTCGCGGCGACCACCCGCCGGCGATCCCCGGTCCGTAACACCCCCCTCAGCTCACAGGAACCAGGCCGACGCGCTCATCAAGTCACCGGCTGCCATACGCGCGATGCGCTCGGCTTCGGCCAGGCTATCGTGCACGGCAGTGACGTGTCCCATCTTGCGCCCTTTGCGGCATTCGCGCTTGCCATACCAATGCAGGTGTGCACCGCGATAGGACAGCACGCGCGCGAAGTCGCGCGGGGCCGGCATGCGGTCGCTCGTGCCCAAACAATTCACCATCACCGCCGCGCGCTTGACCATGTCCGGCCAACCAAGCGGCAAGCCCAACACAGCCCGAACGTGATTCTCGAACTGCGAGGTCAGACAGGCCTCGATGGTGTAGTGGCCACTGTTGTGCACGCGCGGCGCAATCTCGTTGATCAGCAACATGCCGTCAGGCAGCTCGAACATCTCGATGCCGAATGCGCCGACGCCGTCCACCGCTTCAACCACTGCTCTGCCCAATGCCGCCGCCGGATGGTCGAAGCCGCTCTGCTCGGCGCGCACGACGTGGCACACGTGGTTCAGTTGCAACGTCTCCGTCACGGGATATGTGACGATGCGCCCGTCTTGTCCACGCACCACGATGAGGGCCAGTTCGCGCTCGAACGGCACGAACTTCTCGACCATCAGCGCGCGGCCGGTCACGGCCAGCTTATCCCAGGCCGCCTGTGCTTCGCCTTCGCCGGCGATCTGCGCGTTGCCATAGCCGTCGTAGCCGAGCGTGCGCGTCTTGAGCACCAGCGGATAGCCGTGCTGCGCGCCGAAGGCCTTGACTTCGGCGAGCGAGCCAACGGCGGCATACGTCGTGGTGGGCAAACCGGCCGCGTTTAACGTCTGCTTCTGAGTGAATTTGTCCTGCACCAGCCCCAGGGTGTGCGAGCCGGGCAGCACACGCCGCCCACGCCCTTCGAGGAACGAGATCAGCTCGACCGGCACGAACTCGCTTTCGATCGTGAGGACGTCCACGGCATCGGCAAACTCGCCGAGCGTCTCGCGGTCGCGCCACGAGCCGGTGACGCCGAGCCCGGTCACCTGCATAGCCGGGCTGAATTCGTCTTCGTCGAGGATGGCTACGTTGACGCCGATGCGCTGGGCCGCCTGCGCCAGCATGCGGGCCAATTGCCCGCCGCCCAGGATGCCGAGGGTGGTCATATGGGTTCCAGATTTCAGAGATGTAGCGACGCGTATGATACTGCCAGCCCTGCGACTGGGCATTGGGCGAATCCGGTCTTACAATCCCCAGCCGATGTTCAGCGACCTGCGCACTGTCGAGATATTTGCCATCGGCAACGAACTGTTGGTCGGCCAGGTGCTCGATACGAACACCCACTGGCTCATCCGCATGGTCACCGGCCTCGGCGCACGCATCACGCGCGCCGCCATGGTGCGCGATGACTACGACCACATCGGCGACGAGATTCGATGCGCGCTCAGGCGCGGACCGCGGCTGATCCTCACCACCGGCGGCCTCGGCCCCACCGACGACGACCTCACCCTGCGGGCGATCGCTCGCGCGCTCGGCCTGCCGATGCAGATCCATCCGGAAGCGCTGGAGATGGTTCGACAGCGCTATGCCTATCTGGCCACCGTACGGCCAAACTTCAGCGCCGAGCTGAACGAGGCACGACGCAAGATGGCCGTCTTCCCGACCGGTGCGGTTCCGATCTTCAATCCCAACGGCGCCGCGCCGGGCATGGCGCTTGACGTCCGATCGGAGCACGCGGATGGGGTGACGACCATCGTCTCCTTGCCGGGCGTGCCCAGCGAAATGAAGGCCATCTTCACTTCGACCCTGCAACCGGTGCTGGCACGCACCATTGGCGCCGGCGGCTACGTCGAACGCACGATCGTGCTGGACAAGGGCGATGAATCGCGCATCGCCGGGCTGCTCAAAGACGTGCAGGATCATCATCCGCTGGTATACGTGAAGTCCCGGGGTCAAGTGTTGGAAGACGGCCTGCATCTCACCGTGGTGCTTTCGCTCGGCGGCAATGACCTGGATGCCATCCGCGAGGAGGTACACCGCACGGAGGAAGAAGCCATCTCCGGGTTGGCTAGCCTGGGCTACACCGTGATACGCATTTTGGAATCGTAGGCGCGCGTCGAGCCGAGCCGCTCGCGCGTGGGAGGTGCTGTCATGAAACTAGGCATCGCCGTCGTTTATCTCGTCCAGCCGGAAGATGAGGCATGGTTCGACTTACACCTTCGCCACATTGAACGGTTCACCGATGTGCCATACACGATCTACGCCGGCGTCAACCGGTTGCTGCCACAATTCAGGCGCAAACTGGAGCAGCACCCGCTCGTCAAGATCTGCAATTGCCCGCCGACCGAACTGCGCGGTGGGCGCGAACACGCTCACTATCTCGAACATCTCACTCGGTTCGCCATCGAGGATGGCGTCAGTCACGTGGCGACGTTGCACGTGGATTCCTTCCCGATACGCGTCGGTTGGGCGCAAGCGCTGGCAGACCGGCTGACGGTGAAGTGTGCCTTCGACTGCCTCGAGGGAATCAACACTGCTTGCATCCTTTTCTCACGCGATTTCTACTTGAACTTTCATCCCACCTATCATGTGAGCGCCGAAGAATATGCATCGCCCCTCTTCAAGGAGTATGTGGAAGCTGCGCATCCCGGACGGCACAGCGGCATTGGGTATGGATTCACCGCCTACCGGCATGGGTTATCCTGGTACTCGCTGCCGGCCGTCGCAGTTGATCCGCACGGCGTAGGTAGCATATACGACGACCTGATCTATCATCTTGGGGGTCTGGTCCGCCTGAGCATACCCTCGCAGGTTGCTGATGCATCGCTGCGCAGCCGGTTCAGTTTCTACCTCGCCCGTCTGTTGAAAATGGCGAAGTCAGCGGTCCCGCGCTCCATTCGGCAACGATTGCCTCTGGCGGTCAGAGCGCCCTACGGGGATTGGTATAGCGCGCACATCCTTGCTCGCGCTAAGCGCGAAGCGATTGCAGATTTCGACGCTTATCTGAGCGACCTGCGCCGACGAATGGCGCCTTTGCCCGCTCCTTCCCCGGCGCGATGATGCGGCTGCTACAATCCGCGGTCGCTAATCCAGCAGGACGCAGGGATCATGAAACTCCAAGAATACCAATCCAAGCAGATCTTCGGCCGGTTCGGCATTCCGGTGCCGCAGGGCATCGTGGCGGAGAACGCAACCGAAGCGCGCAACGCAGCCCGTGAGATCGGCCTGCCAGTGGTAATCAAAGCACAGGTGTTGGTGGGCGGGCGCGGCAAAGCCGGCGGTGTGAAAGTGGCCCGCTCGCTCGAAGAGGTCGAAGAGAAAGCCGAACAAATTCTCGCCCTGAACATCAAGGGCCTGCCAGTGCGCAAGGTGCTGATAGACCCGGCCGCCGATATCCAAAGCGAAATCTACCTGGGCGTGGTGATAGACCGCGCGCAGCGCCGCGCAGTGCTGATGGCCAGCGCAGCCGGCGGCGTGGACATCGAAGAGGTGGCCGCGACCACGCCGGAGAAGATCGTCCGCGTGCCGATTGACCCGTTCATCGGCCTGCCCGACTACCTGGCCCGCGACGTGGCGGCCGCCATCCACCTGCCCCGCGAGCACTGGAACGACTTCGTCAAAATCGCCAAGGGGCTGGCTTCGGCCTTCGTGGCCAACGACGCCTCGCTGGCCGAGATCAACCCGCTGGCGATCGTGGGCACCGATGGCGGGACCCGGCTGATGGCGCTGGATGGCAAGATGGTGATTGACGACAACGCCATCTTCCGCCATCCCGAACTGGCCGCCATGCGCGACCCCGACGAAGAAAGCGAGGCGGAACGCAAAGCGCGCAACGCCGATCTCAGCTTCGTCTCGCTCGATGGCGACATCGGCTGTCTGGTCAACGGCGCCGGCCTGGCCATGGCCACGCTCGACATCATTCAACGCTTCGGCGGCAAGCCGGCCAATTTCCTCGACGTGGCCGGCGGCGCGCGGGCCGACAAAGTCGCTGCCGCGTTGCGCATCGTCCTGGCCGATCCCAAGGTCAAAGTGGTGATGTTCAACATCTTCGGCGGCATCACCCGCTGCGACGAAGTGGCGCGTGGCATCGTGCAGGCGATGGAGGAAGTGAAGCCCAAAGTGCCGATGGTAGCGCGCATCACCGGCACGAACAAAGAAGAGGGCGACCGCATCCTGGCCAGCGCCAACCTGATCACTGCCAACAGCGCAGCCGAAGCCGCGCAGAAAGCCGTCGAACTGGCCCGCGCCAACCCCTGATCTGCAACCCATGGCCCCGATGCGCACCGACATCCGCCTGGCCTTGCCCTCCAAAGGACGCCTGCAACAACCCACGTTAGAATTTCTGGCGCATTGCGGCTTCGAGGTCAAACCATCGGCCACGCGCGGCTACGTCGGCCACATCGCCGCGCTGCCGCAGGTGACCGTGCTGTTTCAGCGCCCGCGCGACATTGTCGTGAGCGTGGCGGGGGGCGGCGTGGATCTCGGCATCACCGGCTACGATGTGATCGCCGACGCCAACGTGAACGACGCGACGTTCGTCCTGCACGACGCGCTCGGCTATGGCAAATGCCGCGTCGTCGTCGCCGTGCCGGAGACCTGGGCAGACGTGCGGACGATGGCCGATCTGGCCGCCAGGGTGCGCACGATGGCGCAGCCCCTGCGCGTGGTGACCAAGTATCACCATCTCACGCGCGAGTTCTTGCGCAGGCACGGCGTCGAACCCTTCGCGCTGATTGACGCCGAGGGGTCGCTGGAAGTAGTGCCGGAGATCGGCTATGCCGACATCATCGTGGACATCGCCGAGACCGGCGCCACGCTGCAGCAGAACCGGCTGCGCCCGATCGAAGATGGGGTGATCTTGCACACGCAAGCCAGCCTGGTCGCCAACCGCGACGCGCTGAAGCGGCCGGAGGTGATGGACGTGGCCATCGAGCTGCTGGAGTACTTCGAGGCGCACCGGCGGGCGGAGGGCTACTTCATGGTCTGGGCCAACGTGCGCGGCCAGTCGCTGGAGGAGGTCGGTCGCGTCATCACCACGCACACCACGCTCGGCGGTCTGCAAGGGCCGACCATCGCGCCGATCTATCCCAACCCGCACAGCGCAGCCGCCAACCCCGGCGCGGGCTGGTTCGCGGTCAACATCGTGGTGGGGCGCAGCGAGCTGACCGACGCCATCGAACAACTCCGCGCGATCGGCGGCAGCGGCGTCGTCGTTACGCCGACCACCTACATCTTCGAGGAGCAACCCAGCCGCGTCGCAGCGGTGCGCGCCCTTCGTCAATCGCCGGCGTGAGTGTTCGGCACCCTGCGCGGGTATCATCCGCATCGAGCTGGCGCGCCGGCGCCGGCAAGCCATGATGGACGTTGAATCGCTGATCAATCCTCACCTGCGGGACATGCGGCCCTATGTGCCCATCGTGCCGTTCGAGGTGCTCTCGCGGCGGCTCGGCCGGCGGCCGGAGGAGATCGTCAAGCTGGATGCGAACGAGAACCCTTACGGCCCATCGCCCCGCGTCTGCGAGGCAATCGCGCGCGCCGATGCGCTGCACATCTACCCCGACCCCGACCAAACCCTGCTGCGCGAAGCGATCAGCGATTACATCGGCGTGCCCGCCGAGCACATCCTGTGCGGCGCAGGCGCCGACGAGTTGATTGACCTGATCGCCCGCGCCTTCATCCAGCCGGGCGATGCCATCGTTGACCTTCCGCCCACCTTCGGCATGTACCGTTGGGAGGCCGACGTGATGAACGCCACCTACCTGCAAGTCCCGCGTCGGGCGGATTTCTCGGTAGATGTGCCGGCAGTGCAACGAATGGTAATTGGTGATGGCAGATCAGGAGACGGGCCAACCATCCGCAACTCCCATCTACCTGTCCCGCCCCGCAAGCTGCTCTTCGTTACCAACCCCAACAACCCCGACGGCTCGACAATCGGTGATGAATCGTTGCGCGCGCTGCTGGCGCTGCCGCTGGTGGTGGTGTTGGACGAAGCCTACGTGGACTTCAGCGCGCAACCCAGTCGGGTGAGCTGGGTGCGCGATCACGACAACCTGATCGTGCTGCGCACGTTCAGCAAGCTGGCCGGCATGGCCGGCCTGCGCGTGGGCTATGGCGTCTTCCCGTTGCCGGTGATCAGGCACTTGTGGAAGATCAAGCAACCCTACACCCCCAACGTCGCCGGCTCCATCGCCGCGATCGCCGCGCTGGGCGACCGATCCTATCTGCATCAAACCGTGCGCGCGCTGGTCGCCGAACGTCAGCGCATGAGCGAGTTGCTCAGCCGGTTCGACTGGTTGCGCCTCTTCCCCAGCGAGGCCAACTTCGTGCTGTGTCGGGTGGCAGAGACGGCGCCCATCCCTGCGGACGAAACCGCTCAGCCCGCGGCGCGCCGGTTGAAGCACCTGCTGGAACGGCGCGGCGTGCTGGTGCGCTATTTCGACCGCGACGGCCTGCGCGATTGCATCCGCATCAGCGTCGGCCGGCCCGACCAGACCGACCGGCTGATCGAGGCGATTGAGGGATTGGTGAAGTGAATTCGCACAAATGAACGGCCGGCCAGACGCCGCGAGGACATCCGGCCGGCCGTTAGCCTCCCTCTTCGTCCGAGGCTAAAAATCCTCACTCCCGACGTAGGGCGCACTCCATAGGGCCACCTGCAACACCACCGACTTGAACCAGGCCTGATGCATCTTCTCCACCTCCTCAGCGCTGTGTCCTTTCTTGGTCAGAAAGGGTTTGATCGTCGCCGTAATCGGATAGATGAAAGCCACCATGTAACGAAAGTGAACATTTGGCACAGCGTTGACGCCGTCTGTCTTGTTCTTCTTGGTGCGGTGATGCCGCAGCCCAATCTCATAGGCGTAATCGAGCCATGTCTGATCATAGGGGCGGTTACAAGTGTCGAGAATCCATTGGCCGAAACGCTTGCGCACGGCTGCCAAATAGTCGCTATTGGCATTCCCCTGGCCGTCGGTGAAGTAATACACCAGGTGAGGATGAGAGCCGACAAAGCCATACCAGACGTCGAGCACGTCCTCGATCTGGTCAGCCAGCACCTGGCCCGCCATGCGCAAGTACTTCTCGTCATCGGCGTCGAAAAGCACCGCCTTCTTCAAATTCTCCAGGTCCGGCAAGTGCAGAGGAGAATGCGCAACCTGCTGTGTCCCATAGGTGTAACCAGCGATATTTGCAGTAGCCACGTCAAATCCTCCTTTTACTGAGCGGTTCGAGCAATTGAGTAACCTGACTGGATCAGTGCTTGTTCGAGTTCTTGATCGGTCGGTTCGGTGATAACGATCTTGAACTTGCCTTCGCCCAGGACCAGCGTCGGCGTGCTGCGATACCCACCGTTGATGAAAACCACAAACCGCTCAGCATCTGAGTTGCAGTCAATGTTTACTTCGCGGAAGGGAACGCCGAGCGTGCGCAAGAGGAGTCGGGTGCGCTCGGTGTCGTCGCAGTCGCCTGCGCCGTACAGGGTGATGGGCAACACGATGACATCACCTCCTTTTCAGCTTTCGGTCGGAACAAAATCCGGACACTCGAAATACGTGTTTGGTTCAGGCAGCGGCGCATCCACAAATGCACAGTGGTGAGGGCCGCCAGGATCGTCGGGATGCGCATCTTTTCGGAAGAACTGACACCCCCAACACATCTCGTAAATCCGCACATAGCCGGCACTCTGCAAACGGCGCGCAACCGCCTGCGTGGCGCGCAATAAAGCAGCCTGTTCAGCAGCCGGCAGGTCATTGACGACTGCTTCTATCTCATCCAACACGTCTTCCAACAGTGCCGCCTTGCCTGCTCCCTTTGGCGTCAGCCCCAGCGTCGTCACCCGCCGATCGGCAGGCGAAGCCACGCGCCGCAGCAGGCGTTTGCGTTCCAGCGCATCGGCGATGCCGCTCGATGTGGCATAGGTCACCCGCAATCGCTCGGCCAGGCCCCCGATCGTCCGCACACTGGGACGAGCGTATTTGAGGAAAAGCAGCGCTTGAATCTGCGCCGGCGAGAGCCGCATTGTCTTGGCGCGCTCTCGCAGCAGAAAGTCAATCGCCTGACTGACGCGGTAGAGCGCAATGCCTATCTGTCCGCCCAGGGTATTGCGCTGTTTCGGATCAAAGACCGACATTATTTAGGACTCCTAAATAATAATTATACAAAAGGCATGTTGGTCGTCAAGCCCCTCCATGCTTTAAAACCAGAGCAACCGGAAGCGTCGCCCGAACATTGCTGCCAGCCCCATCCACAGCCGCGCCTGCCCCTCAAAGGCGATGGTGACCTCCCCACGCTCTCTGCGGCGGGCACGATTTGGACGAGCCACCTGCGAGAGGTTTGCCCCCATGCGTGAAGGCCACCCTAACGGTCGGTCAGACTTCGCGGAGCTTATAATGTGACAGCGCGCTGCAAGCTGGCATGGCAGCAAGTTCAATCGCGTTACACAGGCCGCTCGGCGAGAGCGCACCCGTCGCAATTAACCCTGGCCTTCAGGCAATGTCCTCATGGCGCGAACTGCTCACATCCACCGCAAGACGAACGAAACCGACGTGTCGGTGTTCCTCGACCTCGATGGCCGCGGATACGCCGAGGTGAACACCGGCATCGGCTTCTACGACCACATGTGGGGCCACGTGGCCCATCACGGCCTGTTCGACCTGACCATCCGCGCCGCCGGCGACCTGGGCGTGGACGAACATCACACCGCCGAAGATGTGGCCATCGCCTTTGGCCAGGCGTTGAACGCCGCGCTGGGCGACCGCGCCGGCATCGTGCGCATGGCCGACGCCTGGGTGGCCATGGATGAATCCCTGGCCCATGTGGTGGTGGACCTGAGCGGCCGGCCGTATGCCGTCTTCAACGCCGCCTTCAGCTCGCCGCGCATCGGCGAGTTGAGCACCTCGCTCATCGCCCACGCCTTCGAGTCAATCGCCGTGCACGGCCGGCTGAACCTGCACGCTCGTGTGCTGTATGGGCGCGACGACCACCACAAGGCCGAGGCGCTGTTCAAGGCGCTGGGCCGCGCGCTCGACGCCGCTACGCTCATAGACCCTCGCCGCGCCGGGGTGCCCTCCACCAAGGGCATGCTCTGACGCCGGCCCGCCCCATGCTCTACCTGGTGGCCACTCCCATCGGCAACCTGGGCGACATCAGCCAGCGCGCGCTGGAGACGCTGCGCCAGGCCGACATCGTGGCCAGCGAAGACACCCGCTACACCGGCCTGCTGCTCAAGCGCTTCGGCATTGATCGGCCACAACTCTCGCTGCACGAGCACAACGAGCGCCAGGTGACCGAGAAAGTGATTGAGCTGTTGCGCGCCGGTCAGACGGTAGCACTGGTGAGCGACGCCGGCACGCCCGGCATCAGCGACCCCGGCTTCGTGCTGGTGCGGCGCTGCATCGAGGAGGGCCTGCCCTTCACGATGATCCCCGGGCCGGCAGCCTTCGTGATGGCGCTGGTGCTCAGCGGCCTGCCAACGCATAGCTTCACCTTTCGCGGCTTCCCACCGCGCAAGACCAGCGCCCGCCAGCGCTTCCTGGCCGCAGACGCGCACTCTCCGCACACCTTGATCTTCTATGAAAGCCCCTACCGGGTCGCTGCGCTAATCGAAGACGCCATCGCGGTGTATGGCGACCGCCGCGCAGCGCTGGCCAACGATCTGACCAAGCTGTTCGAGCGCGTAGATCGCGGCCGGCTCTCCGAGTTGCTCGCCCGGGTGCGCGATCAATCGCTCAAGGGCGAATTCGTGTTGGTGATCGAGGGGAACGTCGCCCAAGACCCATCGCCGCATCCCTGACTATGCTCCACCTCCCTCACGGTTCGCTGGCCCTGCCGGCCTTTCTGCCCGACGCCACGCGCGGCGTGGTACGCGCCGTGGATAGCGCGGACCTGGAGGCGGTGAACGTCGCAGGGCTGGTGATGAGCATCTTTCACCTGATGCAGCACCCCGGGGCCACGACGGTGAAGGCGCTGGGCGGCCTGCACGCCATGGCCGGCTGGCAAAGGCCAATCGTCACCGACAGCGGCGGCTTTCAAGCCTATTCGCTCATCCGCCAGAATTCTCGCTTTGGATCGCTCACCGATCGCGGGCTGGTCTTTCGCCCCGAAGGCAAAGACAAGCTATTGCTCACACCCGAAAAGAGCATCCAGCTCCAGCTCAGCCTGGGGGCCGATGTGGCGATCTGCCTGGACGATTGCACTCACCCCGCCGACGATGAAGCCACTCAGCGCGAAAGCGTGCGCCGAACGATCGCCTGGGCCAGGCGGTGCAAGAGTGCATTCGTGCAATGGGGCAAACAGCGCATGGACGGGCAATCCGCCGGCTCATCCGGCCACGCGGCCCGGCTGTTCGCGGTGATTCAGGGCGGCGCCTCCAGGGCGCTGCGTAGGGAGTGTGCCGAAGCGCTGCTGGAGATCGGCTTCGATGGCTTCGGCTACGGCGGCTGGCCGGTGGATGAGCGCGGCGAGCTGCTGAGCGAGATCGTCGCCTATACCCGCGAGCTGGTGCCGCGCGCCCTGCCCATGCACGCCCTGGGCATTGGCCATCCCGACAGCGTCGTGGCCTGCGCCCGCATGGGCTATGACCTGTTCGATTGCTCGCTGCCCACGCGCGACGCGCGCCGCGGCCGGCTGATGATCTTCAATGAGCCGCCCAGTCAGACCCACTTCACCGGCTCGTGGTGGTCGTATCTCTATATTGGCGACGACAAGCACATCAAATCGGTCGCCCCGATCTCCGAATATTGCGATTGCCCGGCCTGTCAGCGCTACTCGCGCGGCTATTTGCATCATCTCTTCAAGGTAAAGGACGCTGCCTACCTGCGGCTGGCCACGCTGCATAACCTGCGCTTCATGTCGCAGTTGATGGCCCGTCTGCGACAGCTCCTCAGCAATGCCTGACGCTATGAGCGAAGACCCTCGCCTGGATGCGCTGGTAGCGCAGGTGCGCCAGGGCCGAAAATATCGCACGGTGGCCGGGTCGCTGGTGCGGCGCATCGGCGCTGCCGAGCTGCGTAAGCGCGCTTCGCTCAACGAGGCCGTCAAAGCAACCAAAAACAAGCTGCATCAGGTGGCCGGGTTGTATTTTGCCGGCCGGCCCGACTACGACGATTGGCTGCGGCGGATTACCCGGGCGACCGTTGAGGACGCACGGCGCGCCACCTTGCGCGCGATCATGGCCCATCACGCCTCCACGCGCGAGCGGCTGCCCATCCTCGAATCGTTCTACGCGCGGATCTTCACCGGCATCGAGCCGGTGCGTTCGGTGTTAGACCTCGCCTGCGGCCTGAATCCGCTCAGCCTGCCGTGGATGCCGCTCGCCGCCGGCGCGACGTATCACGCCGTGGACATCTACGAAGACCTGATGGACTTCTTGCAGCGCGCCCTGGCGCTGCTCGGTGTGGCAGGCCGGGCCGAAGCTCGCGACGTGCTTGCCGATAGCCCTGCCGACGAGGCCGATGTCGCTCTGCTGCTCAAGGCCATCCCCTGCCTGGAGCAGCTCGACCCGACGGCCGGCTCTTCCATCCTGGATACAATCAACGCACGCCACATCGTGGTCTCCTTCCCGATCCGCACCGTTGGCGGATCGGACGTCGGCATGCGCCAGACTTACGCTGCGCGGTTTCACGCGCTGACCGCAGGCTGCCGCTGGCATATCGAGCCGATCGAGTTCGCCGACGAGCTGGTCTTTCGGGTCACGAAGTGAGGGCCGGTGTGCGACCTGGAGTGACATGATCGCAGTGATTGACTATGGCGCAGGCAACCTGCGCAACGTGTGCAAGGCGCTGGAGCATGTCGGCGCCGATTTGACGCTGACCGACGATCCGCGCGTGCTTGAGCACGCCGATAAGCTGGTGTTGCCGGGCGTCGGTGCCTTCGCCGATTGCCGGCACGGGCTGAAGGCGCGCGGGCTGTTCGAGCCACTGCGCGCCCTGGCTGCCGCCGGCAAGCCCTTGCTCGGCATCTGCGTCGGCATGCAACTGTTGTTCGACGTCGGCGAGGAGATGGGCGAATGGGAGGGCCTGGGCCTGATCCCCGGCCGCGTCGTCCGCTTTCACTTTGCCCAGACCGCGCTTGCGACTTCGAACGCCGAGTCACCATCCCATTTGAAAGTCCCGCACATCGGTTGGAACCAGTTGTGGTTGAAGCAGCCCGCGCATCCGTTGCTGGCCGGCCTGCGCGACGGCGACTACGCCTACTTCGTTCACTCGTATCACC
>JAIMBB010000158.1 GCA_023511655.1 Anaerolineae bacterium
AGATCGTCATGCCCGCGCAGTCCCCGCCTTCGCGGGCATGACGGGGCATCCAGGGTGCCGCGAATGACTGGATTCCCGCTCCCCGCCTTCGCGGGGACAAGCTTCGCGGGAATGACGTTGCGGGTTTCCATGAACGGACATGATTTTGTTAACGCTCAGTAGCAGACACGGGGCACAGTCGGTGGAGGCCCCCTCGATATGGAAGTAGCAGAACCGCATCCGGCCTCACCGGGCTTCCTGTACCGGGAAAGCGGTGGAAACTGCCAGGCTTGCGCGACAGTCAGGTACGAATCATTTAGGGGAAAAATCATCGTGCTCAAAAACTGGAAATTCTGGCTCGGCATGGTCATCAGCGCCATCGCGCTCTACCTGACGCTGCGCGACGTGGACTTCGGGGCGTTCATCCAGGCGGTGATAACGGCACACACACTATGGTTGGTTCCGGCAGCCGCTTCCTTCATGGCCGGCCTGGCCGTCCGCGCGCTGCGCTGGGCCACGCTGATGGGCGAGGCGCCGTTCAACACCACTTTCCACGCCATGAACATCGGCTACATGCTCAACATGGTGCTGCCCTTCCGAGTGGGCGAGATCGGCCGCGCAGTAGTCATCGGCCAGCGCACCGACGTGAGCGCGGCCACGGCGCTGTCGTCCATCGTCGTCGAACGGTTGCTCGATCTGGCTGCGGTGGTGCTGATGTTTCTCGTGTTCGCCCAATTCATCCCGATGGATGCGGCGCTCTCGCGCGCAGCGACGATCAGCGCTGGCCTGATCGCCATCCTGCTCATCGGCGTCGGCGTAGTGATCTGGCAATCGGCGCGCTTCGAGGGCATCCTCGCCGGCCTGTTGGCGCGCTTTCCCAGGATCAACGCCCAACGCTGGCTCCAGCGCTATCGCGACTTCTGTGCCGGATTCAAGCTGATCAACTCCGGCAAGCGCTTCGCGATCGTGCTCCTCACGACGCTGGGTATCTGGCTGGCGCAGCTTCTGGTCACCTATTTCGTCATGGCGGCCTTCCTGCCACCGCGCATGGACCAGGCCGGATTGATGCTCGTGGCAGCCAACCTTGGCGGCGCGGCACCATCGGCCCCTGGCGGCCTGGGACCGGTGCAGTTCTTCGCCCGCACTGCGCTGGTCGTGCCGTTCAACATTGATCCAACTCAGGCCACCGCATTCGTCTTCGTGTGGTCGCTGGCGCAACAGTTGGCGCTGATCGTGCTCGGCATGATCGGGATGGTGCGCATCGGACTATCGTTCGGCCAGCTCCGCCCAGCCAAAGCTGCTTGACCCTCAATTGCTCTGCACGTTCGCTGGCACGAGCAAAGGGCGGACGGGCTTTGAGCCTGTCTGTCTCGCGCACACTTGCGCGCACATATCGCCAGATCACACACTTCCTCCGATTGCTGGTAATCTTCGGGGGGATTGACCATGCGAATTCTCCACGTCCTCACCTACTATCGCCCTCATATCAGTGGATTGACCATCTACGTCGAACGGCTATCGCGCGGGCTGGCGCGCGCCGGCCACCAGGTGACGGTGCTGACGTCGCAATATGACCGCGCTTTGGCGACCAACGAGACTATGGATGGCGTGACGATCGTGCGCGTGCCGGTGTTGGCACGGGTCAGCAAAGGTGTGATCATGCCCACCTTCGGCGTGAAGCTGCGCCGATTGTTGCCCCGCTTTGACCTGGTTCACCTGCATCTGCCTCAATTCGACGGCGCGGGCATCGCCATCAACGCGCGGCTATTCGGCAAGCCGTCGCTATTGACGATCCACGGCGACATTCGCCTGCCGGTGACGCCGTTCAACCGGCTGGTGCAGCCGGTCATTGACGTGATGAACCGCATCGCCGGACACAATGTGGATCGTGTGGTCTCATATACCGAGGACTTTGCCCGACATTCGCGCTACCTCTCGCGCTATGCCCACAAGCTGGACGTGATTCCCCCACCCGTGGAAGTTGAGCAACCGGGCCACAGCGACCTGGAAGCATTTCGTCGCAAATGGGGCGTGACACAAGCACAACGGCCGCTGATCGGCATGTGTGCGCGGTTGGCGACGGAGAAGGGCGTGGAAGTTCTGGTGCAGGCGCTCGAGATCATCCGCCAAACGCGACCGGGAGCGCGTGTGATCTTCGCCGGGCCATACAAGGACGTGATCGGTGAAGAGGCCTACGCACGCCGGCTGCAGCCACACTTCGAAGCGCTGGGCGAGGCCTGGACGTTCGTCGGCTCGCTGCGGGGCCGTGAGCTATCGGCCTTCTACGCTTCGTGCGATGTAACCGTGCTGCCCAGCTTGAACTCGACCGAGTCGTTCGGGCTGGTGCAGGTCGAGTCCATGCTGTGCGGCACGCCGTCCATCTGCAGCAACCTGCCCGGCGTGCGCGTGCCGGTGCAAACCACCGGCATGGGCGAGGTGGTGCCAATCGGGGACGCGCCGGCGCTGGCCGAGGCAATCTTACGCGTATGCGACAACCGGGCCCGCTACGTCAAACCACGCGACTTCATCGCCCAACACTACAGCACCGAGCGCACCGTGAGCGCCTATCAATCGTTATACGGTTCGCTGATCAGGGAACGCGCATCGCAGCCAGAGCCGGCTTGAACGCCAACCAGCACACTCATTCGAAAGATTATCATGGAATTGCAAGACCAGGAACAGGAAACAGCATTGGATCACTCGTCCGCCAATCACGACCGCATGGCGCTCAAATGGTTCGCCATCGGATCGGCCGTGGGCGCATTCGTCGCGGTCGGCGCGATGTTAATCCTCATTGCGGCACGCACGCCCAGCGCAGCGGTGCCGAACGCCGGCAGCTCCGATAGCATGGCGCTCTCCGATGCGCGCCCGTTCGCCCCCAAGGTTGCGGTGCGGCCTCAGAACACGCAGGGCAGCGCCGATGCAAAGATCACCATCGTGGAATACAGCGACTTCAACTGCGGCTTCTGCCGTCGGTTCTACGACGAGACGCTCCAGCGCATCGTTGACGAGTACGTGGCAACCGGCAAGGTGCGCTTCAGCTACAAGCACTACCCGTTTCTCGCTCCCTCGTCAACCTGGAAGGCCGAGGCGGCCGAATGCGCAGCGGCGCAGGGGCGCTTCTGGGATTATCACGAGAAGCTGTTCACCACAAACATCGCCGGCGAGGACGAAGCCGCGACCACACGTTCGTTGACCGATCTGGCCGCAGAACTCCGGCTCGACATGGCAATGTTCACCGCTTGCCTGAGCGCGGGCGACGCGCGCCGGCAAGTGGAAGACGACGCCCAAGAAGGGCGGCGGCTCGGCGTATCCGGCACGCCCTCCTTCCTGATCAACGGCCGGCCACTGGTCGGCGCCCAGCCCTACGAGGCGTTCAAGGCGATGATCGAAGAAGAGTTGGCGAGCGCTTCCACGCCATGAGCGCCGGCGCGGATCTGGTCACGGCCGGCGCGCGCGATAAAGCGCGAAAGCGGCCAGATGTCCCTCACGCGCAAGCAATCGCCCACGATTGGCGCCCTTTGCCCTCGCCAGGCGAATCGCCAATGCCAGCACCGCCTCGTCGGCAGACGGCTCAGCCGGCACGCCGCTCCCTTTGCCGAAGAAGCCGCGCAGTCCGGTGAAGCGGACCTGGCTGGTCAAGCGCCGGTCGTCCAGGCGCTCGACGGCTTCGCAGACGACCTGATCGCGCGAAGGCGGCAAGTTGGCAGCCGCAATGATGAAGCCTAACCGGTCGGCGACAACATCCCAGCCCGGCGCGGCAAGGTCAACGCCGGCCGGGATACGCAGGGGCAAAAATTGCGGATCGCCCATCACCACCTGGATGAAAGGCAGGTGGTTCTCGACGATCGGCTCCTCATCCGGCTCGCGGGCAACAGGGATGCCCGCCCGGCTCAGCGCCTCCGCGGCTGTCCCCGCCACGCCGATCAGGTCGAGCGGGCTGGCGTAGGCGTCGGACGGGTCGCAGGACACCGCCCGCGCGTCGCCGGCCAGCGTGGCGCTCGGCGCGAGCAGGACCGTGACATCGGAGGTGAGCGGCGCGCTCAGCAACAACTTGTAGCCGTAGCCCGCAATCGGGCCGAACTCGCGATGGGTGCCATGCGGCACAACGATCGCACACAACGTGCCGGCTACGGCCGTTTCGGCGGCGTCCTCGACGAATGATTCGACAGATGCGCGCAGCCGACCGGGATCGGCGAAGTAATGGCGACCGGCATAGCGTGGGAAACGCACCATGGCGCACCATCCTACGGCGCAAAAGGCCGTTGCAGCGCCGTGGCGATGAACGTGAGCGCCACCAAGCCGACGGCAAACGCAGCAACCGGAAAGGCCTGCCGGATCAGGGAATTGGCGTCCATGACGATCCCGTTGGACAGCTCAGGCCGGCGGCGCCGGGGGACGACCACTTCGAAGGCGCGCTCGAACGGGTCCACCGGCACATAGCTCGGGCAAAGAAACCAGCTCAGGATCAGGCCGCCGATGAAGCCACCGAAGTGTCCCCAGTTATCTATGTTGCTCCCGGGCGACAGGCCGATGATGACGTTGATCAGCAAGATGATGCCGAGGTTGATCAGTTGTTGCTGGCCGAAGCGGCCGAACATCTCGCGATGCCTGTAGAAATACACCACCAGCGCACCGAACAACCCGAACAGCGCCGTGGACGCTCCCGCCGAGCGCCCCTGGGTGAGCATGTAGCTGAAGATCGCGCCCGATAGGCCCGATAGCAGATAGATGGTCAGGAAGCGGGGACGCCCGTACAACGCTTCGATCTGTCTGCCCAATTGAAACAGGGCAAACATGTTGAAGGCCAGATGCACAATGCCGATGTGGATGAAGTTGGCCGTGAACAAGCGCCAGTATTGCTGCTGGGTAGCGATCAGCCAGGCAGTGTTAGCGCCGAACCGGTCGAGCGTCGCCGGGTCCTGCGTGCCGCCGGCCAGCGTCATGACCAGGAAGACCACGACGTCCACCGCCATGAACACGTAGGTCCACAACGGCTTGGCCATGGGGATCGGGGCGCGAAATCCGACCGGCGGGGGCGACGGCCGGAGACGAGGATTCATCACAAGCAGATCGGTTTCCGGCCGACGCGACAATGTTCGGCGGTGACGATGGCGACGATTTGGTCCACCGCTTCGTCTTGCCGGCCGGCGCGATTGACCACCACGTAGTCGAACTCGTGCAGGCGTTTCATCTCTTCGCGCGCCGTGGCGATGCGCAGCTTCAACCCTTCGGCGTTTTCGGTCTTGCGCTCGGTCAGCCGACGCACCAACTCCGCCTCGTTCTCCGGGGCCAGGAAGATGGTCACCGCGTTGGGCACGATTCTGCGGATCTTGGCTGCGCCCTGCACGTCAATGCGCATCATCACGTCCTTGCCGCTGGCAATGGCCTCGCGCACTTGTTGCTTGGGGATGCCCTTGTAATCGCCATACACCAGGCTATGTTCCAACAGCTCGTCGGCCTGCATCATGTCGGCGAAGGTGGACTTGCTGACGAAGATGTAGTCCACGCCATCTACTTCGTCCTCGCGCTTGGGCCGCGTAGTCATAGTGACCACGAAGGAGAAATCGTAACCGCGCTCCTTCAGGCGCTTGAGCAGCGTATCTTTGCCTACACCCGACGGGCCGGATAGCACGACCAGCATCGGCGGGCTGGGGAAGGAATACAGATCGGACGACGAGCTGGATTCGGATCGCATGCGCGTGAGATTGTAGCGTATCCAGACGACGGGTGCGCTAGAATGTCGGCATGCCGATATACGAATACCGTTGCCTCGATTGCGGCCGCAAAGTCTCCATCTTCTGGCGCTCGTTGTCGGCTGTGAATGAGCAAGCCGCCGTGTGTGATCGCTGCGGAAGCCGCCGGCTGACGCGGCTAGCCTCCCGCGTGCGCGTACTGCGCGGCGACGGGTCGAGCGACTTCGGTTCCTCCGGCGACGACGTGGACGACGCCTTGTTGAACGAGATGGCCGGCCTGGATGAGAACGATCCGCGCGCCCTGGGCCGCTTCATGCGCAAGATGGCGCAGGAGAGCGGCGAAGACCTGGGGCCGGAATTCGAAGAGGTCGTCGGACGCCTGGAGAAGGGCGAAGACCCTGAGCAGATCGAGAAGAGCATGGGCGACCTGTTCGGCGACGACATGGGCGGACCAGCCGGCATGGGGATGGACGATGACTACGGCGCACCGCCCGAAGACCCGGCTGCCAAAGCCGACAAGGAAGCCGAAGAGACAGACAGAAAAGCGACCGAAAAGCGCCGCACTGTGCCCATGAATGCGAAGGGCAAAAGCCGAAGCCGGCCCAAAGCCAGAAAGTCTGCGAAGAAGGCTTGACGCACCAGCAAACCAACTGGCGATCCGCTCGCCAGGGTCTGCGCCGGTTCAACCACGGGGACGCGCCGTGGCGTCGTTCTCGACATCCACGGCGCACCCCTTTGACGAACGGTTCAACGCTCCTGAGGCCGCATCAACAACACCGGACAGTGCGCCCCGTGCACGATTTGTTCGGCTACGCTACCCATCAACAGGCGGCTGATCCCCGTTCGCCCATGCGTTGACATGACGATCAGGTCAACGCCCTCTTCCCTGGCGTATTTCAAGAGCGCGTCGGCCACCTTGCCATCGAGCACCACGCTCTCCACTTTAAAGCCGGCCAGCTTGAGCCGCGACACGAGTTGCTCGAGATACTCTCCTGCGCTCAACCGAACGACCTCGGGGATGGCCGTAGCGGGGACGAATATCCCCGGCGGCGGCTCATACGGCTCATCCACGCGGGCGAGAATGATCTCCGCGCCGCCACACTCAGCCAGCTCGCGCGCATGCGGCAGCGCCTCTTCGGCGAAGGACGATCCATCCAGGGGCACCAGAATCTTCTTGAACATCGCACCACCTCCAGCTCATCCCTCTGCTGTGAGGAGAGGGATCTGCTTTTCGCCGCGCTCCGCCCCGGCCGGCGCAGGCTCCGGCTCTTCTTCGGCCATCAAGGCGCGAAAGATGTCCGATTCGGTGATCATGCCGACCAGCTCCGAGCCATCCATGACCGGCAGACCGCTCACCTTGTGCTTGATCATCAGCTTAGCCGCCTCGCGCAGCGACGTTTGCGGGGTCACGGTCACGACGTTCTCAGTCATGACCAGCTCCACGCGCATCTTAGCCGCCTCAGGGTTATCGGTCGTGGCGTTGGCCTGGCGCAAGTCGCCCAATGTGACGATGCCCACGAGCCGGCCACCATCCATAACAGGCAGACGGCATACCCTGCGTTCCTGCATCAACGCATAGGCGTCCGGCAGCGGCGTCGAAGGCAAGACGATCACCG
Source organism: Anaerolineae bacterium (assembly GCA_023511655.1). Taxonomy (GTDB): domain Bacteria; phylum Chloroflexota; class Anaerolineae; order J036; family Brachytrichaceae; genus JAAFGM01. The sequence goes on from JAIMBB010000158.1 coordinate 7,292, forward strand.
GATTGTGCGTCATCCAGTCACCCACAAGACGCTTCTCCATGCTGCACCTCCTGTCCGCCGCCTGTGCGCGGCGGCTTAGAAAAGATGAAAGTCGTGTAAAAACAGCATAGGCGATCCCCACGGGCAGTCACCGGATATTTGGTGAGTCTGAACCTGTCTGACTGGACGGTTGATCCGTCGGGTTGGCTTCGGGCACGAGGGTCAGGCGATCAGCCGGGCCTTGAACATCTCCAGGAAGCGCGCCTCGTCCACCTTCATGAGGCACCTCACCTTCGGAGTAGTCAGAAAGTGGCCGCGGCGGTCGGCGATGGTGGTGCCCTTTGCCGGCCCATCCACCGGCACCACCACGCTCCAATCCTGGCCCTCGAACAGGGTGGGATCAATCAGGTAGGCAATCGCCGAGGGGTCATGCGTGTCCACGGCGCCGTTTTCGTAGCCGTAACGCTCGCGGTGGAACTGCTGATAGCACGGGATGATCTGGCCGATGAACCGGCCGAAGGGATGGCCGGAACGGCGCAGCTCATCGAAGAAGGCCTCGTCCATGTGCACCGCCGTGGTCACATCCAGCCCAACCATGGTCAGATCCCAGCCGGTGCCGAACACCAGGGCAGCCGCGTGCGGGTCATTGTGGATGTTGGCCTCGGCGGTGGGTGAGACGTTGCCCGGCGCGAGCACGCTCCCGCCCATGATCACCACGTTGCGCACGGCCTGGGCGATGCGCGGTTCCAGTTGGAGGGCCAGCGCCAGGTTGGTCAGCGGACCGACTGCCACCAGCGTGATCTGGCCGGGGTTAGCCATCACCGTCTCGACGATGAACTGGGCAGCCGGTTGATCGAGCGGTCTGAGCCTGGGATCCAGGAGGTGCGTCCAACCGATGTTGCCCATCGCGTCATCGCCGTGGACGAATTCGCCGGTTTGGCCGAGCGGCAAGACCATCGGTTGGGCTGCGCCTTTGGCCACCGGGATGTCGGGACGACCTGCAAGGTAGAGCAGATTGAGCGCGTTACGCGTGGTAGCCTCGACGTTTGAATTGCCAAAAACAGTAGTCACGCCGGCGATGGCGATCTCTGGCGAGCGCAGGGCCAGCAGCAAGGCCATGGCATCGTCAATGCCGGGGTCGGTATCGTAGATGATGGTATGGCGAACCACGGATCGGTAGCCTCACGTGAGCGGCGAGCCGGCCAGCGCCCTGGCAATTTCGGCAGCCACCCGAGCGTTGTTCAGCAACAAGGCCACATTGGCGCGCACGCTGGCGCCGTGGGTCAGCCTGGCGATCTGGTCGAGCATGAAGGGCGTCGCATCCGGCCCGGCGATGCCCTCGGCATCGGCGCGATGCTGGGCCTCGGCGATGGCCGCCTCGGCTACATCGGCGGGCAACTCGGCTTCGCGCGGCACGGGCACGCACACCAGCTCGCCACCCGGCAGCTTCAGCGCGCGCCGCGCGCGCACGATGCGCACCACGTCCTGGGGCGTATCGGCGCGGACGCTGGCTTTCAGGCCGCTGCTGCGTGAATAGAAGGCTGGAATTTCGTCGCTGCCATAGCCGATCACTGGCACGCCCAGCGTCTCCAGATGCTCGAAGGTGAGCGGCAAATCGAGCAGCGCTTTGGCCCCTGCGCATACCACCGTCACCGGCGTGCGGGATAGTTCGGTCAGGTCGGCGCTGACGTCGAACGGATGGCCGCGATGCACCCCGCCGATGCCGCCGGTGGCGAACACCTGGATGCCATGCTTGGCTGCCAGGAACATGGTCGCGGCAACGGTGGTGGAACCGTCCAGGCCCAGACCGATGACGATGCCCAGGTCGCGAAGGCTGCACTTGCGGGCTGCCTTGGCCTGGGCGAGATAGGCCAGCTCGTCATCGGTCAGGCCGATCTTGACCTGGCCCTGGAGCACGGCGATCGTCGCCGGCTGTGCGCCGGCGTCGCGCACCGCCTGCTCCATCTCGCGCGCGACTTGCAGATTGCGCGGCGGCGCGAAGCCATGGGTGATGAGCGTAGATTCCAGCGCGACGACGGGTTCGGCCATGGCGCGCCAGATTGTAGCTGATCAGGCCGCACGGGTGCGTTCACGAATAGGGGCAAAAACCTCCCGCAGGTTGCTTGCTTGAGTCCAGCCAAGACTTGCGCGAAGTTGCGCGGGCGACCACATAGGGTCGCCCCTACAACGGGCGGCGGGGTGTGATGTAGGGGCGGCCC
>JAIMBB010000159.1 GCA_023511655.1 Anaerolineae bacterium
CATGTGACGCCGCGCCCACAGGTACAATCCCCCCGCACTTCGAGACATGTCCGCCCTTTCGATCGTCCTCGTCCTCATCTTTGCGGTGGCGCTCGCCTTCCTGGCGCTTGCGCTCGTCGCGCCGTTCGAGACGTTAAGCTGGTGGGCGGGCTGGGGCAAAGACCGACCGGCGCCCGACGTGCCGATCGCGCCGGCCGAGACCGAGCCGGTCGTGCACAGGCCCCACGGCAACTGCTACTACATCGTGTATCTGAGCGGCGTGGGACGCCTGACGGGCGACGTGCGGCCGGAGAAGGAGGAAGCCTTCCTCGATCGCCTGCAGGCCCACCTGCCCAATGCCGTGATTGTGCGTGATGTGTTTCCCTTTTCGGTGACCAACAACCCGCTCACCGGCAAGAGCCGTGCCCTGGCCGGCGTGTGGCGCTGGATAGATGGCCTTCAGCAGAAGAAAGTGCGCGCCTGGTTGTATAACTTCATCCAGTTCCGCAACCTCACTCAGGTCGCCGTCTCCGCCGACCCGCGCTATGGCCCGGTGTATAGCTACGGCATCGCCCGGGAAATCATGCGTGGTTTGCTGCGTCATGGCTATTCGCTCGAATACCCGTCGCCGGTCATCTTGATGTGCATCAGCGGCGGTGGTCAGGTGTCGGTCGGCGCTGCGCCTCATTTGCTGGAGATGCTGGGTCGGCCGGTCACCATCATCTCGATCGGCGGGGTGCTCACCGACGACCCGGGGATCCTGTCGGTTCAGCACCTGTATCACCTGTCCGGCTCGAAAGACAACATTCAGCACGTCGGCAAGTGGCTGTTCCCCGGCCGCTGGCCGATCTTCAAGCGCTCGGCGTGGAATCGCGCGGCTCGCAAAGGCAAGATCAGCATCATTGATGTTGGCCCGATGAAGCACATGGGGTGGGGCGATTACTTCAGCCGCTCGGCCCGGCTGAAGAGCGGCGAGAGCCACGCCGACCGGACGGTGGCGGTGATCTCGGATGTGGTGCGTGGGCTGCAGGGCGTCGCTGCCTGAGGCCGGCGAAGTGCGACCATGACGACCCCACTCGTTGCCCTCCAGCGTCGCTACGCGCAAATGCTGCCGGGCCTCCACCGCCACCTCAGCCGACGCTTTCCACAAGCGCTATGGTCCGGCGACCCTCTGCGACGCGAGGTGGCCCTGACCTTCGACGATGGCCCTGACCCACGTGACACGCCCGCGCTGCTCGATCTGCTCGCCCGACACGGCGTGCGCGCCACCTTCTTCGTGTGCGGCACCCAGCTCGCTGTGCATCCCCATCTGGGCCGCGCGATGGCTGCGGCGGGTCATCAGGTCGCTCTGCACGGCTATTACCACAAGCCGTTCTTGAACCACGCCGTCGCTTCCTTCCTGAGTGAGTTGGCGGACCTGCGCTGCCTGGTCGCCGAGGTCACCGGCCAGCCCAACGCGCTGATTCAAGACGTGCGCCCGCCCTATGGTTTGTTCACGCCTCCTGTGCTCGACGCTTTGCTCCGTCATCGCTATCGGCCGGTGATGTGGAGCATCGTGCCGTTTCACTGGCATCAAACCTTCGACGAAGCAGTGGCGCAGGTCGAGCGCCAGCTCAACCCCGGCGCGTTGATCGTGCTGCACGAGGGCATGCGCTCCGGGCCAGACGTGGTGAGCCTGGCGCAAGCTGTGATCGAGCGCGTGCAAGGCGCCGGCTTTTCCTTCGTCACCGTCGAAGAGATGTGGACGGGGCGTCCGGCCGGGCCGGTCGCGGCTGGCCAGGCAGCCTAGAGCGGTTTCGCTGCGCGGGGGCGGGGGCGTTCGCCGATCTCCTCCAGCAGACCGCCCACGCCGAGCGAGGTGATGTCCCTGCGCGTCAATCGGTCGCCGGCCAACAGGCGAGGCAGCACCCAGTCCACCACGTTGATCTTGCGGCTACGCGCACAACCCGGCGCGCCGAGGATGGGCAGCTCGCCGAGGTAGGCGACCATGAGCAGGTTGCCCGGATCCACTGGCGCGCCGAAGCAGGTCACTTCTCCGTGCACACGCTCGATAGCGCGCGGCACGATATCGTGCCGGTCCATGATGGCCGTCTCCCCGGCCAGCACGATGAGCTGTGCGCCCGCTTCGGCATGGCGCACCAGGGCCTGCGACAGGTCGCGTTCGCTGTCCTCACTTTCGAGCGGCACGTAATCTACCGCGGCGAGGTGCGAGCCGAGCGCTTCGATGCGCGCCCGCAGGGCCGGTTCGAAATCGCCCACCACCCGATCGCGCACCGATGGCATGCCCGATAGGATCAAGACAACCCGCCTGGCAGGCAACACATCCAGATGAATGATCGGGCGATCGCTTTCGCCGCAGATGCGGCGCGCCGTTTCAAGGGCCGAAGTGGGCACGGCGAAGGGGATGATTTTGATGGTGGCGACGATCTGTTTGGCGTTGACGGCGGCATGGTTGGCCACCGTCGCGATGGTCAGCCCTTCGATCTCGTTGATGCGGTTCAGCCGTTCGGCGTCCACGCGGGCGACGCCGAGTTGGGCGGCGATCAGGTTCATTCGTCCGCCGCCGGCGAAACTGGGGAGCAAACCGTGGCCCATGACCTGGGCGGCCACCGCGCGCGCGGCGTCGTCTTCGCCCACATCGCCCGGCTCCAGTTCGGCCGCGTACACGCTGCGATGGCCCATCTCGCGCAGCGCAGCGATGTCGGCCGACGTCAGCGCCTTGCCCTTGCGCAACAGCCGTTGCCCGTCCGGGCCGGCGATATTGTGCCCGAGGATTTTGCCCTCGGCGCGATCCAACGGGACAGGTGCGAATTTCATCGTGGCCCTACGATTATCCCCGGCGGTGGTGTGTGCTGATGCGAACGATCCGCTGCCAGGATACAACGACTGGCATACGCGCCGCAGCTCAGGCGTTGACGATGGCGAGGACGTCGTCGCGGGTGAGTTTGGATCGCCCATGAGCCAGCGCGGCGAGGGTGGCTTCGGTCAAGGCCAGCGGAATTTTGATGAAGTAGCTGAAGGGCGCCTCCGGCAGCGTTTTAGCGTATTGCGCAGCCAGGCCCAACCAGTGGGCGGCGTACTCGCGCAGATCGGCATCCGTCCATCCCGGCGGGTAAAAGTCGGCCCCACGGGCAAGGTCTTCCTGGCGATTGCGCGCGATGTTGGTGAGTTGCAGGCCGCGCCCGAAGTGGATGGCGGCGTTGCGATCCAGTTGAGAGCCGTCGAACCAGGCAGCGATGTCGCACATCAGCAACCCGACGGCGGCTGCCACGCTGTAGGTATAGGCGTCCAGGTCGGCGCGGTGGCGAATATACCAACCCACCCTGGCCCAATGCGCCATCCGCTCGGCCATGGCGGCCGTGTCGCCCATGATGCGCGGCGCGATCTCGCGCGGTGCATAGCGGGTCCATTCCCCCAGCCGCAGGCTCACCTCGGGCAACACTTCCTGGTGCGCGGCGAAGACAGAATGGAGCGCATCGTCAATGCGCTCGTCATGTTTGTATGAGAAGGCCTGCAGGGTCAGGCTGATCTGGCTCAGTAAATGCGACTTGGACGCGTTGGGCAGCGCGGGATGATCTTCAATCTCGTCAATGGCGCGCATGCATAGATAGGCCGAGGCAGTGGCTTCCTTCAGCTGCGCCGGCATTCGACTGATGGGCAAGAAGAAAGTGCGACTGGTACGTTCGAGGACAGTCAGCGGATCATCCGAATAATGCTTCATGATTTCGTTGCAGATAACACTCTTCGCTTTCGTACGTCTTGACAGCGTGCCGCGATTCTCCCGGGCGTTCAGGTATGGATTTGGCCGGTTGCCGGGGCGGTCCCCAACTCGCTGCAGTTGCAAGTCAGCATCGGCCAACCGGGGTATGACTATAGCAGTTGACGATCCCCGATCCGGCGGGCCGAACCAGGAATTGGGGGATCGGGGACGAAGAATCTGCGCTTCGGCGTCCGCGCGGGCCGTTCGTGGTCGCGAGGTCTTGCCGGCCGAAGCCACGCGGCATGGCGACGCAGCCGCCGGCCGAGCGTGGCTGCGCAAGGCGAGTGATTATTGAGATTCCGCCTGGGCGCGGCCGAACAGGCGACCGAACAGGCGAGCGAAGAACCGGCGAATCGCCTGGATGAGGCGGGCGAAGAATCCCGGCTGGGCCACCGGCGCTTCGATCACCCCCTCTGCCACCTCGACCTGTGCTTTCATGCACTCGAAGAACTTGCCGCTCAGGTTCTGGGTGACGCTACCCATCAAGCGCATGGCCATGCTGGCGATGTTGCCCACGATGGTGACATCGGCTGTCCAGTTCAAATCGGTCGTGCGATCTTCTCCGTCGGCCAGCACGAAGCGGGCCACCACGTTGGCGGTGTTACCCTGGCCGGTGCCGCGCGCTTTGATCGTGCCGGACGTCGGTGGATTCAATTCGGCCAGCTCCACGTCGGTGTTGAACCTGACCTTGACCGTGCCGAAGCCGACGCTGGCGACCACTTTGAACTTCTTGTTCGGCTCGATCACTTCCATGGACTCGACGCCTGGCGCACAACGGGCCACGGCGTCGGGGTTTACCATGAACTCCCACACCTTCTGGCGTGGCGCTTTGATGTTGGTGGAACCGTTGAGTTGCATGCCGTTCTCCCGCTCGAGTGAATTTTTGGGTGCGCAGAGATTACACCGATTCGTAGATTCGGCAACGCTGTCCCATGCGCAAAAAAGACAGCTTGCCGTCAGCCTGAGCGCGTGAACTTGCGTTACACTAGGTATATGATGCAGCGGGCGCACAAGCTGTTCACTGTGCAAGAACATCCGGACCACGGGATGTGCGTCGAGTGTCATCGCCGGCAAAACGGCGGCTGGCTGCTCAGCTCCTACACGTATCCGGACGACGCGATCATGATCCGGCCCGAAACGGGCCCGATCGAGCTGCGCGCGCGCAACCTGCGCCACAAAGTGGAATTCGAAGCCTGACGCCCCTTCGCCAATGAGAACCTGTACACCGGTCCGCCAACTTCGCCTCGCGCTGCTCAATTTCCTGCTCGGCGTCCTTGCCCTCACCTTCATTGTCGCACCGGTTCACGCCGAAACCAAGTCGCTGATCTGGACGCGGCTGGACACCGAGATCGAAGTGCAGCCCAACGGCGATTTGAGGATCACCGAGACCAACGTCATTGATTTCACCCGCGGCACTTTCTACTGGGGGTTCCGCGATATCGAGCTGAGCCGCTTGACCGACGTGCGCGATATCGCGGTGACGGAGAACGGCCAGCCGCTCGAGACCGAAATCGTCACCACTGACGACAACAAGCTGCGCATCAAGTACTACTTCCTGACGCCGGCGCGCGGTGAACAGCGCACTTTCGTGTTGAACTACACCGTAGCCGGCGCGATACGCTACTACGACGAGGGCGATCAGGTGTATTGGGCTGCGGTGTATCCGGAGCGCGCGGGCTTTCCGGTGCAGAACGCCCGCGCGACCGTGCGCTTGCCCAACGGCGCGACGGCGACCAACGCCGAGGTCTACGGTGTACGTGCCGACCTGAGAGGCCTGGGCGAAAGCGTGGTGGTGGCCGAAGCATTGGAGCCGATCCTGAGCGGCGAGCAAATGGAAGTTCGCGTGCAGTTCCCGCACGGCATCATCAGCGGTGGGCCGGCGCCCTGGCAGCAAGCCTATGACGAGCGGCGTCGCTTCGAGGAAACTGAGAAGCCGCGCTACGACTTCTTCACTTTGCTGGCTGCGCTGGTGATCTTCTTCGGCGGACCGGCCCTGGCCGCCGTGTTGTATTACACGCGCGGACGCGATCCCGATGTCGGACTCGTCGCCCAATATCTGACCGAGCCGCCCGATGCCCCGCCTGGCGTGGCCGGCACGTTGATTGACGAGACAGCCGACTTGCAAGACGTGGTCGCCACGCTGGTGGACCTGGCCCGGCGGGGAGTGCTGAAGATGAAGGAGCAGCCTGTGCCGGCGCTGGGCGGCGCCCTCACCGTCAATGATTGGGTGTTTGAGCCGGGGGAAAGCTTCGGAAGCGTCGCATTGCGGCCGTTCGAGCAAACGCTGGTGGATGCCCTCAAGCTCAACGAGGGGCCGCGCTCGCTATCCAGCTTTCGCAACAGCTTCTACACCAATCTGCCCAAACTACAGAATGCCCTGTACGAGGAGATGGTGCGGGAGGGCTATTACAACCGCGCGCCCAATGCCACGCGCTCGACCTATCAATCGCTGGCCGTAATGCTTGCCGTGGTGGCTGCTCTCTCGTTCTGCGGCTCACTGGTGTTCCTGGGCGACTTGACCGACTACGCCATCTGCGTCCCGGTTGCCCTCGCAGCTACGGCAGCGTCTTTCTTCCTCATCGCCAGGAACATGCCGGCTCGCACGCGCAAGGGCGCCGACATGCGCATGCGGGCCGAGGCCTTCAAGCGCTACCTGCAAAACATCGAGAAGTACACCGACGTCAAGGAGTCGAAGGACTTGTTCGAGAAATATCTGCCCTACGCGATCGCCTTCGGCCTGGAGCACAGTTGGACGAAGAAGTTCGCCGCGGTGGATGCGCCGATGCCGCCCTGGTATGTGCCGGTGTGGCCGCGGCCGTATTACGATCCGAACTACGGCCGGGGCCGCGCGAGCCCGGTCGTCCTCGCCGGAGGGGGCGGTGCGGGCGACGTGCTCGGCCGCCTGGAGCCGCGCGGCGACATTAGCGGCCAGGCGCGCGCCGACGGCGGCATCGAGGGCATGGAGAAAAGCATGGGGCGCGGCATCAGCGCGATCGAGGGCGGATTGGCTTCGATGTTCGAGTCCATGGCCACCACCTTCGGCAGCCGTCCCGTCTCCAGCCCGAGCAGCGGTGGATGGAGCAGTGGCCGTTCGGGTGGAGGCTGGAGCGGCGGCGGTGGTGGCGGGGGCGGAAGTTCCGGCGGAGGCGGGGGCGGCTTCGGTTGAGTCCGTCGCTCGCCGCACGGCGAGCAACGTGCGGCGCTCACCCACCGATGAATGGATGTGGAGCACGGTCCAGGCGGTGGTCACTTGGGTCGGCTTCCGGCAAGGAGGCACATTGAAAAGATGAGTCAAGGCAAAACACTCGGCTATATTCTGACCGGCATCGGCGCAATCATCTTCCTCTTGGGGGTGGTGTGGGCGCTGGGCGGCTCGATCGAAACGCAGGGCGCGCGCATCCTGGCGATCGCCTTCGCCTTCATCGTCGCCGCGCCGCTGATCGGGTTCGGCATCTACACGCTGAACAAAGGCAAACTTGAAGCGGTTGAGGAGGTGCAAATCAAACGCCAGCAGAAGCTGCTTGGCCTGGTGCAGACCCAGGGCAAGGCCGACATCTCGATGGCTGCGCTCGAGCTTGGCGTCACTCGCGAGGAGATGAAGCAATTGATCTACGATCTGATCGGCAAGCAGTTGTTCAGCGGTTACGTGGATTGGGACGGCGGCGTGTTGTATTCGTCCGATGCATCGAAGCTGAAGAGCGGCTCATGTCCGAAGTGTGGCGGTCCGTTGACGCTCGCCGGCAAGGGGTTGGTAAAGTGTCCCTACTGCGGCAGTGAGATCTTCACCACGTCGTAGGAGGGCAGCGCCGGCTCCGCACTCTCAACTTTCACCTCGGTGATAGGTTGAGGATGGGGAGTTCGGAGGAACAAGGAGTCAATATGAGTGCCAATTACGAGAACATTCGGAGGGAACAGGGGACGATCGAGAGCTTCTTCGGCAAGCTTCCCGGCTACAAAGGCTACAAGGAGAAGGAGATGCGCCGCGAGGCCGATCGGCTCTTGCGCGAGGCGCTGGTGCGCGACTTCACGTTGCAAATGGACCGCATCACGCCGGTGCAGAATGCCGTGCTGGATAACATCGGCGTCGAGTGGATGAGCGACTTCGGGGCACTCAAGACGTCCCTGCAGACATTGATAGACCGCATCCGCCACGCGCCTCAGGGCTACGCCGGCTTCTTCGACGCGGTGCGCGTGAAGGAAGACGATCTCGACCGACTCGAGGAATTCGACCGCCAACTGGTCGGCGAACTGGACAAAGTGAAAGCGGCGATTGACGGACTGGAAGCGGCAAGCAGCGATCCGGCTGCGCTGAAGGCTGCGTTGGACACCGCCGGCAAAACGGTCAAGGCAGCGGCAGATTTGTTCGCTCAACGCAGCAAAGTGATTACCGGAGTTTGAGGATCCGAGGTTCCCGCAGTCCGACGTGCCATGCCCTTCGACCTCGGTCGGCGGGAGTGGAAGTCGGCAATGACAAAGGAGAGAAGCTATGGCTCGAATCATTGATGTAATCGAATGGCCGGATCAGGCGCCCAATGACATCGTAAAGCGCGTGCCGGAGCAGGGCAGCGGCGATATTCGCCTCGGCTCACAGGTCATCGTGCGCGGTGCGCAGGTCGCCGTCTTCTATCGCGACGGCAAAGCCCTCGACATGTTCACCGAGGGACGCCACACGCTCACCACCATGAACCTGCCGCTGCTGTCGGGCTTGATCGGCCTGGCGACCAATGACCGCACGCCCTTCCCGGCCGAGGTCTATTTCGTCACCACCAAAGAGTTCGTGGACATGAAGTGGGGTACGCCGGGCGAAATCACTGTGCCCGATTCCGTGCTCGGCATGGTGCAGTTGCGCGCCTTCGGCACCTACTCCATGCAAGTCAAGGACCCGCAACGCTTCGTTAACCAGATCGTCGGCGTGCAGGGCATCTACACCACCTCGCAAATCCAGGACTACCTGCGCAGCATCCTGGTCAGCGAGATCGCCAGCGTGATGGGCACGACGATGAAGACCAAATCCCTGCTCGACCTGGCAGCGCTGCAATCCGACCTCGGTGCCGCCATCCAGGCCAAAGCGGCGGACGACTTCGAGGCGATCGGCATCGCGTTGAAGAAGGTCTACGTCGTCAGCATCCAGCCGGGCGAAGAAACGGCCAAGGCCATTGCCACGCGCAGCGCCATGGGCGCGGTTGGCGCGAGCTACACGCAGTATCAGGCCGGCCAAGCCATGCGCGAGGCGGCCCAGAACGAAGGCGGTGGTGGGGCCGGCATCGGCGCGGGCTTGGGCGCCGGTATCGGCATCGGCCAGGCGATGGCCGATGCCATTCGCCAGGGCATGCAGTCACCGGCGCAGCCGCAAGCCCCACAGCAAACCGCCGGCGCCGGTGCCGGCGCGGCGCCGCTCACCAAAGCGCAGATCGAGCAGGCCCTGGTCAACCTCGACGTGCGCCTGGCCAACGGCGAAATCAGCGAGGCGACCTACAACAAGCTGCGCGAGAACCTGGAGAAAGCACTGCAAAACGCGGCCTGATGCCACACCGCGGGTTTCTCTGTGAAACCCGGCGTGCGAGCGGCTTCTGGAGAAAGGGGAAACCGGGTTTCTGACAAGAAACCCGGTTTCTATTTCGGGGGTGCGTTCATGCATGGGGGCATTTTCTTGTAGGGGCAGGCCTGTGTACCTGCTTGCGTTTGGCACATATGGGCGGGCGGCCACGCAGGGCCGCCCCTACATCACACCCCGCCGCCCGTTGTAGG
>JAIMBB010000160.1 GCA_023511655.1 Anaerolineae bacterium
GCCGGCGGATGGCCACAAGGCGAAGACGCTGGCGGCGCTGAACGCGCGGGTGATCGAAGCGCTGGCTCCACCCGACTTCACCGGCCCGGTGCACGCCGAATATCTGCTCACGCTCGACGATCGCCGCTGGCTGTTCCTCGAAGCGGCTGCCCGCGTGGGCGGCGCCGGCATCGCCGACATGATCGAACATGCGGCCGGCCTCAATCCCTGGGTCGAGTGGGCGCGCATGGAAGTGGCGCGCTTCCGCGGCCAGGCCTATGCCCTGCCGCCCCTGCGCAGCCAGCACGCCGGCATCCTGGTCTGTCTGGCGCGCCAGGAACACCCCGACCTGTCCGGCTACGACGCCCCCGAAGTGGCCTGGCGCATGAGGAAGCCCTATCACGCCGGCCTGATCGTGGTTTCGCCCGACCCAGCGCGCGTGCAAGCGTTGCTCGACCACTACGCCCAGCGCTTCGCCGAGGACTTCCTGACCCACGCCGAGCCGTGGGAGACCGGACGCGCCGTATAGTCGGGCGCATATGGACATCGCCATCATCGGCGCGGGCGCAACCGGACTCGCTGCTGCATACGATCTGCTCAAGGCCGGCCACCGCGTCACGATCTTCGAAGCCAACGACAAGCCCGGCGGCCTGGCGGCCGGGTTCAAAATGCCGAACTGGGCCTGGTCGCTGGAGAAGTTCTACCATCACTGGTTCGCCTCGGATGCCGACGTTTTGCGGCTGGCCGACGAGATCGGCGTGCGGGACCGGGTGATCTTCAAGCGGCCGGTCACGGTCTCTTACTGGAACGGCCGCTTCTACCCGCTGGATTCGCCGGCGGCTGCGCTGAAGTTCCCTGGCCTGTCGCTGGCTGCCAAGGTGCCGTTCGGCCTGGCCACCATCTACCTCAAGTACCTCACCTCGAACTGGCGCGCGCTGGAGCGCTACACCGCGCACGAATGGGCCTCGCGGTGGATGGGCCGGCGGGCCTACCAGGCGATCTGGCAGCCGCTGCTGGAGGGCAAGTTCGGCGACCTGTATACACAGGTGAACATGGCGTGGCTGTGGGCGCGCATCAAAGCGCGCACGGCGCGGTTGGGCACCTTCGCCGGCGGCTTCCAGGCGTTCTTCGACGCGCTGGCCGACCGCGTGCAGCGCCTGGGCGGCGTCATTCACTACAACACGCGCATCTCAAGAATTGCGCATGAAGAGACGAAGAATGACCGGCTCCCTCAACTCTCAATTCTCAACTCTCAACTTTCAATTCTCAATTCTCGATTCGACCAGGTGCTGAGCACGACATCGCCGCGCGCCATGGCCAGGCTGGCGCCGCAGTTGCCGGCGGATTACCTCGGCGCGCTCAACGCGTTGCAGTCGCTCGGCGCGGTCATGGTCATCTTCGCGCTGGATCGCCAACTGGACGCGCAGGGTTACTACTGGCACAACCTGCCCAAGAGCGCCGGCTTCCCCTACCTGGCCATGTGCGAGCACACCAACTTTGTCTCTGCCGAGCACTTCGGCGGGCAGCACCTGATTTACTGCGGCGATTACCTGCCGGCCGAGCATCCCTATTTCTCGATGACGGAGGACGCGCTGCGCGACGCCTTCCTCCCCTCGCTCAAGCGCTTCAACCCCGGCTTCGACCCGTCGTGGGTGCAGGGGGCGTGGGTATTTCGCGAGGCGTATGCCCAGCCGGTGCCGTTCGTCCACCACTCGCACTACATCCCCGCGCTGCGCACGCCGCTGCCGGGGCTGTTCTTCGCCAGCATGAGCCAGGTCTATCCCTGGGATCGCGGCACCAATTACGCCATCAAGCTTGGGCGCGAGGTGGCCGCGCTGATGTTGGCCGGTTGACGGGGCCGCGCGAAACCGCGCAGACATGCGTGCCCTGCGCGCGCAGCCCCTCGCGCATGCCTGCACAGAAGAATGCCTCTGCGGCGCGGGTTGCATTTTCTTGTAGGGGCGACCCTGTGTGGTCGCCCGCACGACCGCGCATACGCAAACGGGCGGGGCAGGGCCGCCCCTACAAATGCCCCCGTTGGCGAATGCACCCGCAGCGCGTCGTCGGCGCTATACTCCCCGCCGCATCGTGAAACCGGCCTATGCATGAGGCGAATGAGGGCGCGCCGCGGGTGCGCGTGCAGGATGAACTCGGCCGCGTCGTGAACGTGGTGCGGTTGCCGCCGGACGGCGACGGCGTGATCGTCGGTCGCGCGCTGCACAGCGACATCGCGCTCCCGTCCAAGGACGTATCCCCGCTGCACCTGCGCATCCGCTGGGACAGCGCCTCCGGCCACGTCACCATCACCGATCTGGGCTCCACCACCGGTACCTACCTGGACGGCCACCGGCTGGACGCCGGGCAGCCGTACGACTGGGGCGATGGTCAGCGCGTTCGCCTGGCCGGCCACTGGCTCAAGCTGGTGCGGCCGGCGGCGCCGCCCGATACGCCCTCGGACAACTCGCCGCCGGCGTCCGACGAACCGCCGCCCGGGCCGCGGTCCGGCCGGGTCGTGCTAGCTGGCGCGCTGGCGCTGGTCGCGCTGGCGCTGGCCGCCGCGATTTACGGCTGGCTCTCGCGGCCGGCCGAGATCGCCAGTTTTGCGTTGATGGCCGGCGATGAACCGGCGGTGCAATTTCAGGTGAACAACGCCCAGCGAGTCGCGCTGTGGGTCAACGGCCGGCCGGCCACGCCGGAGCGGCTGGCGTTCGATCCGCGCACCGGCGCGGGAAGCTACGCGGTCGGCGAAGGCGAAGAGGAATTCGCGCTCTTCGCCTATAACCTGCTCGGCCAGCCGGTGAGCAGCCGCCTGGTCTACCCTGCGCCTACCCCAACGCCGGTGCCGCGCCCCACGCTCACGCCGTCGCCGGCGGATATCGGCTTTGCGGTCTTCGCCTTCAACGGCGTAAACAAGGTCAACGACCTGGGTGACATCATCCTGAACAAGGGCGACCCGCTGCTCATCGAGTGGGACGTGGTGAACGCAGACGGCGTGGAGCTGCAGCCGGCCGGCACGTTCGCCGCTCGGGACGCCGTGCGCGTGGCGCCGAACGAGACGACGACCTACACGCTGGTCGCCCGCAACCGGGCCGGCGAAGCGCGTCGCTCGGTCAGAGTGGTGGTGGTTGACGCCCAGGCCACAGCCGCGGTGAACGCGACGGCCTCAGCCATCGCCCAGGCCACCCGCGACGCCGAGGCCGCCTCGCAGCAGCGCGCCGCTGCCACGGCGACGGCGGCCTCGCAGGAGACGGCCACCGCCATCGCCGACGCGTTCGTGCGCGCCCAGGCCGCCGCCGCAGCCAAAGCCACCCAGGACGCGCTGGCCGTCTTCGCGGCCACCGGTACCGCCATCGCGCGCGAGACGGTCCAGGCCGAGGGCACCGCCATCGCCCAGGCCACGGCCGGCGCGCAGCAAGCGTCCGACGCCACGGCTACCGCCATCGTGCAAGCGACGGCGCAGGCCCTCGCGGCCCGCTACGGCCAGTACAACGGCATCTGGCTGAACGACGACCCCGCCACCGACGGCATCACCCGCCTGATCATCGGCAACGTCGGCCCGACCATCACCGTGCAGGCCTTCGCCCGCTGCCGGCCGCGGGATTGCGACTGGGGCGTGCGCAGCCGGCCGTTCACCGGCGAACCCTACACCCTGGCCTTCGAATTCGGAGACGGCGTCACCCGTCAGCTCACCTTCGCGCGCGTCAGCGACAAGCTGCGCGTCACCGACGCCGACTCGCGCGGGCCCATCCGCACCTACAGCTTCTCGCCAGCCGGCGGCCCCCGACCCTGACCGGGGCAGGGCGCGACTGGGGCCGGCGCGATCGAGGCGAGCGCGATCGAAGTGGGCGGCGTGCCGGCCAGAGCGCGCCGGCCGGAGGGCGCCGCCTCCTTTTCACCCCCAATGCCCCGCGCGAGTGCACGTCCTGTGCACTCTCACCCCGTACATTGCGACTATCAGGCCAGCACCAATCGGCGGGTGGACCGCGCCCCGGGATGCAACGCGCGCAGCTCGGAGGCGATCGAGAAAGCGAGGGGCTGCGCAACGCCCGACGCCAGGGGGGGGTGAAAAGGGGCCTGACGGGTGCCGCATGGCACCTGCGGTTTTTGCTTTGCGTGTGCGAGGAGGAAGCCATGTCGCAACGTCAACAGTTGATGCGCATCTTCGAGATAGATCGCCGGGTGCGCGCCGGCCTGTACCCCAACGCCGAGAGCCTGGCCAGGGACCTGGAGGTGAGCAAGCGCGTGATCTACAAGGACCGCGCCTACATGATTGACCAACTGCGCGCGCCGCTGGCCACCGATCGGCAGCGCGGTGGGTGGTATTACACCGAGCCGGCCTACGTCTTGCCCAACGTGATGGTCACAAGGGGCGAACTCCTGGCGTTTTTCCTCAGTGTGGAGCTGGCCCAGCGCTATGTGGGCACAGCCTTCCAGGAGCCGCTGCAGTCGGCCGTGCAAAAGCTATCGCAGACGCTGAAGGGGGACATCACGGTGGATCTGGACGCGCTGCATCAACACTACACGTTCGTGCCGCCGCCGCTGATGGAAACGAACATACAGACGCTGATGACGATTCACCGGGCGATCCACGAGCAGCGCCTGCTCGCGATCGGCTACTTCGCCAACACCACCGGCCAGCACACCGAACGCGTGGTCGAGCCGTATCACCTGAACAACACCAAGGGCGATTGGTATCTGCTGACCTACGACCTGAGCAGGCAGGCGGAGCGCACCTTTCACGTCGGGCGCATCCAGTCGTGCCGCGTGCTGCCGGACAAGTTCGTCCGGCGCGAGTCCATCTCGATCGAGGCCTGGCTGCGGACGGCGTTCGGGGCCGAGGGCGGCGGCGAGCCGGTGGAGGTGGCGATCCGCTTCGATGCGTATCAGGCGCGCTGGATTCGCGAGCGCCACTGGCACGCCACGGCCAGGCTGGAGCCCCACGACGACGGAGGGGTGACCCTGCGGCTGTGGACGAGCGGGCTGGGCGAGGTGCAGCGCTGGGTGATGCAATACGGCAGCCATGCCGAGGTGCTGGCGCCGGCGTCGCTGCGCCGCGCCGTGGCCGAAGAAGCGCGCAAAATGCGCGCGATCTACGGGGCGGAGTGAACGCCTGGTGCAGTGAGGGGTGATAGGCTAAAGTCGTGTGCGGCCTACTTCAGCAATTAGCTCTTGACACGGCCGCAGCTGGTGTTAGAATGTGTGCATGTTAGTAGTCCTATCAGAGCTAGCTCAAAGATTCAATGAGCTCACAGGTCATCCTCCGTTACGTTGGCAGACCCGTCTTCTTCAGCGCATGCTGAATGGCGAGCTGCCGGAGCTATGCGATCTGCCTACTGGTCTCGGCAAGACCGCGGTAATCGTGATCTGGCTGCTCGCGCTATACGGCCAACTAGCTTCTGGCAAGCAGGTCATGCTACCGAGACGGCTGATCTATATCGTTAACCGTCGCACAGTCGTAGATCAGGCGACAAATATTGTCTTGAAGGTAAAGGAGAGGATTCAGCGAGCCGATACCCCGATGACTCGAGCGTTGCGAGACGTGTTAGGCGACCTCGCAGTGAGCACGCTGCGCGGCGAGTTGGCCGATAACGAGGAATGGAAGGCCGATCCATCCCGGCCAGCCATCATCATTGGCACGGTCGACATGATCGGCAGCAAGCTGCTCTTTCGCGGCTACGGCGATAGCTACCGCTTGCGCGCTCACCATGCCGGCTTGCTTGGCCAGGACGCGCTGATCATCCACGATGAGGCGCACCTCACGCCGGCGTTTGGCGAACTGCTCTTCAGCATCCGCCAGCAACAACGCAGGTGCGGTGACCTGCGACCCATTCACGTTATGGAGCTTTCCGCGACTGCGCTCCGCAGCAGTGTGCAAGCCAACTTCAACCTTACGGATGAGGACTTGGAAGATGAATTCGTGGCCCGCCGACTGCGCGCTGGGAAACATCTGCGGTTACACGCGGTGAAGGACAAAGATGGTGTTGTCGAGAAGATATTGGATCTCGCTCTACGGCACAAAAGTAATCCGTGTAAGGCAATTATCTTTGTCGAATCTCCAGAGGAAGTGACCAGGATAGCCAAGGATCTAAAAAAGAAACTAGGATCAGAAGGTTTCGTTTCTGTGCTCACGGGCACATTGCGCGGCCATGAGCGCGATAAGTTGCTTACAGAAGACCCCGTTGTAAGGGCACTGCTTGACCCCGCGCAAAAGGTGGATAAAGCGATGTATCTGGTCGCCAACGCTGCCGGCGAAGTGGGGGTTGATTTCGACGCCGACCACATGGTCGGTGAGCTGACAACTCTCGATCGGTTGATTCAACGGCTAGGCCGCGTCAACCGCAGTGGGCGTCCGGGTTATGTCGCCAACATAGATATCGTCTACAGCGAGGACGTAGCGAAAGAACAGTCCGCTGCCGGTCAAGGTGCAGAAACAGGAGATGATGAGCAGACCGGCAAAGGCGCTAAGAAGGGCAGCTCCCCGCTCCAGTCCACGCTCGAAGTCCTACAGCGTCATGCTCAATCGCAGGGCTATGTTGACGTCAGCCCCAAAGAGCTCAGAGCGATCCTGGATGCTGCGCCGCGCGAGGCATTTTCGCCGCAGCCGCGCATGGTTCCAATCACCGACCTCGTCCTTGATAGCTTGACCTTGACGAGCTTAGAAAAGCTGCCCTACCGGCCCGATATCGCGGATTACTTACACGGGATCGCGCCTGATCCACCCGAGACTCACGTCATCTTTCGCGTTGAGGTGCCTTATCTCACCGAGCTATCACCCGAGCAGGTGGGTGAATGGTTCGATGCGCTGCCCGTTCGCTCACCGGAGCGTCTGCGCGACACCACAGAGCGCATTCGCAAGCAGCTCATCAAGATCGCCAAACGACTGAAGGGACGAAAGTGCGTCCTTATCTCGGCCGATGGCGACATCGAGATAGTTGAATTAAGTGAACAGATCCAAGAACAGGCGCTGCGCTACGCCACCATTGTCTTGCCGGCTGAGGCCGGTGGATTAACCCCAGAGGGTTTGCTGGATGGGGATGATGAAACGCCCGTTCAAGACCTTGCTGAGCGTGACGGTCAGAATCGTCGCTTCCTGCTGGAACGCATCGCAGAGGGTGATGAAGTGCCAACCTGGATCGCGCGCTCCCTGATTGACGGGCAGGTGTTCGAGCTGGACGGCGCATCGCCGCGCCCGGCGGCTGGTCAGCTCGCCCGTCAACTTGGGCTGACCGTCACACAGCTTCTGGAATTGGGCGATCCGGCAGAAGAAGGCGAGGCGACAGACCTGCCCTCGCGCTGCTTGCTATTACTCAGCAACGCGAAAGGCAAAAGCGGGTTGCCCAGAGAAGAAGCCGGCGATTTGGACCCTCCCACCATCGAAGAGCATAGCGATCTGGTCACAGCCTGGGTGCGCCGCTTCGCCGAACGGCTGCAGCTTGACCCTGTTCTGGGGGATGCGCTGGCCATGGCAGCGCACTGGCATGACAGCGGCAAAGACCGTGACGTATGGCAGCGCGCCATCTTCAACAACGACTCAACAAAGCGCTTTGCCAAGTCAGGGCCACGGGGCATGAAGAGCGAGCGCTTGGGTGGCTATCGTCACGAATTCGGCTCGTTGCTGGATGCTGTTCGGGATTCGGCGTTGACATCCCACCCAGAAGCAGATCTGATCCTGCACCTGATCGCTGCTCACCATGGCTGGGCCCGCCCGCACTTCCGCGCCAACGCGATGGACTACGAACGCTACAGGGACGAAGACAACGCCCAGACAGCCTTCGAAACCTTGCGACGCTTTGAGCGCTTGCAACGTCGCTGCGGGCGATGGGGGCTGGCGTGGCTGGAGTCCTTGTTGCGCAGCGCAGATGCACTGGCTTCCAGGAGTGTTAAGCCTGCTGAGTGATAGATGGAAACATATTTTAGCGATGAGTCAGCTCTATTTTTGCATAGACTTTGCAAATCCTGGTCAAGTAATAGCTGGCCTGGGGCTTTTTGAGCTGGCCAGCCAGCTCCAGCCCACAGTTGAGGGTCGTTTTAACTTCGATAACAGGACGTTTGCCCTAACTGACGCTGGCTCACTCGACCCTAGCATGCTGCTCAAGCAGTTATGCCAAAGCCCATTGGATGAAGACCAAGCGCAAAAGGGCGTCCTGCTGCTCGGCGGGCCGTTCAACTTGCGCCTGGATTGGTGGCAGGGCAGGGATGAAGATGAGTCCGTGCCCAAGACCTGGGCCGGTCGCCAGGATGTCTGTAGGGTCGCTCGCGCTGCGCAATATGCGCTTCGTCGCCTCATGAATAAGCCCGGCTTTCTGCCCGAGCGACTGTTCACCTATAGCCACCCGTTAATAGATAGCGGTAGTAGAAAGGAGAAGCTCGTTGCGCCTTTCTACTTCGACGCGTTTGTCTCCCGCATCCACAGCCGCGATGTCGGCTTTTCCCTTGACCAGCATGACATCAAGGTTGAGCCTTCACCGGCGACGGAGTTGCTGTGCCTGATTGGTCTACAACGCTTCCGGCCACGCTTAGCCAACGGACAATATGTCTATTGCTTGTGGGATCGGCCGCTGGGCACAGTCGTTGCATCGGCTGTTTTCAATGCGTGTCTGGAGTTGCCTGACGGCGGGCGCTGCTTTGGCTTTGTGCTGCGCTATCGAGATGAGCAACGCCGCTATAAGGCCTTCGGATACGCTATGGAGCAATCTAAATCTAGAGGAGGTGTGCAAATATGAACCAAACACAATCCGACAAGAACGTTCAGTTAGACGGTTTTGATGACTGGCTACGCGCCGATAGTGACATCGCTGCCATTGTAGGCCGCCAATACTTTGTGCCGGCTGAAGGCAAAGACGCTGTGATCTTTCCGCCCACCTATGCGCCGCCCGAGGGAAGAGAGGAAGGCGGAGGGTACAACATCGACAGGCTATCCGATGGCCATAACGTCTGTCTTATAGACAGCGTCCCCTCACAGGCTAACCGGATTGAGCCGATCTTCAAGAACCCTCCTTACAAGGCGCTTGTTCCTCAGATCACCATCAAGGTAGGGAGTAAACAGATCAACTTGCTCGACGCCAGCCACCGTTCAGCCGATGCTGTGGTGCGCTTTTCAAAACTCGGGACGGAGCTTCGGAAGGCTTTCCAGCAAATTCGCGACTCCGGCAACGCTGAGCCGCTAGCCAAGATTGCCCCGACGTCCATTCTTCTCGGCGTTTGGGACTCGCGCGGCACGCAGGTGAAGCTACAGCGCGTCATCCGCTCGGTCATTCGCGCCTATGACGTTGAGCCGCTGCGTCTTTCTTCCCAATACATCCCGCCTGTGCGCTATGTGGATGAAGGCGTTTTTCAGGAGCCGCAAAACAAGACCGAGAGAGATAGGCTCTCTCAGGAGGGCTTCCTAGATAGCCCAGCTACGTTTCAGCCCGGTGGCGTGTTGGTGCGAGGCGACATACGC
>JAIMBB010000161.1 GCA_023511655.1 Anaerolineae bacterium
TTTCTACCTCTCATGACTCCCAATTATGCGATGTTTTCAACTGAGCAATTCTGTGTAAAAAGTACGCCCTGTTTGTGCAAAACCTGTTGACTGCAACCCGCCTACCTGTTACTATCATTTTATGCGTTACCGGCTTCACAAGTTGCTCTATGGGCCGGTTGGCAGCACGCAAGTTGAACATCTGGAGCGTGGACCGACGAAGTTCGATGATGATCTGCGAGTTCCCTACTTGCGCGGAGCGTTCGAATTTGTCCGGCTCAGCGATGCTGTGCTCTTGCGCGGATCGTTGGAGACCGAGGTCCCGGTTCAATGCGTCCGCTCGCTCGAAGGTTTCAACTTATGTCTCCAGATTTCACTGGATGACATTCTCCTCGGCCTGCCCCAGTATCCCACCTCTGACGCCGACCCCGCTCGCCGGATCAGCGATGATGGCTGGATAGATCTGTCCGAGACCCTGCGCGAAGAGATCATCATGGCCATCCCCATCAACCCGATCCACCCCAAGTATGCCAAAGCGAGCACCGCCGATCTTCTGGATGCGCTCGGCGAGGACGACCGGGACTGGCTGACTGTCAACTTGAGCAACCCGGCACAAGACTCGGGAGAACCTTAAATGACCCAGTTTGACGAAGATCAAATCGTTGCTTCACTGTTGATTAAAGCCGAAACTCAAGGCTACGTCGTCACGGAAGATATTCTGGAACTGCTTCCGGAAGGCGAGGACAACTACGAACAAGTCGAACAGGTGATCAACCTCCTGGAGGAAGCGGGGGTACTGGTGCAAGACCTGGTCGCCCAGGAGGAGGACGAGGAGATCGTCAGCCTGGATGAAGGCGAAGACGGTGAGGAGGAGGAAGAAGAGGAGCCCACCCCGCCCGCGACCGACGATGACCTGGCCGGCATCAGCGTAGACGACGGCATCGGCCTGTACTTGCGCGAGATGACGCGCGTGCCCCTGCTCACCAACGAGGAGGAAATCCGCCTGGCGCGCGCCATCGAACGTAGCCGGGCGGCCGAAGCGCGCGTCAAACTGCGGGGCGATCGCCTCTCAGCCCGCGAACGCCGGCAATACGAGAAGATCATCGAAGAAGGACGCCAGGCTCGTGAGCATCTCATTAAGGCCAATACCCGCCTCGTCGTCAGCATCGCCAAGAAGTATATGGGGCGCGGCGTGCCCTTCCTCGACCTCATTCAGGAGGGCAACCTCGGACTGATGAAGTCGGTCGAGAAATTCAACTACAAACTGGGCTTCCGCTTTTCTACCTACGCCACCTGGTGGATTCGACAGACCATCACGCGCGCCATTGCCGATCAGAGCCGCACCATCCGCGTGCCAGTGCACATGAACGACCGCATCCGCCGGCTCTACAAAGCCACGCGCGAGCTAGAACAGGCGCTTGGCCGCCAGCCCACACCGGCTGAGGTCGCGCAAGAGCTGGGGATGGACAGCGATCAGGTCGAGTGGATGCTGAAAGTGTCGTGGCGGCCGCTGTCGCTGGAGCAACCGATCGGCGAGGAGGAGGACAACGAGTTCGGCGCGTTCGTCGAGGACGAAAACACCCCCTCCCCAGCTCAGACGGTATACGAAGAGTTGTTGAAGACCAAGATCGAGGAAGTGCTGAGCACGCTCACTCCACGCGAACAACGCATCCTTCGGCTGCGCTTCGGCTTGGTAAACGGCAAATGCTATACCCTCGAAGAGGTTGGCCAGAAGTTCGGCCTTACGCGCGAGCGCATTCGACAGATCGAAGCGCGGGCTCTGCGCCGGCTGCGGCACCCGCGTCGCTCGCGGCATTTGAAGGATTATTTGTGACACCCATACACCAAATCACGTTGGGTGAATCAGGCAGCCCCCAACCTGGGTGAAGGTTGGGGGCTGTAATCTCAGTGGCGACTATGCGCACGTCAGCGCATCTTGCATCCGCGCCACGCCCTCTTTGATTTTGTCGAGGCCCATCGCGTAGCTTAAGCGAGCGCAGCCCGGCGCACCAAATGCCTCGCCGTGCACGATGCCGACCTTTACCGTATCGAGCAAATACATGGCCAATTCTTCGCTGGAATGGCACGTGCGGCCGTACTTCAGCGGCTTGCCCAGCACGCCGGTGAAATCGGGGAAGACGTAGAACGCCCCTTCGGGCATCACGCAGTTCACGCCGGGAATCCGGTTCAGCGCGGCCACGATCCAATCGCGCCGCTCTTTGAACGCCGCCACCATCCGGGCAATCTCAGCTTCCAGGTCGTGAGTGTAGGCTGCCAACGCCGCCGCCTGCGTGATCGAGGTGGGATGCGAGTTGCTGTGGCTCTGAATCTTGAGCATGGCCTTGATGACCCACTCCGGCCCCACCGAATAACCCAACCGCCAACCGGTCATCGCGTAGGCCTTTGACAGGCCGTTGATCACGACGGTGCGGTCGTATAGGTCAGGGGCGACGCGCAGCCAGCGCGCGTAGGGCGGGTTGAACACGATGCGGTCGTATAGCTCGTCGCTCAGGATGATGACGTCGTTGGTTCGCGCCCATGCCGCGATTTCCTCCAGCTCAGCTTGCGTGTAGACCATGCCAGTGGGGTTGGACGGCGAATTCAACACCAGGATGCGCGTGCGCGGCGTGGTGTAGCGAGCCAGCAGCTCGCCGTTCACCTTGAACCGATCGCGCACCGTGGTCGGCACAATGACCGGGGTTGCTTCGGCCAGGCGCACCTGCTCGACGTAGCTTACCCAGAACGGCGCAGGGATCAGCACTTCATCGCCGGCCTCGCACAGCGCCTGGAAGGCCAGGTAGAGCGATTCTTTACCGCCAGTGTGGGCGGCCACCTGGCTGGCTTTGTAATCGAGTCCGGTGTTCTGGCGCTCGCGCGCGGCGATGGCTTCTTTCAGGGCAGCCATGCCGCCGGTCTCGGTGTAGCGCGTGAAGTTGTCGTTGATGGCTTTGATCGCAGCCTGTTTGATCAGGTCGGGCGTGGGGAAGTCGGGCTCGCCCGCGCCGAAGCCGATCACGGGCTCGCCAGCGGCGCGCATTTGCTTCACCCGGCCCTCCACGGCCATGGTCGCCGAAGGTTGTACGGCGGCCGTCCGTCCGCTCACGCGTTGCATGGGCTTGGTCTGTGCTTGCGTTCCATTCGTGGTCATAATGTCACCTAAATCCGCTCGAATGGGCTCGATTATCGCCGCTCCTATACCCAATACCCAATGCATCCGCCGGGCGTATCTGCCTGGCGTACCCGCCAGGCGGATCTGTCCAGCGCATCGTCGAGAGGCGCCGTTGCCCACCCGGCCGATCACACCGGCGCCCAATACGACTCCCGCGGGGCCGCAGGGCGAAAGTCCAGGCGCTCCAACCCCAGGTAGTGCAAGGTAGCGCGTTCCAGCAGCGAGAAGTCGGCCGGGTTCTCGCGGCTGAAGTTCATCGGCTCCTTGAGCACAACGGGCGGGTTGGTCATGAAGCGCGGCCGGCCGATCACATTCTGCGACGAAGCATGCAACATGAACGGGTGCAGGATGACGAAGTCGCCGGCCTCACCGGTCAGTTCTTCGAACCGCGTGCACTGACCGATCAGCTTTTGAAAGTCGAAGTCGTGCGGGTGAATACCCTCGGGATGCTCATACAGGTAGCGAGCGACGACGCGCACCGAGTCGGGCGCAATGAACGTCGCGCCGCCCTGATGCCGCATGTCTGACCACAGGACGATCGTCAGCAGCGCCTGCTCGCGGCTATCGAGGAAGTGCCGGAAGTAACTGCCGTCTTTGTGCCAGCCGCCAACCTGGGGCGAAGGCGGTTGCCAGGGCCGGTCGGCCCCGCGACGGAAGTTGATGATGAAGGCGTCCGACCAGAAGAAGGAGTTGATGGTGGTGAAGTGACCGCTATGGTTCAGCCGCATCACCTGCGGCTCCAGGCGATCCTCGCCGCCGACCACATCGAGGATGGCATCCCAGGCCCTCGGCGCGATCTCGCGCACCGGCCGTTGGTTCTTGTGATCCAGCCACACGATGTCTTTGGCCCACGTGCGCGGGTCGTTCTTGTCATACCCCAGGCGTTCGTAAGCCTCTTCAATCCACCGGTTGGCGATGTCCAAATCCAGACAATTCTTGACGACCAGGTAGCCGTTGTCTAGAAAGCTGCGAATTTGTTCTTCGGTCAAGATGCGATAGGTATTCATGCGGGAATCTCCGATTGGGAATCTGAGGGATAGCGCTTCAGCGTCTTGGCAATTCGCCTGCGCACCTCATCCACCGATGGTGGCTCGTACTCGAAGGAAATGACCGTGTCGCGCACAATCGGCGCGTAAATCGCTTGCACGGCCGGCGCATCTGCTTCAGTGGCTAATCTGATCTTCATCATCGGCCCGCCTCGTCCGACCGTTCAATAAACCAGCCACCAGTGGCCCGACGTCCAGCACACGATCCAGGAAGTAATCGGCTGCGTCGCTCGGCGGGCACTCGATCAGAATAGTCGTCATGCCGATGGCGCGTGCAGCGCGCGTGTTGACCGGCGTATCTTCGACGAAGATCACCTCGTGTGGCTCCACGCGCAGCATCTCCAGCGCCAGTCTGTAGGCCAGCGGATCGGGCTTGTTCCGAAAGCTGAGGGCGCGAATGTCTATCACGCGCTCGAAACAATCATAGATGTCCATGTGCTGCAGGATGCGCAGCGCATGCTCAATGTTGGAATTGGTGAGCACGGCGCGGCGCAGCGGGATGCTCATCAACATTGCGCGCAGCTGGGGATCGGCAGTCAACACGCCATCGAGTTCGATGTCGTGCACATACGCGAAGTAATCGTCAATGTTGATCGGATAGCCCTCTTCCATCATGCCGCGAAGGGCCGTGCCGTACAGGTTGCGGAAGCGTCGGCGCAGCTCGCCGGCTTGTTCGATCGGCACGCCGAACTTATCGGCAATGTACTGGTTGATGCGCCCGGTGATGGTCTCCATCAGTTTCGCCGAACGCGGGTACAACGTCTCATCAAGATCAAAGAGGATAAGCTTGTACATCTGCATCACATCACGCACGTTGCATGACGCACCACTTCCCAAATTTTTCAACTTTCAATTTTCAACTCTCAATTCACAGCGCCCGGCTCTGGCCGCCATCCACGATGAGCGCGGTGCCGGTGATGTAGCTGGCAGCGGGCGAGGCCAGAAACACACATGGCCGCGCGAATTCCTCCACCGAGGCGACACGCCCCAGCGCCGTGTTGGCTCCGGACCTAGCCAGCTCGGCCTCGACTGTCGTGCCGTTGCGCTCGGCATGGGCAGCCGCTAGAGCGAGGATGCGATCGGTCGCTGTGTAACCCGGACAGATGAGATTCACGCGAATGTTGTCCGGCCCGACCTCGCGCGCCAGGGTCTTGACCATGCCGGCCACCGCCAGGCGCAGGCTGTTGCTGAAGACCAAGTTGTCCAGGGCATGCTTGACGCTGACCGAGGTGATGAAAGTGATGCTGCCCCCGCCTTGCCGCTGCATAATTGGGATGACTGTGCGCGCGGCACGAACGGCGCTCATCAGCGTCAGCTCGATCGCCTGCTGCCAGGCTGCGTCGTCGAAGTCCATGAAGCGACCGGCGGGTGGGCCGCCGGCGTTGGCCACGAGCGCATCCACCCGCCCAAAGGTCCGGACAGCCATATCCACCAACCGTTGGACGTCGGCAGCTTTGGCCGAATCCGCTATCACCGGCAGCACGCGGACGCCGGTGTTGCGAGCGATGGCCTGCGCCGTTTCATGCAATGCCTTGGCATCACGGGCCGAAATTACGACATGGGCGCCTTCTTCGGCGAAGGCACGGGCCGTGGCTGCGCCGAGTCCTCTGCTGGCTGCCATTACCACAGCGACTTTGTCCTTCAGTTGCAGGTCCATGTGAGGATAGCCGAAAGTGAGTCCCAAGGTCAGGATAGCTCCGCACTCTCCCCCAAATGGCGCAGCAAATCGGCGAAATCCGCAGGCGGAGAAATATTCAGCACCTGGTCATCCAGCTCGTATGGCAACGCCACAAACTCGCCGTGCCGGAACCAATACAGGTTCGCGCTGAGCGAACCGGGCCCATCGGCATACATGCTGACGATGGCTTGTAGCATCGAGCCGATTGCCTCGGCTGCGCCGATGTTGCGAATGACGTGCAACAGCATGGCATCGCGCCTGGGCAAGCCCACCAGCGCGCCGTGCGGCAACTCATCCGGCAGATAGGCATCCAGGATTAGCGCATGGCTGGCGGCATAGTACGGGTCACCGTAATAGAGGTGCACATCCACGCCGGGCCGCACCGCGACCGCCGCATCTTTCAGCCGACCGGTGCGCCGCAGATTGTGCCGACCGACCTCGAACAGCTCTTCCATTCCCACCGCCCAGCTCCTAGCCTCGGATCGCGAGACGGTGCGCACGGTCGTAGGTAAGTCAATCACAATCACCTCGATGGTGCCCTCCGGGCCGAAGCGATGGACGGTCTCGACGGATTGATGGAGCAAGTCCAGCGGGTATAGCCGGGAACGCAGTCGTTCCCTTACCTTGTCGAAGTTCCCCACGTCCATAGTCAGGGCGTTCTGGTCGTCGCTCACAGCAAAGATGCAATCGAAGTGTTCGGCGATCAACTCGGGCCAACGCTCGATTGCGACCTGGGCGCACGATTGCGCTACGTTTTGCAGGCCAAACACACTCGAGTGGTCGAAGGCGCCAGGTTCGGGCTGCACCACCCCCTCGGCGACCTTCACGTGGGCAGGGATGTGCCGCTCGGCGAAGTAACGCTCGATCAGCGCAATGAAGATGCCAAATCCCTGTGCGTCCAGGTTATGCGCCCAGGCCGGGGGAGTGTGTGCTGAACCGGACATGCGACAAGTGTAGCATCACAGTGCTGAATCGGTACCCTGCATGGCCCTTACCACACCACACTCAGAGCACGTTGGACGCTTTGCCCCTACCATCAGGAAGACCCGGCCTCGCGGCATGTGACTTTCCTGGGAGCAAAACCTGCCGGGGCAAGACCTGCCTGGCAACGCCGGTGGCGGGTAAGGCAGATATAATCGGTTCGAATCCTGGAGAGAAGCGATGGAGGCGAAGGTCCACGAACTGCCGCTGTTCCCCCTGAACGTCGTGCTGTTTCCCGGACAGGCATTGCCGCTGCATATCTTCGAACCGCGCTACCGGATCATGATCCGGCGTTGTATTGACAACGATGAGCCGTTTGGGGTGGTGCTGGCGCGCGACGAAGAGCCGGACGAGCCACATGACATCGGCACGTCGGCGCGTGTGACGGAAGTGCAGCGCTTATCCGACGGGAGGATGCACATCATGACGCTGGGTGAAGAGCGCTTTCGGCTTCACGACTTTCGCGTCAGCGAGCACGGTTATCTGATCGGTGAAGTCACGCCTTTCCCGTTCGTGGAAGATATAGGGCGTTCCAGCCCGCTCGTGCATGTGGTAACGCAACGCCTGAGTCGCTATCTGAAGCTGCTCGGAGAGGCCCATGGCCGGGATTTCCGGTTTGACCAGCTCCCCACCAAGCCGGTGGACCTGGCCGTGTTCACTGCCATCGCCCTGAGCCTGTCTTTGGAACAAAAACAGGCCTTGCTTTCGCAAGCGCGGGTGGCCGACCTGCTCGCCATCGAATCCGAAGTGCTGCGCGAGGAACTGAAGATGATGCACATCGTGGCATCCGCCATCCGCCCTCCAGAGGACGACCACATCTTTTCGAGGAATTGAGCGTTCAGCAGCCGCAGCGGGGCCGCCCCGTGAGTGCTGCGAACCACGACTGCCACATCATTATGAAAATCGTGTTAGATGCTATGGGCGGCGATTTCGGCCCCGGGCCGAATGTCGAAGCCGCCGTAAGCGCTGCGCGCGAATTCGGCTGGGAGATCGCCCTGGTGGGCCGCCAGGAGATGATTCGCCCGCTGCTGGTGCAGCACAACACAGCGAATCTGCACCTGCCCATCGTGCACGCCAGCGAAGTGATCGAGATGAGTGAGCATCCGGCCCAGGCCGTCAAGACTAAGAAGAACAGCTCGATGGTGGTAGGAATGCAGATGGTGCGGAATGGAGACGCCGACGCCTTCGTGACCATGGGCAACACCGGCGGCGCGCTGGCCGCTGCACTCTTTCACCTCGGCCGTATCCGCGGCATCCTGCGGCCTGCGCTGTCGGCCGCCTTCCCGACCGCCAAGGGCTGGGTGCTTTTGCTTGACGTTGGCGCGAACGCCGATTGCAAGCCGGAGTATCTGGTGCAATTCGGCCTGATGGGCAGCATCTACGCCGAGCGCGTGATGGGCATCCGCAACCCGCGCGTCGCCATCATGTCTAATGGCGAGGAGGAAACCAAGGGCAACGAGTTGGTGCAACAGGCCCACCAGCTCTTGAAGCAGGCTCCTATCAACTTCATCGGCAACGCCGAAGGCCGCGATCTGCCGGCCGGCAATGCCGATGTGTTCGTGACCGATGGCTTTACCGGCAACGTGATCGTCAAGTTGTCCGAGGGCATGGGTGACTTCATCAAAGGCATGTTGCGCGAAGAGATCATGCGCACCACCAAGAGCAAACTCGGCGGCCTGTTGATCAAAGACGCTATCGAGCGCATCAGCAAGCGCACGGACTACCAGGAGATCGGCGGCGCGCCACTGCTGGGCGTGGACGGTGTTGTAATTATCGGTCACGGCCGCAGCAAAGCGCGCGCCATCCGCTCGGCGCTGATGCGGGCGGCCGAAGCCGTCGAACGCGGCGTCGTGGATGCGATCGAAAGGGGATTGGAAGCGTTGCCCAAGGTGACCAATGCCGACGTGCGCGCGCCGATTCATTAGAGTCCCAGCACGATGACAACAGGGTCATTCAATATTTGTAAGGGGCGGCTGTGACATGGCACGACCGAAGAGATTCTCCAGCCTGCGACGCGGCTTAAGCCGCTTCACCAACGCCAGCAAGCGAATGCTGAGGCGCAGCCGAAGCAACGAGGCCGAAGCGCACCCCACCCCGCCAGGTAAAAAGCCGGTTCTTCAACCGCACGAGCTCGAGGGGCTGATCTTCGCGCCAGCGGACCTCCACGCGGCCTGACCGGTAATCGGATCGCACGTGAGTGACGCCTGCCAGGCGCCTGAGCGACTGCTCAATCCGATCCGTTCATGAGACGCAACGCGCCTCCTCAAGCTGGATGACGACGGCCTCGACACCGGCCGCCGCCGGCCGCGCCGCGGCTGCCAGCGCGACAAGCGCGATCATACTCCCGATCCATCCCATCGCTCACTCCCTAAAAAATCGCCACCAGGC
>JAIMBB010000162.1 GCA_023511655.1 Anaerolineae bacterium
AGATTGGCCTTTCGCTTTGGTTTAATAAGATTGTGCCAGTTTCATGAGCATTCCGCAAAGTGTTAGCTACTCAGGGGCAGTGGGGTTTCGAGCTGGCGGCTGTTGTTCGCCGGAGACTATCGGCGCGAGGCGGCGCATTTTGCCGCCGCGGCGCGCGCGACAGCGCTCGCCCGCAGAGGCAGTGGCGCACCGGCGAGATTAGCCGGCCTGTGGGCATACGCGCGGAGCCGCGCCATCTTCAACCGGCTGCGTTTGTCCGAAAGCCCATTGCCTCATACCAACCGGTTTTATCTACAGTTGTCGAAGGCGGGCGCAGCTCCACCTGCATCAGGGGCTTCATCCGCCCGACATTAGCGAGCGCCAAAGCGAGCGCCAACGCATCTTGGATACGATCCTCGGTCTCCTGTTCGTCTTTCTGTGGGCTTCGGCCTCGACGGCGGCCAAGTACGGCTTTCAGGCCCAGCCGCCGCTGACTGTGCTGAGCGTTCGCTTCGCCATCGCCGCCGCCATGATGCTGGCGTGGAGCTACGGCATCCGCCGCAACACGGCGAAGCCGCACGGCAAACAATGGCTACAACTCACCATCATCGGCCTGACCAACAGCACCCTATTCCTGGGCGCAGCCTGGCTGGCGCTGCGCGATGTATCCGTCGGGTTATACAGCCTGTTTCTCGCCACCATGCCGTTCCTGGTCGCTGTCCTGTCGAGTTTCTGGCTCAGCCGCCGGGTCACGCGCAACGAATGGTTGGGGATCGCCATTGCCGCTGCCGGCTTAGTCGTGGTGGCCGCGCCATCGCTGGCAGCCAGCACGGCCACCTGGCAGGGGCTGAGCTTGCTCGTCATTGCCATGCTGAATCAGGCCATCGGCAGCGTATATCTCAAACGCGTCGCGCTGCCGCTGCCAAGCACCGTCATCAACACCTGGCAGTTGATCCTGGGACTGATCTTCCTTCTTCCTTTCGCCGTCGCGCTGAACGGCGATGCAACGCTGCAAGCCACCCCGCAACTGGTGGGCGGCCTGGCATGGTCCATCTTGATGGTGTCGGTCATCGCCAACGCGCTGCTGTTCACCATGCAAAAGCGCGACCCGCTGTGGGCCAGCACGTGGCTGCTGCTGGCGCCGGTCTTCTCTTATCTGCAGGCGGCGCTGGTGCTGGGCGAACCGATCCGGGCGTTCGACGCCGCCGGTTCAGCCCTGGTGGTGGCCGGACTGATCATCTCGGGAACGATTGACCTGCGACGCGTCATGGCTGCGCGGGCCGCACGCGCGCCAGTCGCGCCCGCTCAGCGCCCATCGCCGCCGCCGAGGTAAGCATCGCGCACTTCGGGGCTGCCCAGCAGCTCGCCCGCCGCGCCCTCTAAAACGATGTGCCCATTTTGCAGCACGTAGCCGCGATGGGCGATCTGCAAGGCCAGGTTCGCGTTTTGCTCCACCATGAAGACGGTCACCCCTTGCTGGTTGACGCGCCGGATAAGCTCCAGCACACGATCCACGAACAAAGGGGAAAGGCCCATGGTTGGCTCGTCCATGCACAACAGCTTCGGGCGTCCCATCAACGCGCGCGCCATGGCCAGCATCTGCTGTTCGCCGCCACTGAGCACGCCGCCACGCTGATTGAGGCGTTGGCGCAGCCGAGGGAACAACTCCAGCATGCGCTCGTAATCACGCCGCACCTCATCGCGGTCGCGCCGCGTGTAGGCGCCCATCAGCAGGTTCTCGCGCACGGTCATGTCGGGGAAGATGCGGCGCGACTCCGGCACCGACCCGATGCCGCGCCGAATGATTTCCGGGGTCGGCAGACCGCTGATCGGCCGGCCGTCGAAGACCACCCGGCCAGCGCGCGGCTTCACTAGCCCAAGGATCACCTTCATGGTCGTGGATTTGCCGCTGGCGTTGCCGCCCAGCAGACACACAATTTCTCCGGGCTCGACGCGCAGGCTTACCCCGAAGTGGACCTGCAACGGGCCATAGAACGTCTCCACGCCCTCCAGCGACAGCAAAGGCGAAGCCGATGTCGAGGCGCTCAGTGCAGTTTCCGGTCTTCGCTCTGAACTTTCCAATCTGTCACCTCCGGGTCGCGTCGCCCATGCCCCAGGTAGGCCTCGATCACCTGCGGGTCATCTCGCACATCTTCGGGCCGACCCTCGGCAATCTTGCGCCCGTCGTCCATCACGATCACCCGGTCGGAGAGCTGCATCACCAGCGAGAGCTTGTGTTCGATGAGCAGGATAGTCAGCCCTTGCTGCTTGAGGGCGCGGATGAACTCCAGCAACTCGGCGGTCTCGGTGGGGTTCATGCCGGCGGTGGGTTCGTCGAGCAGCAAGATGCGCGGGCGCAAAGCCAGCGCGCGGGCGATCTCGGTGCGGCGGCGGTTGGCGTACGACAGGCTGTAGGCCGGCTGGTCTGCGCGCGGCAGCAAGCGATCGCCGAACAGAGCCAACACCTCAAGCGCCTCTTCGCGCAGGCGGCGCTGCTCGGCCCGCCATGCCGGAAGCTGAATCAGCGCCAGCAACAGCTCGGCGGCCATGCCGACTACCGGCGCGCGCAGACGATAGGCGCTCTGCCGGGTGTGCGCGCCGATCAACACATTGTCCAGCACGCTCAGGTTGCCGAACACGCGCCCGTGTTGAAAGGTGCGCGCCAGGCCGCGCGCCGCCAGCACCTCCGGCGGCAGGCCGGTGATGGGTCGGCCATCCAGGCAGATCTCGCCGGCGTCGGGCTGATCCAGCCCGCTGATCAGGTTGAACAGGGTGGTCTTGCCAGCGCCGTTCGGCCCGATCACGCTGATGGTCTCCCCTTCATAGGCGACCAGGTCCACGCCATCCACGGCGACCACGCCGCCGAACTCCCGGCGCAGCCCGCGCACTTCCAGAAGCGCTTTGCCATCCATCCCCATAACTGGCGTGCCTCACACTGTCCCCAGCAGTCCCTGCGGTCGAAAGCGCACCAGCAGGAGCAGCACGATGCCATAGATGAGATAGCGCGCGTCGGCCAGCGGACGGAAGACCTCCGGCAGAGCGGTGAGCGCAATCGCGCCGACTACTGCGCCGGCCAGGTTGCCCATCCCGCCCAGGATGACCATGGTCAGGCCCAGGATGGACGTAGTGGCAGCGAATGTCTCGTTGTTGATGTAGGAGTACATGTGGGCGGTGAAAGCGCCGCTCAGGCCGGCGACCAGCCCGCTGGCGATGAAGGCCAGGGCCTTGTAGCGGTTGAGGGAGATCCCGAACGCGCGCGCCGCCACATCATCCTCGCGCATGGCGCGCCACGTGCGGCCCAGGTGCGACTGCATCAGCCGCCACTGAAAGAGGGCAGCGATCGCCAGCACGGCCAGCGCTGCCCAGTAGATCGGCACGTTCTGCGTAATCGGCAAGCCGAGGAACGTCAGCGGCGGGATGTTGCTCAGCCCCAGCGGGCCGTTGGTCAGGTCTTCCCAGTTCAAGATGATCTGGTTGATGACCTCGCCGATGCCCAGCGTGGCGAGGGCCACATACTGACTGCGCAGGCGAAACACCGGCCAGGTCAGCAGCGTCCCCAGCGCGGCGGCCAGCACCGCGCCCAACAACAACGATGCCTCCACCGGCAGGCCCAGCCGCATGGTCAGCAACGCCGAGGCATATCCGCCGATGGCCAGGAAGCCGGCCTGGCCAAGCGACATCTGGCCGGCCGCGCCGGTGACCAGGGTGATGCTCAGCGCCAGCATGCCGAACAGCCAGGCGCTGGTGAGGATTTGCAACAGGTATGGATCGGTGGCGATGAACGGCAGCAGGATAGCCGCGACCAGCGCCGCGCCCACCAGCCAGGCCGGAATGCGCACCGGCCGACTGCTGGCCACAAACGTGCCGGTGAGCGGCTCCGGCGGCAAGGCGCGCCGCGCCCCAAACAGGCCGGTGGGCCGCAACACCAGCACGCCGATCAGGATGACGAACGTGAACAGGTTGCGGTAAGTGGAGCCGAGCAGCGCCACGCCGAACGTCTCGATCAGCCCCAGCAGCAAGCCGCCCACCACCGCGCCCGGCACGCTCCCCAGGCCGCCCAGCAGGTTGGCGGCGAACCCCTTAAGCATCGCGCCATAGCTCATGGTGGGGTAGACCGAGGTGAAGTACATGCCGATCATCACGCCGCCGATGCCGCCCAACACCGACGCCACGGCGAAGGTGAGCGCGTTGATGCCGTCCACGTCTACGCCCATCTGCTGGGCGGCCTCGCGATCCTGCGCGGTGGCGCGCAGCGCCCAGCCCAGCCGCGTGAAGCGCAAGAAGCCGAACAGCACCGCGGCCACTGCGAAAGTGATCGCCGCGATGAGCAGATCGAGCGCACCAATGCTGACACCGCCCAGGGCGATGCGCGTCGCCGGCAGCGGGCTGGAAAAGGCTTGTGGGTTGGGCGAGAAGATGATCTGCACCAGTTGATCGAGGGCGAAGCTGATGCCGATGGTAGCCAGCAAGGGGGCGATGCGAGCCTGGCTCTGCAGATGTCGCAGGCCAAAGCGCTCAATCAAGACGCCCAGCGCGGCGCAGACGACAGCGACGGCGACGAAGGTGGGAGCCAGCGGCCAGCCCAGCCACATCACCGCCACCCAGCCGACATAGGCGCCGACCATGTACACCGAGCCGTGGGCGAAGTTGATCAGGTTGGCCACGCCAAAGATCAGCGCCAGGCCGATGGCGATCAAAGCATAGACGTTGCCGATGACCAGGCCGTTGATGAGCTGATCGCCCAGCGTGCGCAACGCAAAATCTGGCATGGGACAGATGCGATGAGCGCCTCAGAGCGGGAGTTCGACTGCGCGGCGCAGGGCGTGCAGGTTGGCCGCCGGCACATCCATGCGCGTGCCGCAGCCGGGCGCCAGCAAAAAGCGCCGGCCCCCGGTGGCGCGGATGGCTGCCTGCGCTTCGGCGATCACCTGGTCGGGCGTGCCGGTCTGCAACGTGCTCAGCTCGTCCACGCCGCCGATCAGGGCGCGTTGAGTCAGGCACTGGGCGGCGCCGACGGTTGGGTTGCCCTGGTTGAGCGTAGCCCAGTTGATGGCATGCACCGGGTAGTCCAGCACCGAATCGAAGTACACTTGCGGCCCGCAGACGTGCAGCAGGTTGAAGGGCGCGCCCTGCACCGCTCGCAACACGCGCAGGTCGTAGGGCCGGCCAAACCGGGCGTACTCCGACTCGCTCAATACCCCCTGGCGCGCCAGCTTGACGATGGCGAAGAAGATGCCGCTGGCCCCGGCGTCTACTGCGGCGGCGGCATAGGCAGCCAGCGCATCGGCAATCACCGATAGCGCGTGATGCATCCCTTGGGGGTTCTCGGCGATGGCGTGGCGAAGGCCATCGTAGTGCGCCTGCAAAAGGCTGTCGGTGTCGTGACGCGCGGGGCGTGCCAGCAAGAAAGCCAGCACCGAGAGGGGCGAGAACACCGTTTGCACAAAGTGCGCCTCGCCGATGCCGGCTCTCACCCGCCTCACCAGGTCCAGGTGCTCGCCAAAGACGCCGCCCGTCGGGTCCACCGGCGCGATGCTGTCCAGATCAGCCGGCGAGCCGAGCGGACCACCCAACAGGCGGGGAAAGACTGACTGGTAGTCGCCGAAGTCATAGCGATTGCCCCACGCCTCGGCGTAGTATGTCGCGCGCGGATTCAGCTTCAACCAGTCCCAGTCGAACTCGTGAAAGTGCCTTAAGCTAGCTGCGGCGAGCTGTTCGACGGAGATTTCGTCCGGCACAAAGTGCCGCCAGGCCGAGACGGGCACGCGGTCGGTCGCTTCGCCCTTGAGCGCGGCCTCCACACGCTCACGTTTGCTCATCGCCATCTTGGTTTCGCTCCTCAACAGATCGGTTACTGCCGACCCGTTCGCGCCGTCCCGTCCCAGGGGACAAACTTGCCATCCTTCACGACCAGATCCACGAACTGCGGCTTGTCCACGCGGCGCGTTTCGGGGTTGAACGTGACTTTGCCATAGATCACGCTCGGCACATCCCTGATCTGGGTGAAGGCATCGCGGATGGCCTTGCGGTCAGGGCCGGCGAGCTCGATCAGCGCGGCGACGATATTCATGGTGTCGTAGGCATGCGCTGCGAAGAAGTCTGGCTCTTCGTTGTACCTGGCGCGATAGGCTTGCACGAACGCCTGCACGGTCGGGCGCGTGTCCTCGGGCGAGAACTGCCCGCGGATAAACACCCCTTCCGCCGCAGCGCCGCCGAGCCGGATGAAGTCGGGCGAGTGCAGCGAGGACGCGCCGACGACCGGCACCTCCAGGTCGGTGGTGGCCAGCTGCTGCACGATCTGCGCGCCGTCGGCCTGATACGAGATTAGCACGATGCCATCCGGGTTAGCATCGCGGGCGCGCACCAGCGCCGAGCGGAAGTCCTTCTCGTCGGGTAGATAGGCTTCAGCAGCGACGATCTGCGCGCCGATCTTCGCCGCATGCTTCTGAAAGAGGTCGTAGGTGGCTTTGCCCCAGTCGGTATTCAGGTAGAACACGGCCAGCCGGTTGAGGCCCAGGGTCTGGTGGGCGAACTCGGCCAGGGCGGGAGAGAGGTCTTCCTGGGTGGCCGAATTGCTCCACATATAGTCGCCGCCCTTGGTGAAATCTGGGTGCGAGTTGGTGAAGCCAAACTGCACCAGGCCGGCGCGCTGGTAAATCGGCGAAGCGGCCATCGAAGCTGGGCTGCTGAAGTCGCCAAGCTCGATCACGATGCGCGGGTCGGCCACGAACTTCTGCGCCACGACAACCGACTGTTTGGGGTCGCTTTGCGAATCCTCGAAGATGTATTCGAGCTTGCGGCCGCGCACGCCGCCTTTGCCGTTGATGGCTTCCAGGGCTAGGTCGAAGCCTTTCTTCCACTGCACACCGTAGCGTGCGTTGGGGCCGGTCAATGGGCCGCTGACGCCTATATAGATCGGCTCGCCGGGAGCGGCAGGCTGAGCGGGCGCGGGTTGGCCAGCGCGTTCAGCCGCCGGTGGCGCCGGCACCGCGCACGCCGATAGGGCAACGGCCAATGCGGCAAAGATGCCAAGGGAAACTTGTCTGCCTCTGCGCAGAGAGGCGATAGAAGTTCGATCGAAAGAACGGTTCATACTGCCTCCAAAAAATTGTAGAACGGCGCTGCGGCTATTCTGCCGTTCAGCGCGACGGATATCGAACAACGAGCAGTGACCGGGCACTGCAAAAGGACGGAAGTAACGAGCGAGGGGTAGGCGTGCGCGGGCTTACCGGTACTCGACGGTCGCCAGCCGGTCAGCCCGCGCAATACACATGCACATGCATCCGACACAGTGGAGATGCGACGGACAGCCGGTGCGTTGTGGTTGCATGGATGGCAGTGGTTGCATGAATGGCAATTGATACACGGGCATTATTCGGCCTGACGGGCAGGATGTTAACGACTTGCTCACCACTTGTCAATGCCCTTGCCGCTTCGCCAATCGCCGATCATCGCCGCCGATTCCGAACACCCTATCACCGCGCTGTGTACGGTCGCTTTGTTTCGGCAGCGCGACGAGGATCAAATCAACACCGGCGACCAATCCAGAGGCACGCCGCGTTCGCGCAAGTAGTCCTGAAAGCGCGCAAGCAACCGCGCATCCTCGCGCACCCGATGCGGCACACAGCCCACTCCGCAGCAGAACGCGGCCAGCGCACCGGCGCTCTCGCCGATGTTCCACTCCACCGGGTGCAGGCGATAGGCGCCATTGGTCAGATGCGTCGTGCCGATGTTTTTGCAAGCGGCGACGAGGTTCTGGGTGCGACGCGGGATGAGGGCGCCAAGCGGAATTTGAAAGGGCAGAGTAGGCTCGAACATGGAGCGAGGGTTGCCGACCGCCGGGTGCAAATCCATGGGATACCAGCCGACGCCGACCGAATCGGGCCAGGCCGCCTGCGTTACCCCTGGCCGCAGCGCAGCCAAGATGTCCTGCTCGACGATGCGCGTCAGCGCGACGATGCGGCGCGACTCGCGGATGTAAGGCGCTTTGCTCAACCCGTCGGCCGTGCCCATCACGTCTGGCCGCAATTTGAATTCGGGATAGCCGAAGCCGCCTTCGTCGCGCGGGCATTCGGTCTGCAGCCAGTACAGGAAGCCGAGCGACAAGCACCTGGCTTCTTCGAGCGCTGCCGCTTGCGCTTCGGGCGATATATCAATGATGCTGCGCCGGTGGTAATCGTTGCTGTTCCAGTTGATCAGGGCCAGGTCGCACATGCCATGCACGCCGTGCGGATCGAGCAGTGCGCGCGAGAGCAAGCGGCGATATGTCCAGAATGGCAGGCCGGCCGGCCCGGGCGCGAACATTTTGAAAGGGCGTGGGCTGCCATCCTTGTTGCGCAGCACCAGGGTATAGGGCTGCGTGTCGCGCAGGCGAGCGTAGTCAGGCGGCATTTCGATGAAGTGGGACTCGCCAGGGCGATATTCGACCGCGAAGCAAAAGGTAAAGCCTTGCACCTCGTGCGGGCGCGCTTCCATCGGCGCATCAGGCTCACCCGTGTCGGCGCGCGCCTCGGCGCCGGTCACGTATTGCGTGCCGGTGAGCGGCAGGAGATCGCCCAACTCCGTCGCGTCCAGGAAGAATCGCGCACGAACTGTGACTTCCGAAATCTGATGGGCTCCGGAAGCATCAGACAAGTTCACTTCGACTACGCGATCACCCTCCATACGGGCGAACTGCGGCTTGCAACCCAGAAGAACAGTCAATCGTCCGCCGGCGATGTGTGGCGCGAGCATGTCACGCAACACAGCCAGCCCAACGCGCGGCTCAAAGCACAGCCGGCTTACCCAGCCATCACCGGGGTTGAGCGGCCGGCCATCAGGCATAGCGTTCACACCATAGCGCGACCGATAGTGAGCACGGATGGCCTGGCGCAGCGCCATGTAGCTGCGCGTGCCGCCATAGTGCTCGATATGTTCATGCTCATCCAGCGCGCTGACGCCCTGGCTCGTCATCTGGCCACCAAGCCAGTCGGTCGGCTCGGTCAACACGACCGACCGACCGGCTTCGCACGCAGCCAGCGCCGCCGCGCAGCCCCCCAATCCGCCGCCGATGACGGCAATGTCAACATCATGGACCATCACGACGAGTATAACGACGCGACGCAGCGGGTGCGTTCACGCACGGGGCATTTTCTTATAGGGGCAGGCCTGTGTGCCTGCTTGCGTTTGGCACATATGGGCGGGCGGCCACGCAGGGCCGCCCCTACATCACCCACCGCCGCCCGTTGTAGGGGCGACCCTATGTGGTCGC
>JAIMBB010000163.1 GCA_023511655.1 Anaerolineae bacterium
GGTTGGTGGTGGGCACCAGCGATCCAAAAAAACCGCCGTCCTTCAATACCTCACGAGCCTGAGATACGCATGTCTCCGGCGCAGGCATATCCAGAAAGACGGCATCCACCTGCTCATCCACCTTGAAGCCTTGTGTGCTATCGGCGTAGATGAACGTGACGTATGGGTCCAGCCCGACGCGTTCCATGTTGCGCCGGGTCAGGGCAATGAAATCCTCGCGGATTTCCTGCGAATACACGTGACCGGTGGGCATGACGGCGGTCGCCAGGGCCAGCGTCAGCCCACCGCTGCCGCAGCCGCTTTCCAGGATGCGCGCGCCGGGCCTGGCGTTCATCCGCATCAAAATGTAGGCGCTATCCTTCGGGTAGATCACCTGCGAGCTGCGCTTGATATGTTTGATCAAGTCGGCGGTGCTGGGCTGCACGACCAGGTAAGGGTGGCCCAACGACGAATGGATGACGCTGCCCCACGGTTTGCCGATCATCGCATCGTAGAGGATGAATCCGTGGTGCGTCTCGAACTTTTGGCCGGCGTGCACCTTCACCAGGTGCGCCTTGCCCCGCGCGTCAACAATGAGGGCGAGGTCTTGATCTTGGATGGTATTCACAGTGTTGCACGCTATTCTATAAAAAGTGCGCGCTAAAAAGTGCACGCTACAATCGGCGGCGTGAATGTATCGAAAACGACGGACGTTAAGAACTGCCGACCGAACCTAGCCGTTGCCGTTCTTGTCGCCGCGATTGGGTTGAGTGCGTGCGGCACACCAGACCCCTCCCAGCCGCTGCCTTCTCTAAGGATCGTCGAGCCGGCGCAGGGCGCGCTGCTGACGATAAACCAGGAAATTCCGATTCGCGTGGAATACAGCGGACCTGGGTTCGCTCAGGTGCACGTTTGGGTCAACGGGCAAAGGTTGGGCATGCTTCCGGCGGATCCTGGCAGCGCCGATGCGTCTGTAGTGTGGACGCCGCAGACGATCGGCAACCATGTTCTGTATCTTGAAGCGCGCGACGGCGACGATAAGCTCATCGCTCGCTCGGACGTAGTCTCTGTGCGCGTCGAGATGCCGACTCCAACCGCCCAACCCACTGCCGCACCGCCTGCGCCTGAGCCTACTGCTCAACCGACCCCCGAGCCCACGCTGCCGCCGACCGATGCGCCGCAGGCTACCGCCACGCCCGCGCCGACGGCCACGCCCGGCTTGATCGTCGCGAACGATTTCGTCAACCTGCGCGCCGGCCCGGGGACGAACTACGACCTGGTCGGGAGATTGAATCAGGGACAGATGGCGCAGGTGACCGGTAAAAGCGACGATGGCCAATGGTGGCGGGTCAGCGTGGAAGGCAAGACGGCCTGGGTGGCGGGCCAATTTGTGCAAGCGAACGACGCCGCCAGTGGCGTGAGTGTGGTTCAGGCGCCAACCGCTCCACCGCCGACGCCGACCGTCGCCTCATCAGCAGCCACATCTCCAACCGCAACGCCGGATCAGGTGGCTGAGCATCCCCCTGCCCAGCCGACGCCTGCCGAGCCGGAGTGCAACCCGTCGAATCCCTATTGGGCGGCTACGCTGAATAACGCGCCCGACTACACTTTCTGCACACCGGTGCCGTTCGAATTCGTGCCGAATGCAAGCCCCGATCCCGACGAGATGGTCATTCGTTGGCACATCTACGGCATCCAGTCGCTCGAACTGCGCATTGACCCCAGCGACGATGCGTGTGGAACCGGCACGCGCGGACTGCGCCAGCAAGTCCCATTCAAGACCGATAACTTCCGCCTCAATCGCCGCGACTGGCCGCCCGGCGGCTACAAGATCGGCTTGTTCGCCACCTTGCACGATGGACGCATCCAGGATTGGGGTGAGCTGCATTTCTGCGGAAAGTGAGGCGATCGGCGTCGGCCATCAGCGATCGGATTGCGCGGAGCGATCTGCCTGCGACATGACCGTGTTCAGGTCTTTGTCGCCGCGCCCACTCAGGTTGACCAGCAAGATGTGCTCGCGTGAGTAACGTGGAGCGCGTTTGATGGCCTCCGCGACGGCGTGTGACGATTCCAGAGCCGGGATAATGCCCTCGAACCGGCACAGGGCGTGAAAGGCTGCCAGCGCTTCGTCATCGGTGGCGAAGGTGTATTCTGCACGCCCGATCTCGCGCAGCAGGACGTGCTCCGGCCCCACGCCGGCATAGTCCAGCCCAGCCGAAATGGAATGCGTTTCGGCGATTTGACCATCGGCGTTTTGCAGCACCAGCGTTTTCATCCCCTGGAAGACGCCCACTCGCCCTTCAGGAGATTGAGAATTGAGAATCGAGAATTGCGAAGGGTCGTCCGACGCTTCCTTTTCAACTTTCAATTTTGCATTTTCAATTTGTGATGCGAAGCGCGCGGCATGTTTGCCGCTTTCGATGCCGTAGCCGCCGGCCTCTACGCCGATGAGCTTCACCTCGTCATGCAAAAAACCGTAGAAGATGCCGATGGCGTTGCTGCCGCCGCCCACGCAGGCGATCACTTCATCCGGCAAGCGGCCGACCTGTTGAAGCATTTGCTCGCGCGCTTCTTTGCCGATCACGCTCTGAAAGTCCCGACACATGAGCGGATAGGGGTGTGGCCCCAGCGCGCTGCCGATGATGTAGTAGGTGTCATGGGGGTGAGATACCCAGTCACGGATGGCCTCATTCACCGCGTCCTTGAGCGTCTTGGTGCCGCTATCCACGCCGCGCACTTCTGCGCCCAGCAGGCGCATGCGGAAGACGTTTGGCGCCTGACGGGCCATGTCCACCGTGCCCATGTAGATGATGCACTCCAAACCGAGCAGCGCGCAGGCGGTGGCGGTGGCCACGCCATGTTGGCCAGCGCCGGTCTCGGCGATGATCCGTCGCTTGCCCATGCGTCTGGCCAACAACGCCTGCCCCAGCGCGTTGTTGATCTTGTGCGCGCCGGTGTGCAACAGGTCTTCACGCTTCAGGTAGATTTGTGCGCCGCCGAGGTGCGCGCTCAGGCGCTGCGCGTGCGTCAACGGTGACGGCCGTCCGACGTAGGTCCTGAGCAAATGCTCATACTCGGCGCGAAAAGCTGGATCGTCGCGAAATTCCTCGTAGGCTTCGATCACGTCATCCAGCACCGGCATTAGCGTCTCGGGAACGAAGCGCCCGCCGTAAGGGCCGAACTTGCCGTTGGCATCCGGCATCGCGGTACGCCAGACATCGGATTGGGTTTGTGTGCTCATCACTGCCCACTTTATCACTGCTTGGCCTTTTGGGGCCCATACAATGGTGCGGCAGTGATGTGACGTAGGGGCAGTCATGTGTGGCTGCCCGTTGCGCATACGCGATCATGCGGGCCACCGCAACATGTGGGCGACCACGTAGGGGCGCTCTCACTGACAAATTGTGCGCGCCACTCGTTTCTTGGGTTCCCTTTGCACGTCCGTGGCTTTTGGAGAATAATTCGGCGGTCTGCAACCGATGCGCACAATCGCCTTACATGAATTGAAGCGCTTGCTCGACGATGGCCGGCCGGTGATCCTGGTCGAGGTGTTGGCTGCGCACGCCTACCGCAAAGCGCATCTACCGGGCGCTATCAACTTGCCCATCCTCGGGTTGAGGCACATGG
The DNA here is from genome assembly GCA_023511655.1 of Anaerolineae bacterium. Taxonomy (GTDB): domain Bacteria; phylum Chloroflexota; class Anaerolineae; order J036; family Brachytrichaceae; genus JAAFGM01. The sequence goes on from JAIMBB010000163.1 coordinate 3,607, forward strand.
CCGAGCGCGCGCTCCCTGACAAGGCGGCCACCGTCGTGGTGTATTGCCAGAGTCCGCGTTGCGGATCGGCGACCAAAGCGGCCCGCATTCTGGCCGAACTGGGCTATGCCGACGTGCGCGAGTTTCGCGAGGGCAAAGAAGCGTGGATCGCAGCCGGCTATCCGATCGAAGGCGAGGCCGCGCCTGTGCCATCGTCATAGGGTGCCCCAGGCTGATGAGGTGACATGACTGCTCATTCCCCGCAGCTCTCCCTGGTTCATCGCTTTCGCCGTGCGCGCCAGGCCACGCAAACCGGCCGCTCGCCGCTGCTCATCTTGCTGCATGGCTACGGCAGCAACGAGGATGACCTGATGGGTCTGGCTCCCTATCTTGATCCTTGTTTCGATCTGCTCAGCGCGCGTGCGCCGCAAACGTTGGAGATGGGCGGCTATGCCTGGTTCCCGATCGTCTGGAATGCAGAAGGCTTGTTTGTTCGGCCGGCCGACGTGCTGGCGGCAATCCCTCTGGCGGCCGATTTCGTCGCCGAGGCCATTGCTGCTTGCCATGCTGTGCCGGAGCGAACTTTGCTGCTGGGGTTCAGCCAGGGCGCGACTATGAGCGCCGGCATCTTGCTGCATCGGCCCGATCTGGCTGCCGGCGCGATATTGATGAGCGGGTTTACACCGGCTGAGCTGGCTCGGCCCGGCCTCCGGCTGGCCGGCAAACGCTTGCTGATCACGCATGGCCTGTTCGACGACGTTGTGCCCGTCGAACTGGGCCGCATGACCCGTGATCTGTTCGAGTCGCTCGGTGCGTCGGTCACCTATCGCGAATATCCGATGGGCCATCAGATCAACGACGCCAGCCTGGAGGACGCCGATCGCTGGCTGGGCGAGTGGCTGGGCACGCTGTCCTGATACAGCGAGGCTCTGCATCCTGGCCTCCCGACCAGTGCCAATTCCGTCCGCGTGCCGGATGTGCGTCGGCGCGAGGGCTTCTACAGTGGGGCCAGCTCTGGCCTGCGAGCCAGGAGATGGCTTATGGATGCTCGACAAATCGCGCTCGTACAAAAGACCTTCGAAAGCGTGGAACCCATCGCGCAGCAGGTGGGTGAGCTGTTCTACACTCGCCTGTTCGAGATGGATCCCAGCGTTCGCCCCCTGTTCAAGGGTGACATGAAGAAACAAGCCCTGATGCTGATGACGGTCATTGGCCTGGCTGTGCGCGGCCTGGATCGTCCAGAAGCCATCGAATCGAGTGTGCGGGCGCTCGGCCAACGGCATTTTCGCTACGGCGTATCGGCGCCGGACTACAACACCTTCGGCGCGGCGCTGATCTGGGCGCTGGAGCAAGTCCTGGGCGATGCATTCACTCACGAAGTCAAACAGGCGTGGGTCGAAGCCTACGACCTGCTTTCCGGCGCAATGAAGAAGGCTACCTCGCCGGCCGAGGCTGCTGGTTGATCGTTACCGGCGCCGGACTTCCCAAATCTCCGGGTTGAGCAAATGCGGCGGGCGCTGGCCGCGCAGCACCTGCAGGGCCTGCGTGAGCGTTGTCTCCCAGATTCGATGATGGCCGGCTACGGTCCGGCTGGCCACGTGTGGCGTGACCACTACATTGTCGAATGCAAGCAGTGGGTGCGAGGGCGCAATCGGCTCACCATCGAACACATCCAGCCCTGCGCCGCCTATGTGTCCAGAGCGCAGGGCATCGGCCAGGGCTTGTTCGTCTACCAGCGCGCCGCGCGCTACGTTAATGAAAATCGCCCCGCGCTTCATCTGCGCAAATCGCTCGGCATTCATGAAGTGACGCGTCTCCGGCGTCACCGGCACGTGCAGCGACACGATGTCGGCTTCGCGCAGCACGCCCTCGAGCGACGGCACAAGTTCAATGCCCAGCGCATGCGCGCGTTCCGGGGCGATGTGTGGATCGAAGGCCAGCACACGCATGTCGAAGGCCTGGCCGAAGCGGGCCACCCGACTGCCGATGCGCCCCAGGCCGATGAGGCCCAGGGTGCGCGCATATAGCTCCATACCCTTGCTCTCTTCGCGGCCCCAAAACGCGTGCCAGCCGGCGGCGTGCAATGTGGCATTGGCCGTCACAACCTTCTTGGCTACAGCCAGAACCAGCGCCCAGGCGTGTTCGGCCGTGCTGATCGTCGGCGCATCGGGCGCGTAAACGACTGGGATTCGCCGTGCTGTCGCTGCCGCCACGTCAATGTTGTCGTAGCCTACGCCCAGCCGGGCGATTACCTTAAGCTTTGGGGCGAGATCCATGCGTGCGGCGTCGTAGCGCACGTTGCCTGGGCAGATGAACGCTTCGGCTTCTTCGATGCCCGCCAGAGTAGAGGAGGGGCCGAGCGGTTCGGCAACACCTGCCAGCATATGGGCGCAGGAGGGAAGCAAGTAATCGTCGAACCAGATTTTGAACATGGTGTAGCAGAGATCGGGAAGCAACCAGTCGAGGTTGCAGATTGGTTAGTAGATGCCGGTCGGGCGCTGTTCGTCTGGCTGGTTGCCGCGCAGCGCTTTCACCGCCGCCGCAGCAGCGCTGGCCAGCAGGTTGCCGTCGGATGAAATGGTGACGAGCCGGAAGCCCTTGGTGATCATCTTGCGCGCATAGTCGGTGGAGGCGCAGTGGATGCCGGCGATTACCCCATGCTTCTGGCAGGCGGCGACGATGGCATCGAGCGCGGCGACGACCGCCGGCGCAGTCGGATCGCTACGCTCCGGGCTCCCCATGCTCAGGCTGAGGTCAGCCGGGCCGACATATACGCCGGTGAGGCCAGGTACGCTGACGATGGCCTCGACGTTGGCGAGTGCCTCGGCCGTTTCGACCATGGCGAAGGTCAACACGTTGTTCGCGGCGGCCTGCTCGTAGTCGCTGCCGTAGGCGACGCGGGCGCGCGTGGGGCCGAAGCTACGATAGCCGTCCGGCGCGTAGCGGCAAGCGCCGACGAAGCGTTCACACTCTGCGCGCGTGTTGATCATCGGACAAATGATGCCGAGCGCGCCGGCATCGAGCAGCTTCATGATGATGCCCGGCTCGTTCCACGGCACGCGCGCCATCGGCACGGCGCCGGCCAGATGGATAGCCTGCAACATCGGCAAAGCTTGAGAGTAGTCCAGCAAGCCGTGTTGTAAATCGAGCGTGACGCTATCCCAGCCGGCGCGCGCCATCAGCTCTGCGCTCCAACTGCTGGGGATCGCGCACCAGCCGTTCACGACATAGTGGTCGGCCGACCACAGGGTGTTGAGTGTGTTTGGTTGCATATTGCCTTAGAAGCGACCTGGTGGCGCTCAGGCCAGGTGACGTCGGTTGAAGATTAGCGAGGACATGCCGGCGTCTATGTGGAAGATGCTGCCGGTTACCTGCGACGATTCGTCGGAGATGAGATAGACCACAGCATAGGCGGTGTCTTGCGGCGTTTGGTGGCGGCCGAAGGGCTGCTTGGTACCTTGTGCGCGTAGTTCATCCACGTCCACGCCGCGGCTTTGGGCCAGGGCGATCTCGCCCTCGCTCATCACCCAGCCGGGGATGAGGTAGTTGCAACGGATGCGATCGGCGGCGTAGGCGCCGGCCAGCGTGCGCGTAAGGTTGAGCAGCGCGCCCTTGGCCGCGCCATACGCGACCAGGTTGGCGGAGGCTTGCAGGCCGTGCACCGAGCCGATATTGACGATGCTTCCCCCGCCGGCGCGTTGCATGGCCGGGATGGCGTATTTGCAGCAGTAGAACGCGCTGCGCACGTTCACGTTCATCACGGCTTCCCAGAACTCGGTGGTGGTCTCTTCGAGCGTAGCGCGCGGGAACCAGCCGACGTTGTTCACCAGACCGTCGAGCCGGCCGAAGCGCTGCACAGCCTCCGCGACGAGCGCGGCGCAGTCCGATTCACGAGTGACATCGGTGAGCTGGAAGATCGCCTGGCCGCCGGCTGCACAGATTGCTTGTGCAGCGGCTTTGCCCTTGTCCCCTTGTTTGTCGGCGACAATCACGCGTGCGCCCTCGCGGGCCAGCATCTCGGCAATTCCAAAACCGATGCCTTGCGCTGCGCCGGTGACGATGACAACTTTAGCTTTGACGCGGTCAGTCATTTAGCCTTTGACGCTGCCGGCCAATAGGCCGCGCATGAACAGCTTGCCCAGCAACAGATACACGATGATCGTTGGCGCGGCGGCGATGAGCGCGCCGGCCATCTGGATGTTCCACTCGGTTGTGAAGCTCCCGGCCAGGTTTTGCACGGCCACCGTTACTGGCGCCAGGCGTGGGTTGCTCAACACCACTAGGCCGATGATGAAGTCGTTCCAGATAGAGGTGAACTGCCATAGCAGCACGACGGCGAAGGCGGGCGCAGCGATGGGCAACAGGATGTGGCGGTAGATGCCGAAGAAGCCGCAGCCATCAATCTTCCCGGCGTCTACCAGGTCATCGGGCACGCCGGCGTAGTAGCTGCGAAACATCAGCGCCGTGATCGGGATGCCGAATACACAGTGGATGAAGATCAGGCCGGGGATCGTGCCATACAGGCCGACTGTGCGCAGCGTCAGCACCATCGGGATGAGCACGCCTTGGTAGGGCAAGAACATGCCGATCAGGAAGAGCAGGAAGATGGTGTTGCTTCCCCTGAAGCGCCACTTCGAGAAGATATAGCCGTTGATCGAACCGATAAACGACGAGATGATAGCGGCCGGCACAGTAATCAGCAAGCTGTTGATGAAGTTGGGCGAGACCTTCGACCACGCTTCAGCGAAGCTCCCCAAGTACAGGCCTTGCGGCAGCTCCCACATGCGCTGGATGCTCACCTCGGTGTAAGGCTTGAAGCTGGTGTTCACCAACACATATACCGGCATCAGGAAATACAACGCGAAGGCGATCAACAAAAAGTAGATCGCGCCGCGCGACCAGATCGTTTGAAGGGTAACGGCGTTGCTGCGCGTCATCGTTCCTGCTCCTTGCGCACGCTCAACAGATAGGGCACGACCAGGAAGACTGACAGGATGATCATGAACGCGCCGATCACTGCGCTAAGTGAGAATCGGTTGGCGGTGAACATTTGCTCGAACATGTGATAGGCCAGCATGTCGGTCGAGAAGGCCTGGCCGCTGCCGCTGATCACGGTCACGATGTCGAATACGCGAATCGCGCCCATGCCGGTGAGCACGATTGCCGTGTAGGTCACCGGCGCCAGCATCGGAATGATGATGTGCCGATACAAATTCCACGTGTTGCAGCCGTCCATCTGCGCTGCCTCTTTCACTTCGGATGGAATGCCGCGCAGGCCGGCCAGATATAGCGCCATCACATAGCCGGCAAACTGCCAGCCCGACGCAATGGTGATGAACAGAATGCCCCAGGTTGGATCGGCGAACCACTTCGACTTGAGAACTCCCAGACCCACCGATTCGAACAGCAGGTTGATCCCCGTCTCGGGGCGCATCAGCCAGCGCCAGGCCACGCCGGTGACCACAGCAGAGACGGCAAAGGGAAAGATGAAGATGGTGCGAAAGACAGCCTCACCCTTGATGTGCTGATCCAACAACGAGGCAAGCAGGAAGCCGATGATGATGCACTTCCTGCTTGCCTCGTTGTTGGATCAGCACATCAAGGGTGAGGC
>JAIMBB010000164.1 GCA_023511655.1 Anaerolineae bacterium
GCCGCCCGTTGTAGGGGCGACCCTATGTGGTCGCCCGCGCAACTAGGGCAGCGACAACCTCCCCGCAGGTCTGGGCTGGACTCAAGCAAGCAGCCTGCGGGAGGTTCTTACCCCTATTCGTGAACGCACCCGGTTGAGGCGCCGCTTACAATGCAGCTCTGGAGGAATGCGATGATTCAATTATTCGACGCCAGTTCGGGCGCCTTGATCGGCCAAATCACCGAGGCGCAGCTGCAATTCCTGATCACCCACCTGGAAGAGGAGTCGGCCGACGACCAGGACTACTACATCAACCGCGACACGCTCGACCTGTTTCAGGCGAATGGCGCCGAGCCGGCGTTGTTGGAGCTGTTGCGCACGGCGATGGGCGAACGCGAGGAGACGGAGATCCGCTGGTCGCGTGGCTGAGCCGGCCGGCGCGGCAGTCGCACGCAACGCCTTCAACGCGCCCGCATCGAAGAAAGGCGCCACGCAGAAAAGTCATGGATCCCTTCTCCCGTTCCGTTACCATCGCCCTGGCCGACATCCAGTTGCAGACTGCGCTGGATCGCGGCACCACGCGCGGGGTGAACGCGCGCATCGGCGCAATGGCCGAGACGACCGACGCCGCAGCGCTGCGTCATCAGGCCCGCCTGGCCCGCGAACGCGCCTTGAATCGCCTGCCCGACTTGCTGGAGCAGCTCGAACGCAACGTCGTCGCTAACGGCGGCCATGTGCTCTGGGCGCGCGACGCGGCAGAGTTAAACCGCGTCATCCTGGAGTTGTGCCAGAAGCACAGCGTGCGACGGGTGACCAAGGGCAAGAGCATGGTCACCGAGGAAAGTGAGCTGAACCATGCGCTGGAGGCGCGCGGCATCGAAGTGACCGAGAGCGACCTGGGCGAATACATCATCCAGCTGGCCGGCGAAACTCCCAGCCACATCGTCTTTCCGATGTTGCACAAGACCAAAGAGGCCACCGCCCGGCTCTTGCACGAAAAACTGGGCATGCCGCTCACCGACCGACCGGAGGAGATGACGCGCTTCGTGCGCAATGTGATGCGCCGGAAGTACCTGGAGGCCGACATGGGCATCAGCGGGGTGAACTTCGCCATCGCCGAAACCGGCACCATCGCCACTGTCGAGAACGAGGGCAACAACCGCCTCTCCACCAGCACCCCGCCCATCCATGTGGCGGTGATGGGTGTGGAGAAGGTGATCGCCACCTGGGAAGACTACGCCGTGCTGGTGCAGCTTCTGGCCCGCAGCGCCACCGGCCAGCGCCTGTCGGTCTACAACAACCTGATGAGCGGCCCGCGCCGCCCCGATGAACCCGACGGCCCCGAAGTCTTTTATCTGGTCATTTTGGATAACGGCCGCTCGCGCATCCTGGCCACGGAATACGCGGAGAGCCTGGCCTGCATTCGCTGTGGCGCGTGTCTGAACGCCTGTCCGGTGTATCAGAACATCGGCGGGCACGCCTACGGCTGGGTGTATCCCGGCCCGATCGGCTCGATCGTCTCGCCGCTGCTGCTGGGCCCAACGCGCGCGCCCAAACTTCCCTATGCCAGCAGCCTGTGCGGCGCATGCCAGGCCGCCTGCCCGGTCGAGATCGCCATCCCCGACATGCTGCTGAAGCTGCGCCGCGACCTGGTGCAGGCGGGCGACCCAACGCCCGGTTGGCGCATCGGCATGAAGCTATGGGCCATTGCGTTCAAGTCGCCGACGCTGTATCGCCTGGGCGGCCGGCTGGTCGGCTGGCTCACGCGCCTGCTGGCCGGGCGCAAGGGCTACCTGCGCCGGCTGCCGCCGCCTTTCGATGGCTGGACGACGAGCCGTGACTTTCCGGCCTTCGGCGCGCCGTCCTTCCGCGAGCGCTACGCGCGTCGCGTCCACAAAACCTGACCCCTTCGCTGCTGGCTATGTCTGCACGCAACGACATTTTGAACGCCCTGCGCGCCGCGCTCGCCAAGGGCGAACCCTTCCCCAAAGCCGATTCGCCCTCCATCCTGCCCGTCACCCGGCTTGACCCCAACGAAGATCTGACCGCGCGTTTCGTCGCCGAGGTCGAGCGCGTCAAAGGCATCGTGCACCGCGCAACAGGCGATGATGATGCGCGGCGCATCATCCGCGATTTGCTGACCGATCGCTGCGTTCGGCGCGTCACCATGTGGGATGAGGCGCACCTGCCGCTCAACGGCATCGAGGCGCTGCTGGGTGAGTTGGGCATCGAGCGCGTGCAAGGCAGCAACGAAGCGGTGGCCACGGCCGAAGCCGGCATCACCAGCGCCGATTGGGCCCTGGCATCAACCGGCACGCTGGTGCTATCCTCCGGCCCTGGCCGGCCGCGTATGGCCTCGTTGCTGCCGCCGGTGCACATCGCCGTGCTTACCGAAGATCGCATCGTGCCGCGCCTGGAGGACTATATCGCCGCGCAACGCGCCCAGCGCCTGGGTGTTTTTCGGGGCAGCAGCAACGTCACACTGATCACCGGCAGCAGTCGCACCAGCGACATCGAGATGCACCCGGTGTTCGGCGTGCACGGGCCACTTGAATTGCACATCGTGTTGATCGAGAATCTGGGTTGAGGAGCAGAAGCATGGTGGACTACTCACAGCGCTATTGCATCGTCGGCGCCGGCACATCGGGGCTGGCCGCTGCCAAGAACCTCAAACAGCTCGGCATTCCCTGCGACGTATTCGAGAAGCTCGACGACGTGGGCGGCAACTGGTACTACGGCAAGCCCGGCAGCAGCGTGTACAAATCCACGCATCTGATCTCATCCAAGCCCGGCACGGAATACACCGACTTCCCGATGCCGAAGGACTACCCGGACTATCCCAGCCACTGGCAGGCCCATGAATACATCAAGAGCTACGCCCGCCACTTCGGGCTGTATGAGTTGATCACGTTCAACACCGGCGTCGAGCGCATTGCCCCTACCGACGAGACGGCGACCAGCCCCCTGTGGGAAGTGACGCTGAGCACCGGCGAGACGCGCCGCTATGGCGGCGTGATCATCTGCAACGGCCACAACTGGGACCCCAAATGGCCGGAGTATCCGGGCAAGTTCGACGGGCTGATCCTGCATTCATGCCAGTACAAAACGCCCGACGTGCTGCGCGACAAGCGCGTGCTGGTGGTCGGGGCTGGCAATAGCGGCTGCGACATCGCCGTGGAGAGCGCCCAAAACGCTGCGATCACTTTTCATAGCACGCGCCGCGGCTACTACTACAACCCCAAATACACCTTCGGCAGACCCTCCGACCAGGTCAACGAATTTCTGCTCAGGCTGCATGTGCCGCTCACGCTTCAGCGCTGGCTCTACTCGGTCATCCTCAAACTGCTCATCGGTCTGCCGCAGGACTACGGCTTGCCCAAGCCCGATCACAAATTCTTCGAGACGCATCCCATCGTCAACCAGCTCATCCTGTACTACGTCGGCCAGGGCGACATCAAGGTGAAGCCCGACATGCAAGAGCTGCGCGGCAACCGCGTGCTGTTCAAAGACGGCAGCGAAGAAGAGATTGACGTGATCATCTATGCCACCGGCTTCAATATCACCTTCCCGTTCATAGACAGGCGCTACCTGAACTGGAAGGATGGCAAGCCGCTGTTGTACTGGCACATCTTCCATCCACACTACGACAATCTATTCGTGGTCGGCTTGATTCAGCCCGATAGCGGGCAATGGGGCCTGGTGGATTATCAGTCGCAGGCGGTGGCCAGGTTCATCTGCGCCCAACGCAACAATCCAGTGAAGGCCGAGATGATGCGCCGACTGAAAGCCACCGCCGAACAACCCCGCAATCGCGGCATCAAATACAAAGATTCCACCCGACACTACGTGGAAGTCGAGCACTTCGGCTATCGCGAGCATCTCAAGAAGTTGATCCGGCAACTGGCATGACCCTCTTTGATTGCCGGCGCGCCGGCCCTTCGGTTGGTCGGTAGTGAAGCGAGGGGTGAAAGTGAGGGAAACGCTCACATGAACTTCGCTCCTGCGCTCATCCAGGCTCTGCGCTCGGCCCGGCACATTGCCGTGCTCACCGGCGCCGGCGTCAGCGCCGAAAGCGGCCTGCCCACCTTCCGCGATGTGCAAACCGGCCTGTGGTCGCAATTTCGCCCGGAGGACCTCGCAACGCCGGAGGCTTTTCAGCGCAATCCAAAACTGGTGTGGGACTGGTATGCCTGGCGGCGCAGCCTGGTCGAGCGCGCCCAACCGAACCCCGGCCACCTGATGCTGGCGGAGATGGAGCGCCGGGTTCCACAGTTCACGCTGATCACGCAGAACGTGGATGGCCTGCATCAACTGGCCGGCAGCCGCAACGTGATCGAGCTACACGGCAACATCCGGCGCTACAAGTGCTTCGACTGCCAGGCGCCCTACGCGCTCGACGATGCCGATTGGGAGGCACCTCCACGCTGCCCTCACTGCGGCGGCCTCATCCGCCCCGACGTCGTATGGTTCGGTGAATCGTTGCCCACGCAAGCCTACTGGGCCGCCCTGGAGGCTGCACAAGGGTGCGATGTTTTCTTCTCCATCGGCACTTCCGGCCGGGTCGAGCCGGCGGCGTCGCTGCCCAGGGTGGCCCGGCGTGCTCGTGCTACTGTGGTCACCATTAACCCGGATGTCGAGACGCATTCCGAATCGCACAGCTATGCCATTCATGGCAAAGCTGGCGAAGTGCTGCCGGCCCTCGTGCGCGCCGCGTGGGGGTGAATGGCCTGCGGCGCTCAGCGCTCGATGATGCGCCAGCCACTCGCCAGGGCTTTCGCGCGCAGGGCAGCATCCGGGTAAACAGCCACCGGTCGTGCAGCCAGGCACAACATAGGGATGTCGCCCTCGGTGTCACCGTAGGCAGCCGCCAACACATCGTCCCCCAACCAGGCGCGCACCCGCGCCGCTTTCGTCTCTGAGGTGGAGACTGGGCTGCTCAGCCGGCCGGTGGCGCGGCCATGGGCGTCGAACTCCACCGATGTGCCGATGGCTTCTGCGCCAATGCGCGAGGCAAAGGCAATCGCCACCTGCTGGTAAGTGCCCGAGGCGATGAGAAGGCGCGCACCGCCGGCGAGCCAGCGATCCAACTCGGCGACGACCTGTGCACGCCGCGTGCGCCACAGCTCATCGGCAATGAGCGCGCTCAGTTCATCCATCTGCGCTTGCGAGAGCCCCTCGATCAACCGCGTCATGTTCGTAAACCACAGCTCGCGGTAACGCTGCGCATTGATCAAGCCGGCGCGCGCTGCCATCGCTCCGGGGAAGTGAGTAAAGAAGAAAACATTGTAGCTAAAAGCGCGGCCTCGTGATCGCAGAAAGTTACCGAAAATGCGCCAAGTTTCACCCGTCGTCAAAGTGCCTTCAAGATCCGACACAACCGCAGTCATTGCTCATTTCTTCAACTGATGAATCACGTCCGGCAGATACGACACCAGATCGCCGGCCAGCAAGCCGGCATCGCCGTGTTCGGCGCGCCAGCGCTCGCCTGCGGCGCCATGCAGATAAGCACCACATACGGCCGCATCCATCGGGGAAAGCCCCTGCGCCAGCAGGCCGGCGATGCAACCGGCCAACACGTCGCCCGTGCCCGCTGCCGCCATAGCCGGGTTGGCGAATGGCAGCACCACGCCCCGCCATCCCGGCGCGGCGATCACGGTGTGCGCTCCTTTGAGCACGACGATGTGTCCCCACGCATCGGCGTATTTGAGCGCATTGCCGATCCGGTCGCTTTGAATTTCGCCGACCGTCGCCTGGGCCAGCCGAGCCATCTCGCCGGCGTGCGGCGTGAGGATGGTCAGCGTCGGCAGACGCGACCACCAGGCGGGAACCTGCGCCAGCAGGTTGAGCGTGTCGGCATCGCACACCAGCCCCTTTAGTTGGTCATGAATTGCTGCAAGGGCGTCGAGAAAATCGCCAATGAACCCCGCCGTCTGCGGCGCCTGGCCGATGCCCGGTCCGAGCACCACCGCCGCGCCGCCTTTGGCCGAAGATAGCCAGGCCATGATCCGATGCAACGCCGCCGGCGTATGATGCTCGATCGACTCGGGAAGGGAGATGAAGATAGCTTCGGTGCATGCAGCTGCAGCGCCCGGTTTAACCACCGTCGGCACAGCCAGGGCGACCAGTCCCGCGCCCACGCGATAGGCTGCCCGCGCGGATAGCACCGGCGCCCCGAGATAGTCGCTGCAGCCACCAATGACGGCCACGCGGCCGAATGTGCCTTTGTTCGCGTCGAGCCGGCGGGCAGGGAGTAAGTCGCGGACGAGTGAAGCATCGGCCAGTTGGAGATTGGGGATTGGGGATTGGAGATTGCTGACCGATCTCCAATCGTCAATTGCCAATGCCTCTACCCCTATAGGGGCGACCACCAGTTCGCCGCACGCCTGGGCTGCCGGGAAGCAATAATGGCCGCGCTTCGGCGCGTGAAAGGTAATGGTGAGATCGGCGGGCACGGCAGCCGGATCGAGCGCGCCGGTGTCGTAGTTCATGCCGGTCACGCCGTCTAAAGCGATCAACGCGCAGGTGGATGAAGGCACCTGCCGATTGGCCTGTCGGCGGCGAGACATCTCGCGAGACACCTCGCGCAATACCTCGCGCAACGTGCCTTCGATCGGCCGCGACGTGCCGGTGCCAAGCAGAGCATCCACAATGACGTCGGCATGCGTCACCATCTGGTGCAAGACGCGCAGGCGCATATCGTTTTGCGCATCGGCCATGAAGATGCCCTGCGCGCGCGCGGCAGCATAGACCGGATCGTCATCCCCGCGCGGCTTGAGCAGATAGCACTGCGTGGTTACGCCGGCCTTCGCCAGGGCCGCAGCGCACACCAAGCCATCGCCGCCGTTGTTGCCCGGCCCCACCAACACCAGCACGCGCGGGCTGGCCGCCGACGACCGGCCGAGCCGCTGCAGGATAACCTCAGCAGCAGCGTTGCCGGCGTTTTGCATCATCTGCGCATAGCTCAGCCCGTGCGCATCGGCGATGCGCTCGAGCTCGCGCATCTCCGCGACGGAAAGGATCTCCATCACGCCAACAACGCCATCGCTTCTTCCACCACGCGCTCAACGGTGAAGCCGAGGTGTTTGTAGAGGTCTTTGTACGGCGCGGATGCACCGAACCGATTGTCGAGGGTGACGAATCGCACCAGCGGACCGGTATAGCGCTCCCAGCCCTGCGATACGCCTGCTTCGATCACCACCTTCGGCAAGTCGAACGGCAATACGGTGTGCCGATAGTCTTGACTTTGCCGGTCGAACAGCTCCCACGAGGGAAAGGACACGACGCGCGCCCGCACACCTTTCTCGGCCAACGCTCGGGCCGAATCGAGCGCCAGGCTTACCTCGGACCCGCTGGCCACAAGCACGAGATGCGGATCATCAGCATCGTGCATCACATAGGCGCCGCGCTCGAAGCCTTCGCGCTTGGGCAGGATCGGAAGCGCCTGGCGTGACAGCAGCAGCGCCACCGGGCCATGCTGCCATTCGATGGCCACCTTCCATGCGGCGACCGTTTCGTTCGCGTCGGCCGGGCGCAAAGTGAGCAACTGTGGCATGGCGCGCAGACTGGCCAATTGCTCGACCGGTTGATGCGTCGGACCGTCTTCGCCCAACCCGATGCTGTCGTGGGTAAAGACGAAGATGGAGTGTGCTTCGCTCAGCGCCGCCAGCCGGATGGCCGGGCGCATGAAGTCGCTAAAGCAGAAGAACGTCCCGCCGTAGGGGATGATGGCCCCATGTAACGCCATGCCGTTCATGATGCCGGCCATGCCGTGTTCGCGCACGCCATAGCGGATGTAGCGACCGCTGAAATCGCCCTTTTGCAAAGACGCCGCGCCCTTGGGCAACGTGTTGTTCGACGGCGTGAGATCGGCCGAGCCACCCAGCAGAGTCGGCAACTTGCTGACGAGGGCATCGAGCACGGCCCCGCTGGCTGCGCGCGTCGCCATCGGCTTGGCCGTCGGATCGAAGGTGGGCAGCCCGTCGGCCCAGCCGTCGGGCAACCGGCCTTCGATCGCGTCTTGCAGCTCGCGCGCGCAGTCGGGATGCGCGCGGTGATATTCATCGAACCTGGCCTGCCATTCTCGCTCGGCCTGGGCCGCCCGCTCGCCAATGGCGCGCCAGGCATGCAGCACATCGTCGGGGATGTAGAACGTCTTGTCCGGGTCGGCACCGTAAGCGATCTTGGCAGCGCGCACCTCGTCCCAGCCAGGGGCATCGCTGTGCGCTTCGCGCGTGCCCTGGCGATGCGGCATGCCCTTGCCGATGATGCTCTTGCACGAGATCAGCGTCGGTTTGTCGGTCACCGCGTGGGCTTCGTGGATGGCCGCTTCGACCTCGGCCATGTTGTGCGCATCAATCGTGATGGTGTGCCATCCGTAAGCTTCGAAGCGCTTGGGCACATCGTCGCTATAGGTCAGAGAGGTAGGGCCATCAATGGTGATGGCATTGTCATCGTAGAACCACACCAACTTGCCGAGGCCGAGATGGCCGGCCAGCGAGGCCGCTTCGTGGCTGATGCCTTCCATCAAATCGCCGTCGCTGACGATGGCATAGGTGTAGTGATCCACGATGTTGAAGCCATCGCGGTTGTATTTGGCTGCCAGCCACGCCTCGGCCAGCGCCATGCCGACGCTGTTGGCGGTGCCACTGCCCAGCGGGCCGGTGGTCACTTCGATTCCAGGGGTCAGGTGGTTTTCGGGGTGGCCAGGCGTGATGCTGCCGTATTGTCGGAAGCGCTTGAGCTGCTCGAGCGTCATCTCCGGGTAGCCGGTGAGGTGCAGGATGGCATACGGCAACATCGAGCCATGGCCGGCGGAGACGATGAGGCGGTCCCGGTTGAACCACTTCGGATTGCGCGGGTTGAAGCGCATGAATCTGGCATACAGCACATAGGCCACGTCGGCCATGCCGAGCGGCATGCCAGGGTGGCCAGAGTTGGCAGTTTGTACCGCATCGAGCGTCAAAGTGCGGATGACGTTGGCGCAAGCCTGATCGAAGGTTGTGTAGTTGCTCATAGCGAGGTCTCGATTGGGCGCTGCACATCACGCGGCCGGCGCCGGCAGCGGGGTTGCGCTAGCCCAAATAACGCCAGGATTATAGCCAGCGTTCGATGCGCAGATGTGCAAGGGTGCGTTCACGAATAGGGGCAAAAACCTCCCGCAGGTTGCTCGCCCAAGTCGTGACAGCCAGCAAAAAACCTGCG
>JAIMBB010000165.1 GCA_023511655.1 Anaerolineae bacterium
GTCGCTGGAGCGGGTGATGAGCTTGAACTCCGGGTCGCCGCCGTGGCTGACGATGAAGCGCGGGTCGTTGAACCCCTGCTTGCCGCCCATGCGCTCGAAATCGGTCTTCCAGCTCTTGCCGTAGGGCGGGTTGGAGATCATGAAGTCGAACTCGCGGGAACGGAACTGATCGGCCAACAGGGTCGATTTGTCGGCACCGCCGACGATGTGCTCCGCCTCGTCGCCTTCGCCCTTGAGCAGCAGGTCGGCCTTGCAGATGGCGTAGGTCTCGGGGTTGATCTCCTGGCCAAACAGGTGGATGGAGACCTCCTTGCCGTGTTCCTCGGCCAGCTCGCGCAAGGTCTCCTCGGCAACGGTCAACATGCCCCCCGTGCCGCAGGCGCCGTCGTAGAGCAGGTAGGTGCCGGACTGGATCTGGTCGGCCACCGGCAAGAACATCAACTTGGCCATCAGTTTGACGACATCACGCGGCGTGAAGTGCTCGCCCGCCTCTTCGTTGTTTTCTTCGTTGAAGCGACGGATCAACTCCTCGAACACGGTGCCCATGCCGTGGTTGTCCAGCGCGGGCAGCTTGATCCGGCCGTCGGCGTCCTTGACGGGATAGGGCGAGAGGTTGATGTCCGGGTCGAGAAAGTCCTCGATCAGATAACCCAGCACATGGGCATCGACCAGGGTCTGGATCTGGTCGCGGAACCTGAACTTGGCGAGGATCTCCTGGACGTTGGGCGAAAAGCCGTCCAGATAAGCGATGAAGTCCTCGCGCAGGCGCTGGCCCTGGCTTGCGGCCTTGAGCTTGGCGAGCGTGAACTCGGAAGTGTTGTAGAAGGCCTGGCCGGCGGCCATGCGCAGCGCGCCGTCCTGCTCGGCAACCTTGTTCTTGTCGAGGAAGCGTTTGCGCTCCAGCACCTTCTGCTTGGTCGGCTCCAGCACCGCATCCAGCCGCCGCAGTACCGTGAAGGGCAGGATGACGTCGCGGTACTTGCCGCGCACATAGACATCGCGCAGGCGGTTGTCGGCGATGTTCCAAATGAAGTCGGCGATCCACTTGAGTTGGCTTTGGTCTTGTGGCTTCTTCTGCATGGGTCGATCCTGGTTCATGCCGGCGGTGTAGTCGTCGCGGCGGCTTTATCCGGGCAAATGGGCGTCGATCCCTCACCGCATGGGCTTCATCGATGCTACCATCTTCGTGGCTCATTTGACGAGCCAGTCATCCGGGAGGAAGCCATGAACCGCACCGAGCGCTTCTACAAGATCGACCAGCTTCTCCACGAGCGGCGCGTGGTGCCGCTGGAGGTATTCCTCGAAGCGCTGTCGGTTTCGCGCGCCACCTTCAAGCGCGACCTCGAATACCTGCGCGACCGGCTCCATGCCCCCATCGTCTGGGACCGGGAAGCGGGCGGCTACCGCTTCGCCGCCGATGCGCCCAGCGGCCCGGCTTATGAACTGCCGGGGCTGTGGTTCTCGGCAAGCGAACGCTATGCGCTCTTGGCGGCGCAGAAGCTGCTTGCCGAGCTGGAGCCGGGGATCCTGGCCGCCCACATCGCGCCCTTGCAGGCGCGGCTGGCGGCGCTGCTGGAAACCGGCGGCCATCCGGCCGAAGAGATTCAGCGTCGCGTGCGCCTGCTCTCGATGGCCAAACGCGCGGTCGAGCCGGGCTGCTTTGCCGCAGTCGCCAAGTCGCTGATGGAACGCCGCCGGCTGGAAATCGACGCCTACAGCCGCGCGCGCGACGAGGTCAACACCCGCATCGTCTCGCCGCAGCGACTGGTGCATTACCGCGACAACTGGTATCTCGACGCCTACTGCCACTGGCGGCGGGCCTTGCGCACTTTCGCGCTGGACACCCTGCGGCGCGTCAGGCCGCTCGACCAGCAAGCCCGCGAAGTGGCCGATGCGACGCTCGACCGCCATCTCGCCTCGGCCTATGGCATCTTCGCCGGCCGGCCCAAGGGGCGTGCGGTGCTGCGCTTTTCGCCCGAACGCGCCCGCTGGGTGCGCGACGAGCGTTGGCACAGGGATCAAGCGGGCGAGATGCTGCCCGATGGCAGCTGGCGGCTGACCGTGCCCTATGCCGACGAGCGGGAGCTGGTCATGGACATCCTGCGCCATGGCCGGCATGTGATCGTGGAAGCGCCGGGATCCTTGCGCCGGCGCGTGGCCGAGGAGGCGGCAGCGATCGCCAGTCGTTACGCGACCAAGGTCTGAGCCGCTAGGCTCACGATGTGAGCCATACCCTCCGGCATCATGGCGCGGTTCATTCGCACGAAAGGCCACCATGATCACCGACTTTATCCTCGCTCTCTGGGCCGGCTGGGCCACGCAAAGCTTTGGCGTCTTCGTGCTCGTGCTGCTGCTGGGCGTTTTCTTCTGGCGCCACGACCGGCCTTTTTCCAGTGGTGTCCTCAGGCTCGCCCTCATCGCCCTGGGCATCTCCGCCCTGTTCTCGCTCTTCGGCGGTGGGGATGATTGCGACTGCGATCTGTAGCCCTGCGAACGGGGAGGTTCTTTACCGGCCTTTGCCCGGAAGGAGACTGCGCTACCGACGGGTGTCTGGCCGTAGTCCGATGGGCATGATTCAGCGCCTCTTGCCGGATGGTTTCATGACCCGATCGACCTCCGCCTCAATGGCTGCGCGCAGATCGAGCCAACGATCCCACAGATATTCGATCTCTTCCCATTGTGCTCGGATGTCAGTAGGTGATACGAGCGTCATCAGCGCGTCGTAAGCCCGGCAGATGCGGGTGCGTGCCCGGATGGCGCGTGGATCGAACAGGATGGCCGCGTACCGCGCGAGAAGCTCTCCCCGCTCGGCGAACGACCAGATGCAGCGCGTCGTCTCGAAGTTCTCCCGCGCCCGGTCCAGGCTCAGAACGCCATTGGGCCCGCCCCAGACTTCATGCGCGTACGGGTCGTCCTGACCATCGTCTTCCCAACAGCACAGGCTGCAATAGTCGTAGCCGTTGCGCTCGCGCAGCGTCGGATAGCCGCAGGCGGGGCAGGGCACGTGGCCGTGGCAGTGATCAGGATGCGCCTCGAAAAACCCGCGCCGGCGAGCGTAAGCCGTGCCCTGCCAGCGCGGCGAGGGCTCCCAGTAGCCGGAGAATTTTTCCAGCACCGGCATCACGCCTTCTCCTGTAAGCACGCTTCGATCACGAATTCCACCCGCCGCCAGGGTTCGGTCTCGAAATCGACTTCGAGAATGCGCGCAGCCAGTTTCTCGCCGACCATCAGCCGCGCGGCGATGTCGGCGTTCTCGGGGCGCGGCACGTAGCCGAGCTTGACGCCTTGCCAGTCGATGCGCACGGCGAGCGGATCGTGCGGGTTGTCGCGCTCGAGAACCAGGTCGAGCGCATCGCCCGCCGTGAATGCGTCCTCGACCTGCGGCCCTTGGTGGTATTGGTAACCCGCCACATGGGCGATCAGGAGCGTCTCGGGCTCGGCCCGCTGCTCACCCAGCCAGTCGAGCGCCTGGATGAGCTGCCGCTCGGATTTGGCATCCAGCCAAGCCAGCCGCTGCCGCGCGTGGGCCTTGGCCTGCCAAAGCTGCACCTCGATGCGTCCGCGCGCTTCCAGCGCCGCCCAGCGCGCATCCCGCCGCTCAGGAGCGTTCAGAGCCGACTCCACCCGCCGCGCCCAGGCTTCCATCTCGGGGCTGACCTCGCGGTTCGTCGGCCCACGCAGCTGCACGAGGTGGTAGGCCGTGTCGTACTCGACGTCCTCGCTCAGGCGCGGACGGTATTCGGCGGTGGCCTGCTCGCCCCGGCGCGCAAGGTGAAAGAGCCGTGTGCCGGCGACCGAGTCCTCCCAGTAACGCGGGCTGCCCGCGCAGTGGTGCATGCGCTGCCCTTCGTAGAGCAGCATCGTCGGCGTGACGAGCTCGACGGCTTCCCAGCCGTCTTCTTCCAGCCGGCCCAGCACTTCTGGCAGGTGAAGATCGGGCAGGTAGTCCTCCTTCTCCGGCCAGGGGCGCTGCCGATGCCAGCGGACCGAGGCATCGAGCAGGCCCAACAGCCCATGGCAGGCCACCCAGGCGGCGGCGAGGCGATGGATCTTGGGCCCATAGCGCCGAGCGAGGAGGGTGGCCGCCCGCCCGCGCGCGGCGGCCAGGAAGTCGTCGCAATCGGCCAGCGCCGTGTGGAGGTTGCCGTGGCGCTTGGCCGCTGCCTCCCAGGTGAGGTTCCAGCCCAGCCGAAAGGCGCCGCGGTGCACTTCGGGCACAGGCGGGGTGCTGGCGCGCTGCGCGTCGTCATCCTCATCCGCCACCGCGCCGATGAGCTGCAAATAGCCCGTCAGGTACGGCAACCAGCGCTCGAACGCCGCCACATCCGGGCGCTGGTTGTCGGGCAAGGCGTCGAGCACGGCAAGGCAGGCCCGCCGACGGGCCGCTTCGCGCCCTCCCCAGAAGGCGGCATTGACCGGCGCGCGCACGAGTCCGCGCGAGATGCCCCAGTGCGCGGCGAGCGCCCCGGCGAGATCCCGCCCCGCATCGATGGCTGCTTCCACGGCCACGTCCTTGTCACGCCAGGCGTGGCGCTTGCCATCGAAGACATTGGGCGAGTGATGCAGCGTCAAGAGCACCGGCGCCACCAGCGCCGGAAAGCGCATCAGCGCCTGCATGCGCCGCTCGCGCAAGAGCGGCGGCAGGGTGGCGAGCCGGTTGTAGTTGCGCACCGAGGCAAAGAAAACCTTCGGCGCGGGCTGCGGCGCCCGGCCATCGTGCCGGGTGACGGCCGGCGGCGTGGGCTCGCGCTCGAGCCACAGCAGCAGCCGCATCGCTTCGGCATCCAGCGTGGCGGCAAAGCGCTGGAAGTCGGCATCGAACCAGAACCCCGCATGCCAGCGCGAAGGATTGGGCAGCGCCGGCGCGGCATAGAGCACCTGCACAAAGCCCACGTCGGGAAGTTCCAGCTGGTAACGGTGGCCGCCGGCGTCGTCGGCAAGCGCCGCGACAATGGGCGCGATCACCGCATCCTCACCCAGCCGCGCTTGGCCTAGCCGCAGGGCGAGCACCCGGCCATCGGAGAGCGACAGCCACAGGCGCGGGTATTCATCCTCCGGCGCGAAGGTCCGCCCGGGCAACCACAGCCGCGCGCGCACGGCAGGCAGCGGCGCGGCGAACGTCGGCGCTGGCGGGACGGCAGGGGCATAGGAGACGAAATCTTCCATGCCCGCGATGATGCGGCGGACGGTGGCTCATGGTGTGAGCCTGACTTGCGTGTCAGCACGAAGGTGACAGCGGGCAGAGTTGCTTAGCCCATTTGCACCCCATAGGCCGCAAATGCAATCCGTCCGAGATGATCGTGGCGCAAAAAATTCATGCGAATGACGCGCAGCCGTAGCCGCTCGCCGATCTCCAATTTTGTGTGCAGGTCGTACGCACCATCCCATACATGGCCGATGCGCTGGCCCTGCCATGCGGCGGCCAATTTCCAGGGCAGATCAGCGGGGTCTTGATAGACCTCCAGCGGCTCTCCTTCGCGCAGTGTGCGCAACGCCTCCGGATTCTGGGTAAATACCGTGCCGATGACGCACACCGTCTCGCCGGGCCTGCGCCAGCGTTCTGCCGCCGCACGCAGCGAAGCACGTACACCGGGATGGTCAGGCAGCGGCTCGTCGGGCGTGAGCAGATAGGGTACGCCGCGTTGGCTGTCGAGATCGAAAGCTAGCACGTAGAGTCGGTCGCCCGGAAGAAAACCTGGGGCAAAGCCCATTTCCACGCGTAACGGGCCGTGTGCCCGCGTACGCACGCGCAGGATCGCCGGCGGCGGAAAGTAGCGGCCATTGGCCAGCGCGCGCGCTTGCAGATCGGCATACCACCCGGCAAACCAGCGGCGCTTGCGCATGAAGAAAAGGGTTGTGCCTTCGCACGGGCAACCCAGAATGGCGGCAGGGTCGGCAAAATCGATCCAGGCCTCGCCCCCCGGCCCGGGGAAGAACGCATAGAGCTGCTCGAACCCGATGTCGAAGGTTTGATGAATCTGCACCACCTGCGCGAGTTCACTGAGCAGGTGGCGGATGGCTTTCAGCGGCGGCGTGACGGCTTCGATATAGAGCGGCTGGCCGCGCAGGCATTGCCCGGCTTGCATGCGCAACTGACGCGCGCGGCGGCGTGTGGATTTCTGCAACGCTCCTCGGCGCTGGAACGTCCAATTCGGCGGGAACGCATAGGGTCCGGTCAGTCCCGTCGAAGCGCAGCCAATGACATCAGGCCACGTGCTCACTCGTCACTCCCCCAAGCATGACCGATCCACAACCCCAGCAGCAACGGCCAAACCCAGTGCGTGGGTTGTTTTGTGACGGCAGCCGTCTGCGTGCATTCAGTTTTGATTTGCGCTTCCGCAGCGCGTATTTCGGCGAGGTGATTTACTGCGAACTGCCGCTCTAAAGGCGTCAAGCCCGCGCCCACAATGAATGCAGAGACCAAGGCGAGCAAGGCCGCCGCAAGCGGGATGATCAAGACGAAGGAGCCGAGCAGCCACAAAAGCACGGCCAGGATCAGCGCGACGATGAACATCTGACCCTCGATCAGCCACTGCCAGAGCATGATCCACAGCGGCGCGCTGAAAATCCAGAGCAGCCAGTGGTCCACGAAAACTTCGGCGATGTAGGTCCCCAGTCCTTCCGCCGACCATTCGGGCTTCTTGGGCGTTGCTGGCGCAGAGGCAAGGGGACGCGCCGCGGGACGGGTGGGCAGGGGAATGACGGGCGCAAGCCTTGTTGGGGAACGACGTTTTTCCCGTTGCTTGCGCAGGCTGCGGCCCTGCCACCAAGCGAACGGGTTGCTCAGCGCCCACGAGCGCGCTTGCGGCCGCCGGCGCCACGGGCGGTTCAAAAGCCTGCGCAAACCCCATTCGATGGCCATTGAAACGGTAGCCAATGGGGCCAAAAACCACCAGGGAAAGCGCAACAACGCCGCTGCCGCCACGCCCACGCTGACGACGAACACCGCCGCCAGCAACGAGGCCAGAAGCGCCAGCCACAGCGGTTCTTGAGGCATGGTGTCGAGGTAGGCGAGCGTGACGATGCCGATGGCGAGCACGAGCCAGCCCTGCACATGGGCACGGTAGCGGTGGCGCAGGAAGTCGCGCCAATAGGGTTGAGATTGCCTCATTTGAGATGACACAAATCGAGCAGCTCGCCATCGCCGCCGTAAAGCAAATACTCGCCCTCGCCCAGGTCGATCACATAACGCGCCGGATTGCGAAAGCGCGCGCCGTGGCGACGGATGAGCTCGGGAATCTCGGCATCATCGATGGACAGCACCACCTCGCCCGCCCAATCCTCGTTCAGAATCGGAAAACGTCCATCGGCGGTCCTCGGCGGTGGCGCCGCCATGGGTGCGACGGCAGGCGCCGGGCGCGAGCGCTCCTGCAGCCACAGCAGGATACCGATCAAGAGGCCCACCCCAAGCAGCCAGGGATGGCGCGCCAGCCCGATCGATACCGGGAAGAATCCGACCCATTTGAGCATAAGGGCATTGTGCGCCTGCGGAAGGCTCAGAAACTGAGCCTGTAGGCCAAGCCATCAGGTCATCGACTGGTACGCCTTTCCGAAAGGCCCGATGATCACCTTCCCGCGCCCGTCCTGAATCTGGGCATCTACGAAGTCGGCCCACCATTGCAGCATCTGACGCCGCTGGGGAAGATACTCCGCGCGGTTATAGACGCCGCGCACCCCTTTTTGCTCGTGAGCAAGCGCCTTCTCGATCCAGTCCGAATTGAAGCCCTGTTCGTGGAGGTGCGTGGATGCCGTGCGCCGGAAATCATGGATGACGAAGTCGCGGACGTCGATTTCCAGCGCCCGCACTGCGACGTTCAGCGTGCTCTTGGCAATCGGCCGCTTCAAGGAGTTGCGGCTGGGGAAGACCCATTCCGAACCGCTCGCCAGATCCCGCAATTCGTCGAACATCGCCAGCGCCTGGCGCGAGAGTGGCACCAGATGCGGCTTGTCTTTCTTCATGCGCTCGGCGGGGATGGACCACTCGGCGCGCTCGAAGTCAATCTCCTCCCAACGGGCTTCGATCAGTTCGGATTTCCGCACCATGCAGAGAATCAAGAGATGCAAGGCGAGTTTGTGCGAGCGTTTCATGCTCGACTGGTAGATGGCCCGCATCAGCTTGCCGATTTCCTCCGCGCTCAAGGCCACATCCCGGCTCTTCGCCTGGGCGATATATTTCGCCTCGATGGCGGCGGCCGGGTTGAACTGGGTCTTTTGCCGCGCAATGGCGTAGGCGAACAGGCGTTTGAGCACATTGCGGGTTTGCAGCGCCATCTGGTCGGCACCGCGACGTTTGATCCGGTCGGTAATGGCAAGGATATCGTCTGGGGTCACCTCGGCAAGCAGTTTCGCACCGATGGCCGGGATCACATCCTTTTCCAGGATGCGCCGGATGTTGCGGGGGTTGCGGTTCGTGGGTTCCACGATCTCGGCATACCACCGCCAAGCGAAAGCCTCGACGGTATCGGCTGCCCGCGCCGCTTCCTCACGGGCTTTGACGATTTCCCGAGTCTTCGGGCACCAGTTGCCGATGAAGGTCTCCGCCATTTCCTTGACGAAGGGCGACGCATCCTCCGGAATCGGATCGCCGCGCTTGATGGCCATGGGGGACAGACCTCGCTCCACCAGCGCCTTGCAATCCTCCCGCCAGCTTCGGGCCTCAGCCAGTGAATAAGCCGGGTAGTCGCCGAGCCGGACGTTCTCCTGCTTTCGATTCCGGGCACGATACTTGAGGCCCCATCGCTTCTTGCCGGTCGGCAGGACTTCGATATACAGCCCGCCCCCGTCCGATTCGCTGTAGGGCTTCTCGCCCGGCTTCAGGTTACGTAGTCTGGTATCCGACAAGGCCATGATTCCACACCCCTTTCTTCCGTGTGTTCCCACGCTTGGCATTTCATCGTCATGATCCGGACACGATCGTGGGAACATTCGACCCCAAACGTGGGAACACATCGGTCAATACTGGGAACAAAAGTGGGAACAAATTCGACCGGATTTTCGTGGAAAACGCAAGACCTCCATGGAACAAGTAACTACAGATATGCTGTTATATCAACGATTTACTGGAATAACATGGACGTCACTGGAATATTTGCTACTTTCCGATACAAAAGCGGGCGAAAATCTCCCCCAGAAGATCGTCCGAGGTGAATTCGCCGGTGAGGGTAGCCAGGGC
>JAIMBB010000166.1 GCA_023511655.1 Anaerolineae bacterium
AGGCGCTAAAACGGACTCTGTTCCATGCGCGAATCAAGTTGGCATTTCACTCGCTATTCAGAGGGTAGGCAGTTACTCCTGATGAAGGAATGGGGGCATCCGTCAACTTTCCCTATTGCGAATGTTAACTAGTGGCGTGCACGTCCAGCCTGGTCACTTCTGGCGGCAGTGAAAGGGACAGGCTCCGACACATGCCACTCCCTGCAGCCTGCGCGGCCTATTCGCCGCTTCGGCCGCACAGTTGGCATTGGCTGACTTGGCCCGGCGGCTGGCGTGTGAGCCTGGTAGAACTGTATCCATTTTTGTATCCCTCGTCGTTTTCCCTTCCATCTCCGGGTCAATAGGATCGTGCTCACTGTGTGACTCACTCGGAGGCTCATCCCAAAACCTCTGGTTTTCCGGCTTTTTTTCGCAGTTTTTCATTGGTAGGGGGCGTTTTGCCTTCGAAGAGGCTGGGTTGGTCGAGGTCA
The DNA here is from genome assembly GCA_023511655.1 of Anaerolineae bacterium. Classification (GTDB taxonomy): domain Bacteria; phylum Chloroflexota; class Anaerolineae; order J036; family Brachytrichaceae; genus JAAFGM01. Next base: position 471 of record JAIMBB010000166.1, read on the forward strand.
AGCGCGATTGGCCCACGACCCCGCACACACAGCACAAGGGGTACAAAACGCGATGTGGGTGGGGTTTATCCCTTGCAGTCGTTGCACACTCCCTTCGTCCCAGCGACAAACTGTGCAGAGCATTCAGAGATCAGCAAACAAGGTTTGCTACGGCTCTGTCGTCGGCGATTTCTCTCAGCGGGAGGCAATGCCAGTAGATGGCCCAGACGAAGGGAGCTTGGGGGCTATGACTATCGAGGCCGATAAAGTTCAACAACTGATAGAGCGTTGTAGCGCTCAAGTAGACGATTTTCGCAACAATCGTCCATCGGATGAGCGGCCTTGTCTTGAACTGTTCCGTTTGGCATTGATCGAGCACAATCAAGAGGCCTGGGATGCCATTTACAACATCCATCAAGCTCAAGTCACGCGCTGGGTGCACAGCCATCCGCGCTTTCGCTTTACCGGCGAGGATGCCAGCTACTTCGTCAATCAGGCTTTCTGCCGCCTGTGGAAGTATGGCGCGCGGCATGCCCATGCTGGACACTTCAACGCGGTAGCCGACTATTTGCAATATCTGAAGCGTTGCACATGGTCGGCCATCGAGGATGAGTTGCGCCGAAGCCAGAAAGATGCGTTGTGGCACTTGGTCGAGGCGGCTGAATCGGCAGATGCAAACGATAACGGCTTCGACGGTGCTGAGATGGGTTTGAGTGAAGCGGCTGTGGCGTTGCATGACCGCGCCTCGGTCGAGAAAATAGTCGAACACGAAATGGTTTTGAGTGATCTGCGGGAGCTGCTCAGGCAGACCCTGGAGGGTGAGCGCGAACGCCTGGTGGCCGAAGAGATGTGGGAGTATGGATTGGCTCCCCGCCAGGTGTATGCTCGTCATCCGGATAAGTTTACGGATGAGAACGAGATCAGCCAGATTCGGCGCAATATCGTGCGGCGATTGAACCGCCGGCTGACCAACGACGCCCGGTCTGGCCAGTTGCGTCAGGAGTTGGAGCATCTGTTGCGCGAGTGAAGCCAAGAAGCCCCGCGATCGAAAGTAGACACATATGAATCATCATGCCCATCCAGACCCGCAACACAGCCAACGTCACGCACAGGAACAAAGGCTGGAGAGGATGCTGCGGGCGGCCCTTTTTCGCCGTACCTGCCCGGACACGATGACTCTGAGCGACTATCAGCTTGGTGTGCTGAGTCCGTCGGAGCACGTGCGCGTGCGTGCGCATGTCGCTCGCTGTCCCCACTGCCAGGCCGAGCTGGCGCGCCTGGGCACCTTCCTGGCGGACCAGCCGGTGGCTCCGAGTTGGAATGCTGCTGCCGGCTTCGAGTGGCAGTGGCTGGGCCAGGTGGGGCGTCGGGCCGGTCGCCTGATCATCCGTCTGGCGAAGCAGGCATTATCCCCGCCGACTCCTGACCCACTGCCCGTCCGCGGGGTGTTGGACCAGGCGAATGAGCCTTCGGCCGAAGCTGGCGTGTACCGGCGCATTGCGCTCCACGTAGAGGAGACCGGCGGCCTTGATGTGCAAGCGGAAGTGCAGCGTGGCGTGGCCGATCAGGAAAGCTGGCGGTTAACCGTCAGAGCGCAGGTGCCAGAACGATGGCCGGATCTGGCTGGGACGATGGTGACTGTGCGAGCGGGGACGTGGCTTCGCCAGGTCACAACGGACGATGAAGGGCAGGCAGTGGTGGAAGGTATACCGGATGCGTTCGTGGACATGATTACCATCGAGGTAGATCCCGATGCGCGGTCTGCCTGCGCCCCCGGCGACGATCTTGATTGAATAGACGAACCTGCGACCTGCGGAGAGAGGCGCCTGATCCTATTGCAGGTTGGTAAACGTCGTCGGTGGCTGCAGAACTCCAACGAGATATCGCGCCGACTTGCCGTCGCGGCGGGTCAATCCGCTGAAAGGTGCCCTGTAGACGGCTGCGGAGCTTAACGCGAGGGCGCAAGCCGTTCCAGACGCTGAAACTGATTGCGTCTGGAACGGCTTGCGCAGGTGTGGGCCTCTGGGAATACGCGATCTGTAATGCGCGAGGGGTGACTTTGAGTTTTTGCCGGCCGTATGCGCCGGCCGTATGCGCCGTGCGGCATGCGCCGTGCGGCATGCGCCGTGCGGCATGCGCCGTGCGGCATGCGCCGTGCGGCATGCGCCGTGCGGCGCCGGGAGGACTTGCGAACTATGCCGATCTCATACCATCTGTGGGTTGCTTCAAGACGCTGATCCATGCGTGCAGCGTTTCTTGTCTAAGTAATTTCAAAGTATTTTCTTAGACAAAAAGCGATTCAGCGGGGATTGATCATTAAGAGGATAGAGGGGAGGGGATTGCATCTTAATGAGCAATCAGGAATTGCAAGAAACGCTGCTGCAACGTGCGCGCGCGTTCGACTTACAGGCCCTGGCAGAAATCTACGATCTGTTTAGCCCCGTTTTGTATCGGTATGCGGTGCGTTTGTTGAATGATGCGGAAGTTGCGGAGGAGTGCGTTACGGAGACGTTCAGTCGTTTTCTGCGGGCGCTCAAGTCGAACAACGGCCCACGCAAGTACTTGAGCGCTTATTTGTATCGCGTCGCACACAACTGGATAACCGACTACTATCGCTCCGCTCACTCGGCCACCACATCACTCGAAGAACTCGAAGACGAGACGATACCCGACCACCAAGAGGCCGGTCCTCTTCAGATGGTGATGGAGAAGTTGGCCGGCGAGCGCGTTCGCGCTGCGATCCTGTCGTTGACGCCCGATCAACGACAGGTGATCGTGCTGAAATATTACGAGGGGATGACGAACGAAGAGATCGCTGCTGCCGTCGACAAGCAGGTGGGAGCGGTAAAGGCCTTGCAGCAGCGTGCCCTGGCTGCGCTCCGACGCGCGCTGCAGGTCAAGGGTGACTCAACGGGAGTAATGGATGAACTACAAATTGTTGAAACAGGTTGAACATGAACCTTTGCAACGGACCATACAGCGCGCGCCATCGGATCTGGATGACCAGTCGCTCAATAGGCAACTTGAAGTTCTGCGTAAAACGCCGCCGCGAGATGCCGCGGCGGCCATGCGTGGGCGTAACGCGTTTCTCGCCGAGGCTGCGGCCATACGCGATGAATTGGAGTATAAGCGCCGGCGAGGCTTCATCGCCTGGTTGAGCCGATCCATTAAGCAGCGCATAAACCTCGGTCGAAACAAAAATAAACCGAATGCATCCCCGGGGCCTTTGCCGGCGCCGGCGAGGCTGATATACGCGCCTCTCATCCCCGTTGTGATGACGGCTCTGGTCAGCGCGGCGGTGATAGCGACGGCACAAAGCAGCTTGCCCCATCAGCCGTTGTATTCAATCAAACTCTGGAGCGAAGATGTGCAGCTCCTGCTCACGGCCAATCCGACCCACCGGCTCGATCTGCTCATTACATTTGCCAACCGGCGGACGGCGGAGCTGGAGGCGCTGAGGCAGCGACAAGAGTTGCCATCATCCCAGTTCATGCAGCGGTTCAGGGACCAGGTGGACGAAGCGCTGCGACTGGTCATGGGCCAAGCCAATCCCGACGCAGGGGATGATGGCGCGAACGTTGCAGTATTGAAGCAGTTGCGGGCTACTGCCGCTGCTCCTGTGCTGGTTGTCGCCCCCACGCGTGGCACGCCTAATGCTACGGCCACGCCTGCGCCGACGGCAGTCTCAGTAGCTGCCCCCGGCGGAACGCCGACTGCGTTGCCGCTGAATTCTCAGTCGCCTTCGCATGGGACGGCTGTGCTCGCACCCTATCGCGCTGAAATGCAGACGAGTGATGCCGCAGTTGAGTGGCCTACACCCTTGCCTACGCCGACGCGATCTGTGCCGGTGATCGGCGGGCCGATTGACGCGCAGCCGACTGCTGCTCCTGCCGAAAAGACCCAAGGCGCCGTCCCGATGGCCGACAGCCCATCGGGGACCGGGATAAGTCCGACGCCGGCAGTCGTTGACACCGTTCATATTGCGCCCGTGCCGCCGCTCGTGCCAACACCGACGCCAGTGCTCGTCCCGCCGACGCCGACGCCGGTAGTGATCCAGCCGACGGCGACGCCAGTGCTCGTCCCGCCGACGCCAACGCCGATGGTGCCGACGTTGCCGCCGCTCTTACCAACGGCGATGAATCCAAAGCCACCCGTGGCGCCGCTCGAGCCAATCTTGCCTCCGGTTCTGCCGGTAGATACGCCGGCTGCGCCTGTTCCACCGGTCGTGCCGACGATTCTGGTGCCGGCGCCGATCCTTTCGATGGGCACTCCAGAGGCCATGCCGACGCCGGATGGGTCTGCACAACTTACTGTCTCGCCGACGCCGGGTGTGACGTCGGGCCATGATCAACAACGCGGCTTGCCCGGCGATCAATAGTTCATTCAGGTTGCGGCTTGAGGAGCGATCGGCGACGGCGATGTGACACAGGTATCGGTCGGCGTGCAGCGGCTGTGCACGCCGAGAGCTGCTGCATGACGATCGCGCATATGGGTCCATTGCGATCGGTCGGGTAGGGTGGACATTCGACCGATCGCTCACCCGTAACGCGCATCCGGCGTATAGATACGATCCGCTCGCAATTTTTTAACGCCGGCCGTCCCCTCGCGGCCGGTGCGTCCTGTTGCCATTGCCCGATGTGGCCAGTTTGCTGCGGCGCGTCCTGGGGAGTTGGTTGCTTACCGACGATGTGCCGCACAGCAGGTGCGTAGCTTCCATCCATCTGCAAAGATGAGAAATCCTTCACAAGCAAGGCCAAAAAGTGGCCGGGCTTCGTTTATGAGGGTTGACGCTATGGGTAACTTTTCACTTTCAGATTGTCAGATGGCTCAGCACAACAACTCGCAAGAGCGCAAGCTGGAACGCATGTTGCGGGTGGCTCTATTTCGTCGCACCTGTCCGGACACCATGATTCTGAGCGACTACCAGCTCGGCTTGCTCAATCCTACGGAGCACGCGCAGGTGCATGCGCATGTGGCTCGTTGTCCACACTGTCAGGCGGAGTTGGCGCGCTTAAAAGCGTTTGTGGTGGGCCATTCAACGCGTCCGATTGATTCGGGCTGGATCGCCGGCGTGGGTTTTGAGTGGCAGCGGTTACTACAGGCCGGTCGCAAGACCGGCCGGGTGGCAATCCGGTTGATACGAGAAGCCCTGGCGTTGCCTCTTGCTCCATTGCCGGTGAGAGGCAAGCGCGATGAAAGCAGCGCATACCGGCGGATGGCGCTGCATCCCGAGCAAACGGGCGGGTTGGATGTGTATGCGGAGGTGCAGCGCAGCGGAACAGCTAAGGACGTGTGTCGGTTGAAGGTGAGAGCGCAAGTGCCGGGACGATGGCCGGAGTTGGCCGGGACGGTAGTGAGAGTTCGGGCTGGGGAGTGGAGTCGTGAAGCGGTGACGGACGAGGATGGACAGGCGGTGATAGAAGACATCCCGGCCGCGCTGGTGGACATGATGATGATCGAAGCGGACCCTGGGGCGGATTCTGGATGGAACTGAACGGCTCGCTGCACCTCCGCGTTTCATCCCCTACGCGCTAGGGCGACTATCCGTATCGCGTTCGAGGCGTCCCAGCACCGGACAGGGCAGTCCGGTATCAAGCAACCAAAAGCGCGGCGAAGAGTTGGCCCCCATCGTCCATGAATCTGACGAAAGTGAATGTGAGAAGCGTTACTTGTTCTGGGCTGGGATGCAATGTTGAAGCGAAACATCGGGTCACGAGGTCTGTGTTGCAAGCTAAGCCTTGGGTTCACGCTTCTGCTCGTTGCATGTGCTCCGTCGGTGCAGGCTTTCCCCACTGCTTCGCCGGCGCGAGTTACGGAGCACTCATCGGTCGTCGCCGAGGTAAACGGCGAAGCGATCATCCTGGAAGAGTGGCGGCGTGCGCTGGCGCTTGATCGTGCCATGAGCACGCTGGCCGGCCAGCCCATGCCATCCCCCGAGGCGTCTCTGCGGCGCCTGATCAACGAGCGACTGGTGTTGCAAGATGCGTCCCTGGCCGGCCTCACTGCAACGACGAGCGAAGCAGCAGCGCGCCTGCAAACGTTGCTGCGCCGCTGGAATAAGGATGAATCGGCGCTCGACCACGTTCTGGCTCAGCACGATTTGACGCGCGACGATGCGCTCGAGGCCATCCGCCGCCTGCTCGTCGTCGAGACTTATCTGGCGCGGTTGGGATCGCCGGATGACATTGGGCGGTGGATGGCCGAGTACCGCCAGCGGGCCAGGGTGGGGTTGTATGCCAGCTTCAGCGTCCCCCCGACGCCGATGGTGCTATCGCCAGCTTTGCCTAAGCCGCCTTCAACGCCGCTCGTCTTGGCGCCGACCCGTGAACGCCCAACCGATCCGACTTCGACGCCGCCGGCGGAAGATGATCTCGCCGGGCCAACCCCGCAACCTTCGCCCACCGCTCTGCCCGAAAATCCGGCCCCGGACTTCACCTTGCCGGGCCTGGATGGCCAGCCGGCGAAGCTCAGCCAGTTTCGCGGGCGCGTCGTGGTGTTGAATTTTTGGGCGTCATGGTGTCCTTCGTGCCGCGCCGAAGCGCGCGATTTCGGGGATTTTGCCCGCCGCTATCGCGACCGCGGTGTAACCGTCGTAGGGGTAAACATTCGCGAGGACGCGGCCACGGTGCGCGCCTTTGCCGAAGCCAACGACCTGGACTATCCATTGTTGCTCGACGCCGACGGGGTCGTCGGGCGGATGTATCAGGTGGTGGGCATCCCCACGACGATCATCGTAGATGCCGCCGGCGAGGCGCGCGGGCGACACGTCGGGGTGTTGAACGCTGCGCAACTGGCTGCCTATGTTGATCCGCTTCTGGCGACGCTGCCGGCCTCCTCGCGCCTCGCGCCCGACTTTACGCTTCCGCGCGAAGACGGACGCAGCATATCGCTGAGTGACTATCGGGGCCGTCAGTCGGTCGTGCTGTTGTTCTATCGCGGCGCCGGCTGCGGCTCATGTCAACAACAGCTCCGCGCCATGCAGGCGGAGTATCCTCGTTTTCGCGCACGCGGTGCCGAGGTCTTGGCTATCGCCGTACAGGGCGTTACACAGGCCGGCGTGGTCAAGGAACTTGGCAAGCTCGACTTTCCCGTCCTCGCCGACGAAGCGCACAGCGTGAGCGAGGCCTTCGGTGTGTTCAATCGGCTGGGCGACGGACTGGCCGCCCCGGCCGTGTTCCTGATTGATAGCGAGGGGCGAATCACCTGGTCATACATCGGTCGAAACGCAAACGACTATCCCGCGCCATCTGCCATTTTGGAACGTTTGTCTTGACGCGTTGCTCAGCACGATCAACATCGCTGTTCGCTGAACCGATCGAAAGGTCGGGGAGCATCTTTGGAGGACGTCACCATGACGCTGTGGCTTCGCAAAGTGTGGCGCGCCGTGATGCTGTTGGCGCTTATCGGCGCGCAGCCCGGCATGGCGTTGTCGTCGCGTTCTACACCGGCTCTGGCTATGCCGCCGGCTCTTGCCCGCAGCGGGTCGGCGGTGGAGGCGCTGCCCGGTTGGTTCGGTCGCGAGGACACTCAATCTTCGGACACCGCGCCGTTGCCTGAATGGTTCACACCCGATGACGATAGCCCGCCGGTCGAGGATGAGGCGCAAGATGTGCCGCCGGGCCCTGCATCTGACGAGCCGCCGACCGACACTTCGGGGCAAGATCTGTTCCCCCTTTGGTTTGCAGCCGACGAATCGTCCGGCGCGCATGCGCGATCAACGACCTCCGATGCAGGCACATCCGCGCTTTTCGACGCCGGTGATGCGCATCACACCATCTATGCCAATCAGATCACCGTCACGGTAACGCCGCAGGCGATCAGCCTGTGCGAGCCTTTGACGGTGACCGTCGTTGCGGCCAACGACGCCGTCACCACCACGGGTGTGCTGATAACGATGACGCTGCCCGGCGGCTTCACCAACAACTCGCAATCCTTCAACGTCGGCACCGTGCTGCCAAACCAGGTGATCACGCGCACGGCGGTCTTCACGTCCACGTGCAGTGCCGTGTCTGGCCAGGCGGTGATCACCCTGACCCAGGACGACTACGTTCCGATCACCAAGTTCGCCGAGTACCTCGTCAACCCCGGTGCCATCACTGTGCGCAAGACGCCGTCGGTCATCGCCGCAGCAGTCGGCGATGTGGTAACCTGGACGGTGCATGTGGATAACACCGGCTATGGCGCGGTCTATAACGTCGCTATCACCGATACCCTTGGGCCGGGCCTGCAGTACGTCGGCGGTTTGACGTCCACCACGCTTGTCTCGATCCCGGTCGGGCAATCGGCCTCCTTCACCGTTTCGGCGCTGGTAGCGGCCTGTAGTGGCCTGGACAATCAAGTCATTGCCACATGGGGCTGCGCCGGACAGACCTGTCAGACGCCGCAAACCGCCAGGGCCTCGATAGATTTGATGCCGCGCTTCCCTGAGCTCGATTACGCATTGCCCACCTTCAGCGTGGATTATTGCGGTGCGAGCAGCGTCTTTACCGTTCCGATCACCAACACGGGCAACGGCACGGCCTACTCGACGACGCTGCCGGTGAACCTCTCGCCGTTCAGCGTAAGCGTCGCGCCGCCGGCGACGTACTCGGGCGGCGCATTTAAGCTCCCACCCATTCCACCCGGTC